>NZ_JALBGB010000008.1:0-121756 GCF_022631395.1 Calidifontimicrobium sp. SYSU G02091
CGCGCAGCAGCGCCGCGTGACGTTCGTTCCTCTGGCTTTGAGGCCAACTCGACGGGCGTCTGCGGCGATCAATTGCCTCTCAGCCTCTGAGGCCGCGCGACGGTACCCACGGAGACGACAGCGATGAACACGATGGTCGACCTGCCCGACTGGATCCGCCGCCCGGCGCGCACGCCGTCGCCGGCGCGCGGGCGCGTCGCGCTCGTCGGCGCCGGCCCCGGCGACCCCGAGCTGCTGACGCTGCGCGCGGTGCGGCTGCTGCGCGACGCCGACGCCGTCGTCTACGACGCGCTCGTCGCGCCCGAGGTGCTCGACTTCGTCGCGCCGCACGCCGAGCGCCTGTACGCCGGCAAGCGCAGCAGCCAGCACAGCATGCCGCAGCGCGACATCAATGCGCTGCTCGTGCGGCTGGCGCGCGAGGGCAAGCGCGTCGTGCGGCTCAAGGGCGGCGACCCGTTCATCTTCGGCCGCGGCGGCGAGGAGATCGAGACGCTGGCTGCCGAGGGCATCGAGTTCGAGGTCGTGCCCGGCGTCACCGCGGCGTGCGGCGTGTCGAGCTATGCCGGCATCCCGCTGACGCACCGCGACCACGCGCAGTCGTGCCTGTTCGTCACCGGCCACCTGAAGGAAGGCAGCGCCGACCTCGACTGGCCGGCGCTGGTGCGCGAGCGCCAGACGGTCGTGATCTACATGGGCCTGTCGGCGCTGCCGTCGATCTGCGCGCAGCTCGTCGGCCACGGCCAGCGCGCCGACATGCCCGCGGCCGTCGTGCAGCAAGGCACGCTGCCCGAGCAGCGCGTCGTCACCGGGACGCTGGCCGACCTGCCGCGCAAGGTCGCCGCCGCTGGGCTGCGCTCGCCGTGCCTGACGATCGTCGGCGAGGTCGTGCGCCTGCACGGGCGGCTGGCGTGGTTCGACCCGGTCGGCGCGACCCTGCCGGCCGCGGCGTTCGGCGCGTAGCGGCCGACCCGGCCGGCACTGGCGGTGCGGCCGGCGCGCGGGGTGTGCAAGGCGGCGCTCAGCCGGGGCCGCAGCGCCGGGGTCGCTAGAAGGCCTCCTTCTCGGCCTCGAGGTAGGCGAGGCTGGTGTACTTGCCGATGTTCGACTCGAAGCCCTGCGTGACCGCGGCGTACTTCTTGACCCGCGGGTCGGCGAGCACGAGTGCCTTGGCCTGCTCGAGCGCGACGCCGTCCTTGACCGCCTGCTCGCAGGGCCGGTAGATGCCTTCGAACAGCTCGCGGTTCTCGCGCAGCAGGTTCGGCCCGGCGTCGCCGTGGCCGGGCACCCAGACCTGGCTCTTCGTGTTCTTCTCGAGCGCGTCGAAGTACCGGAACGTGCCGAGGTAGCTGCCGTCGTCCATGTTCGCGATGCGGCGGTGCATCGCGACGTCGCCGACATAGGTCACGCCATCCTCGACGACTTCGACCGACAGGTCGCACGGCGTGTGCGCGACGCCGTAGTGGTGCAGCCGCAGCGTCGTGTCGCCGAAGCGCAGCTCCTGCCCGTGCGCCACCGGGCGGTTCGGCACGACGACCTGCGTGCCCAGCGTCGCGCCGTGGGTCCAGCGCTCGAGCAGCGAGCGCCACAGGTTGCCCTGCACGCCGGCGATCTCGTCGATGCACGCCGGCAGCGCGTAGATCGGCAGCGACTCGCCGAACGCGTCGCGGAACGCGTGGTTGCCGAGCCAGTGGTCGCCGTGGTAGTGCGAGTTGACGACCGCGATCACCGGCTTGTCGGTCACCGTCTTGATGCGCCGGATCGCCATCTGGCCGATCTGCAGCGAGCTGCCGCTGTCGAGCACGACGACGCCGTCGCGCGTGACGACGAACACGACGTTGGACATCATTCCCTGGTTCTCGGGCGTCGGGAAGCCGTCGGGCGTCCACACCATCCACACGCGCTCGCTGATGCGGCGCAGCGGGTAGTCCTTGACCGGCGAGCCTTCGAAGAAGTCCTTGAAGCCGTCGGCCGCGCGCGCGAGCGTGGCCAGCGGCGCACCGGGCAGCCACTCGGCGGCCGCAGTGGCGCCGACGGCCGCGGCGCCGAGCAGCCAGCGGCGGCGCGACAGGGGGGTGAACGGGCTCATGCCGGGCTCCTCGCGCAATGCTGCATGCGCATGCAGCCATATTGTCGGCGCTTGGCTTGCGCCCCGTTGCTGGCCGCTGCGCGCCCGGCGTGGCGGCGATCGGCCTGCCGTCGTCGCTGATGTCGCGGCCCGGCGCGCGGCCTGCGGTGCGAAGACGGGCGGGCCCGTCCTCGCGCGGGGCGCTCGCTATCATGGCCGGTTCGCTGTCTCGCGCGCATGGCCACCTCCGCCCTCCCGCCGCCGTCGTCGCTGATCCGCGTGCGCGGCGCGCGCACGCACAACCTGAAGAACGTCGACCTCGACATCCCGAAGCACGCGCTCGTCGTGATCACCGGGCTGTCGGGCTCGGGCAAGTCCAGCCTCGCGTTCGACACGCTGTACGCCGAGGGGCAGCGGCGCTACGTCGAGAGCCTGAGCGCCTACGCGCGGCAGTTCCTGCAGCTGATGGACAAGCCCGACGTCGACGTCATCGAGGGACTGGCGCCGGCGATCGCGATCGAGCAGAAGGCCACCAGCCACAACCCGCGCTCGACGGTGGGCACCGTCACCGAGATCCACGACTACCTGCGCCTGCTGTACGCGCGCGCCGGCACGCCGTACTGCCCCGACCACGACCTGCCGCTCGCCGCGCAAAGCGTCGCGCAGATGGTCGATGCGGTGCTCGCGCTGCCCGAGGGCACGCGGCTCGTGGTGCTCGCGCCCGTCGTGCGCGAGCGCAAGGGCGAGTTCGCCGAGCTGTTCGCCGACTGGCAGTCGCGCGGCTACGTGCGCTTTCGCGTCGACGGCAGCGTCGTCGAGGCCGACGCGCTGCCGGCGCTGAAGAAGGGCGAGAAGCACGACATCGACGTCGTCGTCGACCGCGTGCGCACGCGCGCCGGCGACGCCGCGCTGCGCCAGCGGCTGGCCGAGAGCTTCGAGGCCGCGCTGGCGCTGGCCGACGGGCGCGCGCTCGCGCTCGACCTCGACCGCGGCGACGAACACGTGTTCAGCCGACGCTTCGGCTGCCCGCGGTGCAGCTACGCGCTGCCCGAGCTCGAGCCGCGGCTGTTCAGCTTCAACTCGCCGGTGGGCGCGTGCCCGCAGTGCGACGGGCTGGGCAGCGTCACCGTGTTCGACCCCGAGCGCGTCGTCGCCTTCCCCAGCCTGTCGCTGGCCAGCGGCGCCGTCAAGGGCTGGGACCGGCGCAACGCCTACACGCACGCGCTGCTCGAGAGCGTCGCGAAGCACTACGGCTTCGACATCGAGACGCCGTTCGAGCAGCTCGCGCCCGCACACCGCCAGGTGGTGCTCTACGGCTCGGGCGACACCGACATCGAGTTCACCTACCGCGCCGAGGGGGCGGGCGGGCGCGTGCGCACCGTCAAGCGCCGCCATCCGTTCGAAGGGATCATCCCGAACTTCGAGCGGCGCTTTCGCGAGACCGATTCGCCCACCGTGCGCGAGGATCTCGCGCGCTACCAGGCCGCCCGGCCGTGCCCGGCGTGTGCCGGCACGCGGCTGCGGCGCGAGGCGCGTCACGTGTTCCTGCGCGGTGCCGACGGCGAGCGCAAGCCGATCTACGAGGTCGAGCGCGCGACGCTCGCCGACGCGCTCGCGTACTTCGACGCGCTGCGGCTGCACGGCGCGCAGGCCGGCATCGCGGCGCCGGTGCTGCGCGAGATCCGCGCGCGGCTGAAGTTCCTCGTCGACGTCGGGCTCGATTACCTCCACCTCGAGCGCAGCGCCGACACGCTGTCGGGCGGCGAGGCGCAGCGCATCCGGCTCGCGAGCCAGATCGGCTCGGGGCTGACGGGCGTGATGTACGTGCTCGACGAACCGAGCATCGGGCTGCACCAGCGCGACAATGAGCGCCTGATCGCGACGCTGCGCCACCTGCGCGACCTCGGCAACTCGGTGCTCGTCGTCGAGCACGACGAGGACATGATCCGCGCCGCCGACCACGTGATCGACATGGGCCCGGGTGCCGGCGTGCACGGCGGGCGTGTCGTCGCGCAGGGCACGCCGGCCGAGGTGGCGGCGAACCCCGACTCGCTGACCGGGCGCTACCTCGCGCACACCGCGCACATCGCGGTGCCGCGGCGGCGCGCGACGCTCGCGGCGCAGACCGACCCGCGCGTGCTGCGCATCGTCGGCGCGCGCGGCCACAACCTGAAGGGCGTCACCGTCGAGATCCCGGTCGGGCTGTTCACCTGCGTGACCGGCGTGTCGGGCTCGGGCAAGTCGACGCTGGTCAACGACACGCTGTACGCCGCGGTGGCGAGGAAGCTCTACCAGAGCCACCTCGAGCCGGCGCCGCACGACGAGATCGAGGGCCTCGACGCGTTCGACAAGGTCATCGACGTCGACCAGAGCCCGATCGGGCGCACGCCGCGCAGCAACCCGGCCACCTACACGGGCGTGTTCACGCCGATCCGCGAGCTGTTCGCCGAGGTGCCCACCGCGCGCGAGCGCGGCTACGGACCCGGGCGCTTCAGCTTCAACGTCCCGGCGTCGGCCGGCGGCGGCCGCTGCGAGGCCTGCCAGGGTGACGGCGTGACCAAGGTCGAGATGCACTTCCTGCCCGACGTCTACGTGCCGTGCGACACCTGCGGCGGCGCGCGCTACAACCGCGAGACGCTCGAGATCGTCTACAAGGGGCGCAACATCCGCGACGTGCTCGCGATGACGGTCGAGGAGGCGCACGACTTCTTCGCCGCGGTGCCGGCGATCGAGCGCAAGCTGCGCACGCTGCTCGACGTGGGCCTGGGCTACGTGCAGCTCGGGCAGAGCGCGACGACGCTGTCGGGCGGCGAGGCGCAGCGCGTCAAGCTCGCGCTCGAGCTGTCGAAGCGCGACACCGGCCGCACGCTGTACATCCTCGACGAGCCGACGACGGGGTTGCACTTCGCCGACATCGAGCTGCTGCTGAAGGTGCTGCACCAGCTGCGCGATGCCGGCAACACGATCGTCGTCATCGAGCACAACCTCGACGTCATCAAGACCGCCGACTGGATCGTCGACATGGGCCCCGAGGGCGGTGCCGGCGGCGGGCGGGTGGTGGCGGTCGGCACGCCGGAGGACGTGGCCGCCTGCGCGGCGAGCCACACCGGGCGCTTCCTCGCCGCGAAGCTGGCGGCCGCGTAGCCGCCCCCGCCGCGCACGCGGCCGCGCCACATCGGGTAAGGTGCGGCGCCTCGCCCACCGCGGCGACGGCCGGAGGGACCGCGCATGCCACTCGTCGTCGACTACTACCTCGCCCCGAACTCGCCGTGGTGCTACCTCGGCCACCAGCGCTTCTGGGACCTCGCGCGCGCCGCCGGCGCGGCCGTCCGCGTGATGCCGGTGGACCTGGGCGGGCGCGTGTTCCCGTCCAGTGGCGGGCTGCCGCTGGCCAAGCGCGCGCCGCAGCGCCAGGCGTACCGCCTGCTCGAGCTGAAGCGCTTCAGCCGCTGGCTGAACCTGCCGCTGGTGCCCGAGCCGCGCTACTTCCCGGTCTCGGGCGACGACGCGGCGCGGCTGATCATCGCCGTCGACCTGAAGGACGGCACCGACGCCGCGATGCGTTTCACCGGTGCCGTGCTGCGCGCCGTGTGGGCCGAGGAGCGCCACATCGCCGACGAGGCCGTGCTCGGCGAACTGCTGCGCGAGCAGGGGCTGAGCCTCGCGCGGCTCGACGACGCGCACACGCAGCGCGTGCACCAGCAGTACGACGCCTACACGCAGCGCGCGATCGACGCCGGCGTGTTCGGTGCGCCGAGCTACGTCGTCGACGGCGAGATCTTCTGGGGCCAGGACCGGCTCGACTTCGTCGAGCGCCGCTTGCGTGGCGACGCACGCCCTGATTGATCCATTCCCGGAGCCCGCGATGCCCGAATCGATCACGCTGCAGGCCGCCGACGGCCACCGCTTCGCTGCCTGGGTCGCCGCGCCTGACGGCGCGCCGCGCGGCGGGCTGGTCGTCGTGCAGGAGATCTTCGGCCTGAACGGCCACATCCGCCGCGTCGCCGAGGGCTACGCGGCCGACGGCTATCTCGCCGTGGCGCCGGCGCTGTTCGACCGCGTCGAGCGCGGCGTCGAGCTCGTCTACGACGACGCCGCCATCCAGCGCGGGCGCGCGCTGAAGGAGGCCTGCGGCAACGAGCGGCCGCTGCTCGACCTCGCCGCCGCAGTCGCGCACGCCGCGCGCGCCGGCCGCGTCGGCATGGTCGGCTACTGCTGGGGCGGGCTGCTGACCTGGCTTGCCGCGGCCCGGCTCGACGGCCTCGCCGCCGCGGTGCCGTACTACGGCGGCGGCATCCCCGAGCACGCTGCGCTCGCACCGCGCTGCCCGGTGCTCGCGCACTTCGGCGCGCGCGACACGCACATTCCGCTGTCCGGCGTCGAGGCGTTGCGCCGGCAGCGGCCCGAGGTCGAGGTGCACGTCTACGACGCGCTGCACGGCTTCAACTGCGACGAGCGTGCAAGCTTCGACGCCGAGGCGGCGCGGCTCGCGCGCGAGCGCACGCTCGCGTTCCTGCGCCGCCACATTGGCTGAGGCAGCGATGCACGCCCGACGTGGCAGCCGCGTCGTCGCCGCGCTCGCGCTCGCCGCGGCGGCCGCAGCCAGCCTCGCCGCGCCGTACGACGGTCCGCTGTTCGACGCGCACCTTCACTACAACGACGACGCGCGCGAGCCGCATCCGCTGCCCGACGTGCTCGGCCGCATGCAGCGCAGCGGCGTGCGCGCCGTCGTCGCCAACAGCCGGCCCAACGACGGCACGAAGTCGCTCGCCGCGGCCACCGACGCGACGCGCGCGGCCAGCGTCACCGTCGTGCCGTTCGTGCGCCTGTACCGCGACCGTACCGACTACGCGTCGTGGTTCCGCGACCCGGCGATCGCGCGCATGGTCGACGCCGAGCTCGCCACCGGCACCGCCGCCGGCCCGTACCGCGGCCTCGGCGAGTTCCACCTCTACGACAGCGCCAACGCCGACGGCCCGGTCGCGCGCGAACTGATGCAGCTCGCGCAGGCGCGCGGCCTCGTCGTGCTCGCGCACTGCGACGACGTCGCCGTCGAGAAGCTGTTCGCGCATGCGCCGAACGCGCGGCTGATCTGGGCCCACACCGGGATCGGCGGCGTGCCCGTCGAGCGCGTGCGCGAGCTGCTGCAACGCCACCCGACGCTGATGGGCGAGCTGTCGTACCGCCCGGGGCTCGTCGTCGACGGGCGCCTCGCGCCCGCGTGGCGCGCGCTGATGCTCGAGTTCCCCGAGCGCTTCCTCGTCGGCTCCGACACCTGGGTCAACGCGCGCTGGCAGTACTACGAGGCGCTGATGGGCGAGGCGCGCCGCTGGCTCGGCGAGCTGCCACCGGAGGTCGCGCGACGCATCGGCTGGGGCAACGGCGCGCGGCTGTTCGGCCTGCCGGAATGAAAAAAGCCGGTGCGGGGCACCGGCTTCGTCGCTCGCGGCCGCCGCGGCGGCCACGGCCCACCGTCACTTCAGGTGGGCGTTGATCATCTTCGTCATCTCGAACATCGACGCCTGCGCCTTCTTGAAGATCTCCTTGAGCTTCTCGTCGGCGTTGATCATGCGCTTGTTGACCGCGTCCTGCAGCTTGTTCTTCTTGATGTAGTCCCACACGCGCTTGGTCACCTCGGTGCGCGGGTACGGGCCCTTGCCGATGATCGCGGCCAGTGCGTCGCTCGGCGTCATCGCCTTCATGAACGCGGCATTCGGCGTGCGCTTCTTGGCCGGGGCCTTCTTCGCGGCCGCCTTCTTGGCTGGGGCCTTCTTCGCGGCGACCTTCTTGGCCGGGGCCTTCTTCGCAGCCGCCTTCTTCGCCGGCGCCTTCTTGGCGGCCGCCTTCTTGGCCGGCGCTTTCTTCGCCGGGGCTTTCTTCGCAGTTGCCATTTGGATCTTCTCCATCATGTGGTTGCTGATGTGCCGGGAGTGGGCGAGGACCGCATGAGCCCTCGTTTCTCGCATCTGCCCTGCGGCGCGAATGGTAATGCTGCCGTCATGTGTTGAGAAGGCGTTTTCCCTCTGAAAACACACGTTCTGCCGCTGGGCCACGCCGTCTGTCGCGGCGAGGCGTCACTCGGCCGCGGCGCACGCTGCGGCGGTGCGCGCCGGGCGACTGCTATGCTGGGTCCATGCTGCTGCTGCTTCGATGGTTCCTGCTCGCGTGCGCGCTGCTGCTCGTCGCGTCGCTGTACCCCGGTGTGCAGGTCACGGGCTACGCGTCGGCGCTGTGGGCCGCCCTCGTGCTCGGCCTGCTGAACACGCTGGTGCGTCCGGTGCTGGTGCTGCTGACGCTGCCGATCACGCTCGTCACGCTCGGGCTGTTCCTGTTCGTCGTCAACGCACTGATGTTCTGGGCCGCCGCGGCGCTGCTCGACAACTTCAACGTCGCCGGGTTCGGCGCGGCGCTGATTGGCTCGGTGATCTACAGCCTGTGCGCGCTCGTCATCGACGCCGCGCTCGAGCAGCTGTTCGGTCGCCGGCGCTGATCGGCCGGCTCGACCGCTTCCGTGGAGCGGGCCGGGGCTTGGAGCCGCGGCGCTCGTCCTGGGCCTCGCAGAGCTCGGCCCCTTCGCGCCGTCCAAGCCCGCGCAGGCCGAGCCCGGCGGCTCCACGCCCGCCTGCGCGGGCGTGGACCGGGCGAGGGCCCGCTGCGTCCCTGCAGCGGGCCGGGGCTTGGAGCCGCGGCGCTTGCCCCTGGGCCTCGCAGAGCTCGGCCCCTTCGCGCCGTCCAAGCCCGCGCAGGCGGGCTTGGAGCCGCGGCGCTCAGCCCCCTCGCTGCTGCTCGGCTTGGCGGGTGCGCAGCTCGGCCTGCAGTTCGCGCAGCCGTGCGTCGATCACCGACAGCTCGATGAAGTCGGCGGTGCCGCCTTCGCGCGCGAGCCGCTGGCCGGCGCGCAGGCGGTCGATCGCGCCGGGCAGATCGCCGAGCGCGGCCTGCACCTCGGCCTCGGCGCGCACCGCGCGCAGCGGCTGGCCGAGCAGTGCCGCGCCCTGCGCCAGGAGCGACCACGCGGCGGCGTCGTCGCGCCGCTCGGCGACCCAGGTCTGCAGTGCCTCGACGCTCGCGCGCAGCGTGGCCGGCGGCGCGCCGGCGCGATGCGCAGCCAGTGCCGCGTGCGCGCGCTGCAGCAGCACCGGCCGCGACGGTGCGCCGTCGCGGTCGAGCAGCGCGACGGCGCCGGCGGCATCGCCGCGGGCGACGCGCACCTCGGCGTCGAGCAGGTCGAGCGCGCGCGCCGCGCGCACGTCGTGCGCGTCGAGCCGAGGGCTCGCGCGCAGCAGCGCACGCGCGTCGGCGAGCGCGCGCTCGGCGGCGGCCGGCTCGTTCAGGCGCAGCGACGCGAGCGCCTGCCCGTAGTGCACCGCGAGCCGCTCGGGCACGCCGGCGTCGGCGGGCGCCACCTGCGCCTGCACTCGGCGCAGCGCCTGCACGCCGGTGTCCATCAGCACGCGCGCGCGCGCCTGCATCAGCGGGTGCTCGAACACGTTCGGTGGCGGCGCGCGCCGTGCGGCAGCGGCCTCGAGCCGCGAGCGCGCCTCGCCGATGCGCTCGACCGTCAGCGGGTGCGTGCGCAGGTACGGGAAGCTGTTGTCGTCGACGAGGCGCGACGCCTGCGCGAGGCGCTCGAACATGAAGGCCATGCCCTGCGGCTCGTAGCCGGCGTCGATGAAAACGCCCCAGCCGATGCGGTCGGCCTCGCGCTCCATGTCGCGCGAGTAGTTCAGCTGCTGCTGCACCATCGCCGCCTGCCCGCCGACGACGGCCGCCTGCGCCGCGTCGGCGCTGCCGGCGCGGCTGGCGGCGATCAGCCCGAGCAGGATCGCCGTCATGCCGACGACGCTCATGCGCTGCGAGCTCGCGATGCGCCGCGCGATGTGGCGCTGCGTCACGTGCGCGAGCTCGTGCGCGAGCACCGACGCCAGTTCGTCGCGCTGCGCCGTCATCGCGATCAGCCCGAGGTGCACGCCGACGTGGCCGCCGGGCAGCGCGAACGCGTTGACGGCGCGGTCGCTGACGAGGAAGACCTGCCACGCAAACGCGGCGTCGATGTCGGCGCCGATGTCGCCGCGCGTGCGCGCCGCGGCCACCAGCGGCGCCCACAGCGACTGCAGGTAGTCGAGCAGCAGCGGGTCGTCGAGGTACGCCGCGTCGCGCCGCACCTCGCGCATGATCTGTTCGCCCAGCCGGCGCTCGGTGCTGACGGGAAAGTCGTCGGCGACGGCGTCGCCGAGCGCGGGCAGCCGCACCTGCGCCGGCGCGGCCGCAGGCCAGCCGGACGCGACGAGCGCGGCAGCGACGAGGTGGACGAGGGACTTTTTCAACGGTGGACGGCGAGGTGGCGCATGCGCTTGGAGCGCGCGCCGCGGTGCCGATTCAGTGCGCAGGGCCGACAATCATCGCACCGCCACGTTGCCCGCAAGTTTCCATGACTTCACCGCTGACGCACTTCGACGCCCACGGCCAGGCGCACATGGTCGACGTCGCCGCGAAGGACGCGACGCACCGCGTCGCGCGCGCGACCGGCACGATCCGCATGCAGCCGGCGACCTTCGAGCTCGTGAAGAGCGGCAGCGCGAAGAAGGGCGACGTGATCGGCGTCGCGCGCATCGCGGCGATCCAGGGCGCCAAGCGCACCGCCGACCTGATCCCGCTGTGCCACCCGCTGGCGCTGACCAAGGTCGCCGTCGAGTTCGAGCTCGACGAGGCGCAGCACGCGGTGCACTGCACCGCGCAGGTCGAGACGCTCGGGCGCACCGGCGTCGAGATGGAGGCGCTCACGGCGGTGCAGGTCGGCCTGCTGACCGTCTACGACATGTGCAAGGCCGTCGATCGCGGCATGGTCATCGACGGCGTGCGCCTGCTCGAGAAGCGCGGCGGCAAGTCGGGGCACTGGGTCGCGGCCGGCTGAGCCGCGGCGCTTCAGCGCTCGAAGTCGCGCCACGTCAGCGGCCGCGTCGGTGCCGCGCACGGGAACGGCGGCACCGGCGTTCCCGCCGGCACCGTGTCGCAGTCCTTGAAGAAGGCCTGTGCGTCGGGGCGGCGGAACTCGCGCAGACGCGCGGCGACGTAGCGCGCGCGCTCGCTGTCGCCGGCCTCGTCGAGCGCGCGCGCCCACGCGCCGAGCAGCCGTGCGTCGAGCAGGTGGTACGCGGCGCGCCCGAACGCCGGCAGCGCCTGCGACGGCCGCTGTGCCGTCGTCGCCGCGGCGTAGTCGGCGTGGTGACCGAACAGCGGGCTGGCCTGGCCGCTGGCGATGCGCTGCGCGAGCGGTGCCGCGCCGGCCGACACCGTGAAGATGCGCGCCACGCGCAGGTAGTCGGCGGTGGCCGCCAGCGCCGCGAGCGCCATCGCGAGCCCGGCGACGACGAGGCCCAGGCGCCGTGGCGCTGCGCCGTCGGACCCGCCCGGCGCCGGTGCGAGGCAGGCCCCCCACGCCCACGCCGCCGGCAGCAGGAAGTGGGCGTACCACAGCGGATACTCGAGCAGGCTGTGCGTGCCGACGAGCACGATCAGCGCGACGAAGGCGCGCCGCCAGACGCCGTCGCGCCCGGTGCGCGCGGCGCGCCACGCGCGCGCGAGCGCAATCGCGAGCAGCGCCGTCAGCGCGACGGTGGCCGGCACACCGAACTCGACGGCGAACTGCAGCGGCAGGTTGTGCGTGTGGTCGAAGTAGGCGACCGGCCGCTGCGGGAACGGCGTCAGCGTCCACGCGAAGTTGAAGCGCTCGAAGCCGACCCCGGTCCACGGCTGCGCGGCGATCAGCGCCAGCGTGTCCGACCAGATCGCGAAGCGCGAGCTCGACGGGTCGGCCTGCGCGGCGCGCGTCGCGGTGCCGAACGTGCCCCAGCCCTGCTGCGCGGCGAGCGCCGCCGCGGCCCACGCCAGCGCGTACAGCAGCGGCGCCGTCCACAGCAGTGCACGTGCACGCCGGCCCAGCCGCCGGTCGACGAGACCCCACAGCGCGAGCAGCCCGACGCCGAGCAGCCCGGTGCGCGAGCCGGTGAGCTGCGTCGCGACGACGAGCACCGCCCACACCAGCGCGGCCAGCGCGACGGTGCGCGCGTCGCGCGCGCGGTCGACGAAGGGCACCAGCGCGATCGCGGCCCACAGCAGCAGCGTCGCGAGGTGGTTCGGCTGGCGCAGGTTGCCGACCGCGCGGCCGGGCAGCGTCGAACGCGCGATCCAGTCGCCGTCGGCCCAGCCCGGCGCGAACACCTGCACCAGCGCGACGAGCGCGTTCAGCGCGCCGGCGACGACGAGGCCGAGCGCGAACGCGCGCGCCGCCGGCACCCGCGCCGCGCCGCCCGCCGCGGCGACGAGCACCACCGTCGCCGCGGCGAGCACGCCCAGCGGCGCGAGCACGAGGCTGGCCGCCAGCGGGCCCGCGAGCCAGCCGGCGAGCGCGAAAGCGCCGACCGCGGCGAGCACCGCCCACAGCGGCCACGTCGCGCGCAGTGCCGCGGCGACGTCGGTGCGCACGCGCCACGCCGCCGCGGCGACGAACAGCCCCCACAGGCCGAACGCCGTGGCCTGGTTGAAGAAGGTCGACGACGGCGGCAGGTTGAACGCGATCAGCACCGGCACCGCGACGGCGGCGACGCCGGTCACCGCGAGCAGGCGCTCGGCGCGGGCGGTGGCCGCCGGCGGTGCGGGCGTCATGCGAGCGTCATGCGGGCGGGCGCGACGCGCGCGCCGCCGGTGGGGCCGGTGCGCGTCACGACTTGCGCGTGTCGAATGCGTCGCGCAGCGCGTCGCCGATGAAGGTCAGCAGCAGCATCGTCAGCACGAGCAGCACGAAGGTCGGCACGATGATCCACCACGCGTCGAGGTTGGCCTTGCCCTGGCGCAGCAGGTCGCCGAGCGACGGCACCGACGGCGGCACGCCCAGGCCGAGGAAGTCGAGCGAGGTCAGCGCGACGATCGCGCCGCTCATGCGGAACGGCAGGAACGTGATGACCGGCGTCAGCGAGTTCGGCAGCACGTGGCGCCAGATGATCTGGCCGTCGGTCAGGCCGAGCGCGCGCGCGGCCTTGACGAACTCGAGCGCGCGGTTGCGCAGGAATTCGGCGCGCACGTAGTCCGACAGCCCCATCCAGCCCCACAGGCTCAGCAGCACGAGCAGCAGCAGCAGCGACGGCTCGAAGATGCTGGCGAAGATGATCAGCAGGTACAGCTCGGGCACCGCGGCCCAGATCTCGATCAGCCGCTGCAGCGTCAGGTCGATGCGCCCGCCGAAGTAGCCCATCAGTGCGCCGGCGGCGATGCCCAGCAGCGTGCCGGTGACGGTCAGCGCGATCGCGAACCAGATGCTGACGCGGAAGCCGTACAGCAGCCGCGCGACCATGTCGCGGCCGTTGCTGTCGGTGCCGAGCCAGTTGTCGGCCGACGGCGGCGCGGGGTCGATCTTCTTGGTGAAGTAGTTGCTGCTGTCGGCGCCGTGACGGTTGAGCGTGAAGACGGCCCAGTGGCCGGGCTTCGCGAACTGCTCGGCGATGAACGGGTCGGTCCAGTCGGTAGGGGTGCCGAAGTCGCCGCCGAACGTCGTCTCGGGGTGGTTCTTGAGCAGCGGGAAATACGTCGTGCCCTCGTAGCGCGCGACGAGCGGGCGGTCGTTGCTGATCAGCTCGGCGAAGGTCGCGACGACGAGCATCGCGACGAACACCCACAGCGAGACGACGCCGAGGCGGTTGCGCTTGAAGCGCGCCCACGCGCGCTGGTTCGGCGACATCGGCTGGAGCGCCGGCCGCGGCGGGGCGCCGGGCTCGGGTGTCGCGACGGGGGGCAGCACGGCGCTCATCGGGGGCTGCTCAGCGGCCGACCGAGCCGAACTGCACGCGCGGGTCGATGACGACGTACAGCACGTCCGACACCAGCTTGACGACCAGCGCGATCAGCGTGAACAGGTACAGCGAGCCGAGCACGACGGGGTAGTCGCGCCGCGTCACCGACTCGAAGCCGAGCAGCCCCAGCCCGTCGAGCGAGAACAGCGTCTCGATCAGCACCGAACCGGCGAAGAACGCGCCGACGAACGCGGCCGGAAAGCCGGTGACGAGCGGGATCAGCGCGTTGCGGAACACGTGCTTCCACAGCACGCGCTTCTCCGAGAGCCCCTTCGCGCGCGCGACCAGCACGTACTGCTTGCGCATCTCCTCGACGAAGGTGTTCTTCGTCAGCAGCGTCGTCACCGCGAAGCTGCCGATCACGAAGCAGGTCAGCGGCAGCGCGAGGTGCCACAGGTAGTCGACGATGCGCATCGGCCAGCTCAGCTCGTGCCAGTCGTCGGAGGTCAGCCCGCGCAGCGGGAACCACTCGAGGTAGGTGCCGCCGGCGAACAGCACGATCAGCAGCACGCCGAGCACGAAGCCGGGAATCGCGAAGCCCACCAGCACGACGAGCGAGGTCAGCGCGTCGAAGCGCGTGCCCTCGCGCACCGCCTTCGCGATGCCCAGCGGCAGCGAGATCAGGTACGAGATCACGAAGGTCCACAGCCCGAGGCTGATCGACACCGGCAGCTTCTCCTTGATCAGGTCCCACACCGGCTTGTTGTGCAGGAAGCTGGTGCCGAGGTCGAAGCGCAGGAACGCGCCGAGCATCTCGACGTAGCGCACGTGCGCCGGCTTGTCGAAGCCGTACAGCTTCTTCAGCTCCTCGATCTGCTTCGCGTCGCTGTCGCGCCCGGCGCGGTACACGCCACCCTCGCCGCCGCCGGCGGTGCGCGCCTCGGCCAGGATCTGCTCGATCGGCCCGCCGGGCACGAACTGGATCACGACGAACGTGATCGTCAGCGCGCCGAGCAGCGTCGGCACCATCAGCAGGATGCGCTTGACGATGTAGCCGAGCATCGGGTCCTTTCGCGGCCGCCTACTTGCGCCGGCTGCCGGGCAGCGAGTCGTCGGCCCACCACGTCGTGACGGCCCACGCCGGGTTGTCCGACAGCGCGCTCTCGATGGTGAAGTACTTCGGCCGCACGCGGGGCTTGCCGAAGCGGTTCCAGTAGCTCGCCTTCTCGTCGGCGGCGTACAGGTCGGGCACCTGCCACGCGCTCCACATCACGATGCGGTCGAACGCGCGCGCGGCGGTGCGCAGCTCGTCGAGCGTCGTGGCGCGGGCCATCGCCTGCAGCACGGCGTCGGCGGCGCGGCTCTTGACGCCGCGGAAGTTGCTGCTGCCCGGCTCGTCGGCAGCCTTGCTGCCGTAGCTGTTGACGAGGTCCGACGCGTTGGGCAGCTGGAAGTCGGACTCGACGATCGTAATCATGTCGAAGTCGAAGGTCTCGAGCCGGCGGCGGTACAGCGCGAAGTCGACGCTGCGCACCTTCAGCTCGATGCCGAGCTTGCTCAGGTTCAGCTCCCAGTCGGGCATGCGCGCGCCCTCGCTGGGCGACAGGTATTCGATCACGAAGGCCTCGCCGGCGGCGTTGCGCAGCTTGCCGTCGGGCGCGAGCGTCCAGCCGGCCTCCTGCAGCAGCGCGCGCGCGCGCAGCAGGTTCGCGCGCAGCCGCGCCGGCTCGCCGCCGGTCGTGGGTGCGCGGTACGCCGGCCCGAACACCTCGGGCGGCAGCTCGGCGCGAAACGGCTCGAGAAGCGCGAGCTCGGCCGCGCTCGGCTCGCCCTGCGCGGCGAAGTCGGAGTTGCTGAACACGCTCTCGACGCGCTTGAACGCCTTCAGCCGGTTGAGCGTGTCGAAATCGTAGGTCAGGTCGAGCGCGCGGCGCACGCGCAGGTCCTGGAACTTGGGGCGGCGCAGGTTCAGCTGGTACGACTGCATCCCCTGGCCGACCTGCGTCTCGAACGGGTCCTTGACGATGCGCCCGTCGTCCCACTTCGGCCCGACGTGCTGGCGCACCCACGCGCGCGACGAGTACTCGCGCAGGATGTCGAACTCGCCGGCCTTGAACGCCTCGCGTGCGATCGCCGCGTCGCGGTAGTACCGGTAGACGACGCGGTCGAAGTTGAAGAAGCCGCGGCGCACCGGCAGGTCGCGCGCCCAGTAGTTCGGGTCGCGCACGAACTCGATGCGCCGCCCGCCGTCGGCGCGCGCGATCGTGTACGGGCCGCTGGTGATCGGGTGCTCGCTGACGATCTCGTCGAAGCGGCGTAGCGTGCCATCCGGCTGCGCGCCCCACTTGCGCGAGAACACGCGCAGCGTGCCGACGGTGAACACGGCGTCGGCGGTGCGCTCCTTCAGGTCGAAGCGGATCGTGCGCTCGTCGAGCACCGTCGCGCGCTCGACAACGGCGAGCACCGCGCGCAGCCCCGGCGCCGCATGAGGCCCCGACTGCATCGCGAAGCTGTGCTGCACGTCGGCAGCCGTCACCGGGTCGCCGTTCGTGAAGCGTGCCTGCGGGTGCAGGCGGAACGTGACCGACGAGCGGTCGGGCGCGACGCGCATCGACTGCGCGAGCAGCCCGTACATCGTCTGCGGCTCGTCGCCCGACATCACCGCCAGCGGCTCGAACATGAAGATCGACAGACCCGCCGGCGCGTTGCCGCGCGTCGTGAACGGGTTGAACTTGTCGAAGCTGGTGCGCCGGTCGGGGTTGCGCAGGTACAGCGTGCCGCCCTTCGGTGCGTTCGGCTCGACGTACTCGAAGTGCGTGAAGCCGGGCGGGTACTTCGGCGCGCCGAACGCGGCGTAGCCGTGCGTCCAGCCTTCGCCGTCGTCGGCGCGTGCGGGTGACACGGCCAGTGCCGCGACCAGCACGGCGACCAGCGTGCCGAGCCAGGCGGCGATCGAAACGGCTGTGCGTCGCATCGCCCGCGCGCGTCAGCCGCCGGCCGTGGTCTGTGCGCCGGTACCGGGCTGCAGCGCACGCCAAAGCGCCGGCACGCGCCCGGCGGCGGCGTCAGCAGGCGCGCGCCCGGTGGCGGCGTCACGGCCCGGCGCGACGACGTTGGTGCGCAGCCTCCGCGTCGACGCGGGCAGCCGACCCGCGGCAGCGGTGTGGTGCATGGCGCAATGCAGCGGCATCGATGCGAATCCTCGGCAACGCCTCGATTCTGCGTCGTCGCGGCCGGGCGTGCCGCCACCGCCGCTGGCCGAGAATCGCGCCGACCGCCGTCTTGCCCGCCGCCCATGCCGCTGCCGACCCCCGATTTCTCCCGCTTCCCGCGCCACGACGAGCTGACCCGCCTGCTGCACGGCTACGCCGCCGCGCGGCCCGACCTCGTCGCGGTGCGCTCGATCGGCAGGAGCTGGGAAGGACGCGAGATCTGGCTCGTCACCGTCACGAACACCGCCACCGGCGCCGACACCGACAAGCCCGCGTTCTGGGTCGACGGCAACATCCACGCCGCCGAGCTGACGGCGTGCACCGCGTGCCTGTACTGGCTGCACCAGCTCGTCACGCGCTACGGCAGCGATGCGCAGGTCACGCAGCTGCTCGACACGCGCGCGGTCTATCTGTGCCCGCGGCTGAACCCCGACGGCGCCGAGCTCGCGCTCGCCGAGCGCCCGCGCCACATCCGCAGCTCGACGCGGCCGTACCCGTACGACGAGGCGCCGGTCGACGGGCTGACGATCGAAGACGTCGACGGCGACGGGCGCATCCTCAGCATGCGCATCCGCGACCCGCACGGGCCCTACAAGTGCCACCCCGACGAGCCGCGGCTGATGGTGCCGCGCGAGCCCGGCGAGTTCGGCGGCACGTACTACCGCGTCATTCCCGAGGGCACGCTGAAGAACTTCGACGGCCTGACGATCACCGCGAACAAGGACAGGGAGGGCCTGGACCTCAACCGCAACTTCCCCGCGTACTGGCGGCAGGAGTTCGAGCAGCCGGGCGCCGGGCCGTACCCGGTGAGCGAGCCCGAGGTGCGCGCGATGGTCGACTTCTTCGTCGCGCACCCGAACATCGGCGCCGCGGTGAGCTTTCACACGCACAGCGGCGTCATCCTGCGGCCGATGGGCACGCAGTCCGACGACGACATGACGCCCGAGGACCTGTGGATGTACAAGCGCCTGTCGGACATCGGCGCGAAGCTCACCGGCTACCCGGCGATCAGCATCTTCCACGAGTTCAAGTACCACCCGAAGGAGATCATCACCGGCACGCAGGACTGGGTCTACGAGCACCTCGGCGCGCTGTTCTGGACGGTCGAGATCTGGGCGCCGAACAAGGAAGCCGGCATCACCGACTATCAATGGATCGAGTGGTACCGCGACCACCCGGTGGCCGACGACCTCAAGCTGCTGAAGTGGAGCGACGAGCACTGCGGCGGCCAGGCCTACGTCGACTGGACGCCGTTCCAGCACCCGCAGCTCGGCGAGGTCGAGATCGGCGGCTGGGACAAGATGAACTTCTGGCGCAACCCGCCGCCGGCGTTGCGTGAGCGGGAGGCGGCGCGCTTCCCGGCGTGGCTGACGCAGCTCGCGCTCAGCCTGCCGAAGCTCGAGCTGCTGCGCACCGAGGTGCAGCGCCTCGGCGACGACACGTGGCGCGTGCGCTTCGCGGTGGCCAACGCGGGCTACCTGCCGAGCCACGTCACGCAGCGCGCGCTCGACCGCAGGACAGTGCGCGGCGTCGTGTTCGAGATCCACCTGCCCGACGCGGGCCGCGCGCCGGCGGTGTCGCTCGTGGCCGGCAAGCCGCGTGTCGAGGGGCCGCACCTGGCCGGCCACGCGCCGAAGAACTCGCTGCTCGCGTTTCTGCCGAACCGTGAGCTGACCGCCGACCGCGCGGTGGCCGAGTGGATCGTGCGCGCGCCGGCCGGCACGCGGCTGCCGCTGACGGCGCGCTGCGACCGCGCCGGTGCGGTGCGCACCGAGGTCGTGCTCGACTGACCGGCGCGCGCGTCAGCGCGTGTGCCACACCACCGGTTTGCCGGCGCTCTCCCAGCGCGCGTACTGGGCCGCGAACGCGTCCTCGATCTTGTTGCGCTTGACCTTGAAGGTCGGCGTGATGAGGTCGTTGTCGACGGTCCACGCCTCGGTCATCACGACGAGGCAGTCCATCTGCTCGTGCGGGTCGAGCGTCGCGTTGACGGCCTTCAGGTGCTCGGCCAGCGATGCCTCGAGTTCGGCCTTGCCGGCCGGCGTGGCTGCCTGCTGCGCCGCCTCGGCGCTGAGCATCACGAGCCCCAGCGGCTGGCCGAGGTTGGCACCGGTCACGCAGCAGGCCTCGATCGCGGCGTGCATCACGAGCTTGTCCTCGATCGGTGCCGGCGCGACGTACTTGCCTTTGCTCGTCTTGAACAGGTCCTTCACGCGGCCGGTGATGCGCAGGCGGTTCCTGGCGTCGATCGCGCCCTTGTCGCCGGTCTTGAGCCAGCCGTCGGGGGTGATCGTCTCGGCGGTCAGTTCGGGCTGCTTGTAATAGCCCGTCATCGTCCACGGGCAGCGCACCTGGATCTCGCCGGTGTCGGGCGCGATGCGGCACTCGACGTCGCGGTACGGCGTGCCCACCGTGCCGAAGTCGGCTGGGTCGCCGAGCGTGATGTGGCTGGCGCCGATGTTCTCGGTCATGCCGTAGCCCTCGGCGATGTTCAGACCGATGCGCGAGTACCACTGCAGCAGCTCGACCGGCATCGGCGCGGCGCCGGCGGCGGCGAACTGGCACTGGTCCAGCCCGAGCGCCGTGAGGATCTTCTTGCGCACGATGCCGCTGAGGATCGGGATCTTCAGGAACAGCTCGAGCTTCTTCTCGGGCATCTTGTGCAGCACGCCGCGCTGGAACTTGACCCACAGCCGCGGGACGCTGAAGAACACGGTGGGCCGCGCGCGCTGCAGGTCCTGCGTGAACGTGTCCAGGCTCTCGGCGAAGTAGACGTGCATGCCGGTGGCGAGCTGGCCGTGCTCGACGAGCGCCCGCTCGACGACGTGCGACAGCGGCAGGTAGCTCAGCATGCGCGAGCGTTCGTTCAGCGGGATGCGTTCGAGCCCGCGGTAGACGGCGCGCGCGAAGTTGCCGAAAGTGTGCATCACGCCCTTGGGCGTGCCGGTGGTGCCCGACGTGTACATGATCGTCGACAGGTCGTCCGCGCCGCGCACCGGATGGCCCTGCAGCGGCGCGGCCCGGGCGACGATCGCGTCCCACTGCGGGTAGCTCTTCTTCGCGTCGTCGGGCGACAGCGGGTGGCTGATGCACGGCAGGCCGGCCGGCACGCCGGGCTTCATGTGCTCCCAGCCGTCGAGTTTGCCGACGAACAGCACCTTCGAGCCCGAGTGCTCGAGGATCTGCGCGATCGTCGTCGGCGCCAGCGTCGGGTACAGCGGCACCGACACCGCGCCCGCGAGCCAGATCGCGAAGTCGCTCATCATCCAGTGCGCGGTGTTCTTCGAGATGATCGCGACGCGGTCGCCCGGCTGCACGCCCAGGCCCTGCAGGTGCGTGGCCATGCGGCGGGCCTGGTCGCAGACCTCGCGCCACGTGTAGTCGCGCACGACGCCGCCGCCCATCGGCTGCGTGAAGGCCACCTTGTCGGGCGCGTTCGCTTCCCAGTGGTACAGGCGCTGCAGGGCCAGCGCGTCGTCGGTGATCGGGGTCGTCATGGTGGTGGAGCGCCCGCATCGGCGCGGGCGGGGGTCGGTACGAAGGGTCCCGAAGGTTAGCCCACCGTGACGCCGGCGTGACAAAGGGCTTTTCCGCCTGCGGCGTAGGGTGCAGCCTCTAGGGTAGGTGTTGGCGCGTGCACGTGGGTGTGGCGTCGAGAACGGGTTTCGCGGTGCGATCGGCACGCAATGTGTCCGTTAGCATTCGCGTCCCATGAAACACAACCTCTGCCCTTCTTCGCTTCCTTCGTCCTCTCACTATCCGTTGCAGCGCATGCCGCGACGCGGCTGGCGCTCCGCCGCAACGGCGCTTCTTGTTCCCGCGCTAGTCGCCTGCGGTGGAGGCGGCGGTGATGAAGCCTGTTCATCGCAAGCCAGCCTGGCCCTTTCAACCACTTGGGCAGTCAGCGGCGGGACGATGACCGCCGCGTCGACGCTGCGCGGTCAGGTCGGTGTGACATTGCAGGCCACTCCCACGGTGAGCGGGGTGCCAGCCTCGTGCCTGCAGGACATGCGCTTTTCGGTGGTGCCGGGCATCAGCCTGCCCGCCGGGCTCGCGCTCGATGCACGCACCGGCGTCATTGCGGGCACGCCCAGCGAGGCGCGCAGCGCGAGCAGCGCCGCAGGCGTCGTGCGGCTCGAACTGCCGGGCTACCGGCCGACGGCCGTGCTCGACATCATCAACATCCTGCCCTGACGGCTGCGGCCGGCTGGCCCGTCGACACCGACGGCAAGGTCGGCCCGCCGTGCGGCATGGCGGCGAGCTGCGAATGCCGACATGCTGCGCCCGCTCCAGGTGCTCGCGTGATGACGGGCGTCAACGCCCGTGCGCGCGCGCGTCGTCGAGCTGCGACTGCACCTTGCGTGCGGCGCGCAGCACGAGCGTCTCGTCGAGAGGTACCTGCGGCATCACGCGCTGCACGGTCGCTTCGAGCTGACCGGGGTCGTTCATCAGCGCGGCGGCGACGGCCGACAGCGCCAGCAGCGCCGAGCGCTGGACCTGTGGCGGGATGTCGCCGCCGGCCTGCACCTCGACGTGGTGGCGCACGCTGGCCACCGCCGGCGCCGCGAGTCCCCAGCTCTCGCACAGCGCGGCGCCGAGCGCCTCGTGGCTGACGCCGAAGCCGGCGCGCTCGAGGCTGACGAGCTCGACGTCGGTCTTCGCGGCGCGCAGCATCGAGCGGTAGTGCTCGGGGGCGTGGCGGAACAGCACCGCCTTGCCGCATTCCTCGAACAGCCCGGCCGAGTGTGCGGCCCAGCCATCGACGCCGAGCTGCTGGCCCATGCGGCCCATGAGCATGCCGCGCAGTGACGCGCGCTGCCAGATCGGCTCGAGCTCGGGCGCGGGCGGGAACGCGGCGCGCAGCCCCATTTCGAACGTGATCGCCGACACCTCGCGCAGGCCGAGGTAGGTGATGGCCTGCTGCACCGTCTGCACCCGCCCCTTGAGCCCGTACAGCGACGAGTTGACCGCCTTCAGGACGGCGGCGGCCAGCGCCATGTCCGATTCGATCAGCGCCGACGCTGCCTGCAGATTGACGTCCTCCTCGGCCAGCAGCAGCGACAGCTTGACCAGCGCATCGGGCTGGGCGGGAATGTCGATGTCGAGGCTGCGCAGTTCGCGGGCGACGGGCACGGCACGCACCAGAGGATGGGATGGCGCCGATCGTAGGCGCGGCATCGCGTCGCGGTCAGCGGAAAAAGGCGTCGTATCCGGTCTTCACGATCAGTGCGCCGACGACGACGATGAACACGCCGCGCACGAAGCCGGCGCCATGGCGCAGCGCCAGCCGCGCGCCCAGCGTGCTGCCGGCGACGTTGGCCAGCGCCGCCACCAGCGCGACGTGCCACCATACGTGCCCCTGGGCGGCGAACAGCGCCAGCGCCGACGCGTTGGTCGCCGTGTTCAGCAGCTTCGCGCTCGCCGACGCGTGCAGGAAGTCGTAGCCGAGGACGCGCACGAACAAGAACACGAAGAAGCTGCCGGTGCCGGGGCCGAAGAAGCCGTCGTAGAAGCCGACGAGCGCACCGATCGTCACGGCCGCCGCGGTTTCGGCGCGCGCGGCCAGTCGCGGCGCGTGCACGCGACCGAGGTCCTTGCGCTGCAGCGTGTACGCGAACACGGCGGCGAGCACGAACGGCAGTGCGCGCTTCAGGCCCTCGGCGTCGACCTGCGTGACGCTCCACGCCCCGGCGAGGCTGCCCGCCAGCGCGGCGGCCACCGCGGGGGCCAGCGCTCGCCAGTTCAGCGTCACGCGCCGCGCGTACTGCACCGTGGCCCACGCCGTGCCCCACACCGAGCCGCCCTTGTTCGTGCCCAGCAGCGTTGCCGGCGCCGCACCGGGGTACAGCGCGAACAGCGCCGGCACCAGGATCAGCCCGCCGCCGCCGACGATGGCATCGACGAAACCGGCGAACGCGGCCGCGCCGGCGACGAGGGCCAGGTCGATCATGCGAACGGGACAGCGGGCGACGCGGACAGGGCAACAAAAAGGCGCCGACCGGTGCGGCGCCCATCCAACGACACGACTCGCGCGCAGTATCGCGCGACCGTGGCGAACCGAAACGGTGAAGGATTCGGTGTTGTGCTGTCTCCTCAGGCCTCCGTCCAGGCACCGCCTGCCCTCGTGGCGGCGGCGCTGCGAGTGGCAGGAGTCTAGGCAGACGCGCGATGGCGGTCATCGGGGCTAACCCCGGTCGTGGCCGATACCGCCGCCACGCACCATGATCCCGCCTTCGAGAGTACGTGCTCACATCCGATCACGGAATCGCGGCGCCCAACCCCTCGCTGCCCGTGCCAGGGACGTGGACCGAGGGGAAACCCGCAGGACGACAAAACAACACAAATCCCCCACCGACGATTGCAGCGCCGCGGCCAGAACCCATAATCAGCGGGCCTGTGTCTGGATGCGGCACCTTCGCTTGAATCGTTCACGATGGGTTGAAGCTCCACCTGGTTTTTCTGAGATCGAAAGGGCTTCCCCATGGGAAATAAGCTGTACGTAGGCAACCTCGCCTACAGCGTGCGCGACGAATCGCTCAATCAAGCGTTCTCGCAGTTCGGCACCGTCACGTCGGCCAAGGTCATGATGGACCGCGAGACGGGGCGCTCGAAGGGATTCGGCTTCGTCGAAATGAGCAACGATGCCGAGGCGCAGGCCGCGATCAACGGCATGAACGGCCAGCCCCTCGAGGGGCGCGCCGTCGTCGTCAACGAGGCGCGCCCGCGCGAGGAGCGCCCGGGCGGGTACGGCGGCGGTGGCCGTGGCGGCTACGGCGGCGGTGGGGGTGGCGGCTACGGTGGCGGTGGCGGCTATGGGGGTGGCGGCGGCGGTCGCAGCCCCTACGGTCGTGGCGGCGGCGGGGGTGGTGGCTACGGCGGCGGTGGTGGCCGCGGGGGTTACGGCGGCGGTGGCCGCGGGGGCGACCGCGGCGGCTACTGAGCCGAGCGCGCCGCCCGATGACGAAGGCACCGCCGAGCGCGGTGCCTTTTTCATTGCCCGCGCGCCGCGCCGCCGTCGAACCGGCGCGCACCGCGCCCGCGGTCAATACCGCTGCGGTCTGAGCACGCGCACGTCGCTGAGGTACATCGCCACCGCGTAGTGCGGCGCGTAGGTCGCAAGCACGTGGTCGGCGATCGCGTCGGCCACCGCGGATTCGCAGATCAGCTTCAGCTCGATCGTGCGGTCGGCCTCCCACGCGCCCTCGCGCACGCCCTCGGCGCCGGCGCCGCGCACCTCGCCGACGGTCCACCCCTGCGCCCCGAGGCGCTGTGCGTCGCGCACGAGGGCCTTCTCGATCGCCGCCTCGGCGACGATCACGAGCAGTGTCTTCGGGTGGCGGGCGGTGGGGGTCATGTCCAGGCCTGGGCGAGTCGGATGTACAGCGGGATGCCGATCACGACGTTGAACGGGAACGTGATGCCGAGCGCCGCGGTGATCGACAGCGCCGCGTTGGCCTGCGGCACCGCGACGCGCATCGCGGTCGGCGCGGCGATGTAGCTCGCGCTGGCCGCCAGCGTCGCGACGATCGCAACGCCGCCGGTCGACAGGCCGAGCGCGACGCCGACGGCGGCGCCGAGCAGCGCGAGCAACGGCGGTGCGCCGAGCCCGACGGCCAGCACCGCGAGCCCGAAGCGCCTGACCTCGGCCAGCCGCGCGCCGGCCACCAGCCCGAGCTCGAGCAGGAACAGCGCGAGCACGCCCTTGAACGGCGTCACGAACACGGCCGCGATCGGTGTGACGCCGGCGTCGCCGGCCACGGCGCCGATCGCGAGCCCGCCGGCCAGCAGCAGCACGCTCTTGCCGAACAGCACGTCGTGCGCGAGCGCGCCCCAGCCACCGCCGCTTACCACGGCGGCCGTGGGGGCGGGCGGGGGGGCGGTCGCGGCCGTCGAGCGCCGCTGCGCCCAGCGCGCGAGCAGGATGCCGGCGACGATGCCCGGCGCCTCCATCACCGCCACCCACAGCGCCGCGTGGCTCTCGGCCTCCAGCCCGGCGCGCGCCAGTGCGGCGCTGGCCACCGCGAACGTGACGACGCTGACCGAGCCGTAGTGCGCACCCACTGCCGCGGCGTCGACAGCCGGCAGCCGCAGCGCACGCAGCGCCGGGAACAGCAGGAACGGGATCGCGAAGCCCAGCGCCATGCACGCCGCGACCTGCGGCAGCAGATCGCCCAGCGGCTGGCGGCTGAGTTCGAGCCCGCCCTTGAGCCCGATGGCCAGCAGCAGGTAGATCGACAGCGTCTCGTACAGCGCTTCGGGCAGCCGCAGGTCGCTGCCGACCAGGCGCGCGAACACGCCGAGCAAGAAGAACAGGACGACGACGTCGATCACGCGCGCCCCCTGTGTGCGCCGCGCAGGTCGGCCGGCGCGTGCGCGCTGGCGGTCGCAACGGCCGTCACACCGGCAGCAACTGGCCCAGCGCCAGCTTGACCAGCGTCGCCGCGCGATCGCCGTTCAGGCACACGCCGTAGCGAAACGGCGCCTCGTCGCGCCCAGGAAAGCCGAAGCGCAGGTCGCCGAACACGGCGCAGCGCTCGACCCCGCCGTCGCCACCCTTGCGCTCGAGCGTCTTGACGAGCACCGGCGCGGCGGCGAACCAGCGGTAGGTGGCCAGCGCCTCGTGCTGCCAGGCCTCGCGCACCCAATCGGCGTCGCTGCCTTGACCGAAGCGCGGCAGCACCTGCCAATGCGCCAGCGCCACCGGCTGGTACGGCGCCGAGAAGCGGCGGATGAAATGGTCGTCGGCGCTGGCCACCAGCGGCTCGGTGCGCCGCGTGTTCAGGTGCGCGACGTGGTAGCGCTCGCCGTCGAACACCGCGACCGTCCAGTTGAACGGCGACGCCGGCCGCGGCATCGCCTCGACCTCGACGGCCGTGATGCCGGCGCGCTGGGCGTGGCGGTGGCCCTCGGCGATCGCGTCGCCGCGCGCGTCCCACGCCAGCGCGACCCAGCCGCACGCCAGCGCGAGCCCCGCCACGGCCGGCCAGCGCCGGCGCGGGAACACGGCGGCCGCCAGCAGCGCGGCGATCAGCACGCCGCTGAACACCAGGTCGATGATGAACATCGCCCCGAGCCCGAAGCGCGCGTCCGACAGCGGCGCGAGCAGCATCGTGCCGAACTGCGTGATCCAGTCGCCGGCGATGTGGATCGCGATCGACGCGAGCGCGATCACGTACAGGCTCTTCCAGCCGCCAGGCTGCGCGCGCGTCAGCGCGAACCAGCGGCTCATCAGCCACGCCAGCAGCGCCGCCCACAGCGGCGCGAGCAGCAGCGAGTGCGTGATGCCGCGGTGGTGGCGCAGGTAGGCCATCTCGCCGGCCCAGCCGACGACGAAGTCGATGTCCGGGAACGCCGCGGCCACGGTGCCCACGACGACCGCCTGCCACGGCGCGAGTGCACCGGCGCGCCCGTCCCACGGCGCGCTGAAGCGCCCCACCGCCGGTGCCGTCAGCGGCGCGACGGGCGCCAGTACCGGCGTGCGCACGCAAATCGCACGCGCGAGCAGCGCGCCCGACAGCGCGTGGGTCAGCGTATCCATGGGGCGCGAGCATGCCGCTTCGCGCGCCGGCGTGCCGGTGGCGGGGCATTCGCGGGCTCGTCATTCGTGGCGCCGGCGCTTGCGTGCACGACCGCGCATCAGGCGGTCGAACCACGCGTTGGGCAGCGCGCGCAGCAGCTTGGCGACGATCGCCATCTGCCACGGGATCACGCGGTACGACTCGCCCGCGCCGATCGCGCGGTACGCGCGCTCGGCGAACTGCGCCGCGCTCAGCAGGAACGGCATCGCGTAGCGGTTGCGCGCCGTCAGCGGTGTCGCGACGAAGCCCGGCAGCAGCGTGACGACGCGCACGCCGTACGGCCGGCACTCGACGCGCAGGCTCTCGCAATACGCGACGACGCCGGCCTTGCTCGCGCAGTACGCGCCGTGACCGGGCAGCCCGCGGATCGCGGCGACGCTGGCGATGCCCACCAGCGTGCCCGCGCGGCGTTCGCGCATCGGCGCGAGGAACGGCTGGAACGTCGCCGCGACGCCGAGCAGGTTGACCTCGAGCGTGTCGCGCATCACGTCGAGGTCTTCGCGCTCGGCGGTGTCCATGCCGACGCTGATGCCGGCGTTGGCGATCACGACGTCGGGCAGCCCCTGGCGTGCGATGCACTCGCGCGCGGCGCGCCCGATCGCGTCGAGCTGCTGCACGTCGGCGGCATAGACGGCGCAGCGCGCGGCGTCCAGACCCTGCTCGCGCGCCCACGCCTCGAGCTGTGCACCGCGGCGCGCGACCAGCGCCAGGCGCCAGCCGGCTTGCGCATAGCGCAGCGCCAGCGCCTGGCCGATGCCGCTCGACGCGCCGGTGATGAAGACCAGCGGCGCGGTCTTCATCGCGCCAGCCGCTGCGGCTCGAGCGTCGCGCGCAGCGGGCCCGTCAGGCGCACCGTCTGCGCGCGCTGGTCGACCTCGAGGCCGGCGGCGTCGATGCGGTTGCGTCCCTGCGTCAGCGTCACCGGCCGGTCCGAGCGCAGCTGCTGGGCCTCGACGAAGGCGTGCAGGAACTCGCCGTGGAACTCGACCGGCGCGCTGCCGTCGGTCGGCGTGTAGGTCACGTGCGCGCCGCCGCGCAGCTGCACCTCGCGGCCCCTGCCGTCGGTGAGCGCCTGCCTGGCGCTGGCCAGCGTCAGGCTGCCGTCGTCGGCCAGCGCGCGCACGCGCACGTCGTCGATCTCGATCGTGTCGCCGGGGACGAAGTGGCGCAGCCTCTGGCCCTCGATGCGCACGCGCAGCCGGCCGTCGGCGTCGAAGCGCTGCAGCAGGAAGCGCTCCATCGTGTAGTCGGGCTCGCCCGACGGCGGCGCCAACTCGCGCGGCGGCTCGGGCACCGGCGTGCTGCGCACCAGCCACCAGGTGCCCAGCGCGAGTACGGCCATCAGCAGCAGCGGCAGGTACGCGCCCACCCACTCGCGCAGCCGCCAGTGCCAGGGCTGCCTCGGCAGCGCGGCGGCGGTGCGGGGCTGCGGGGACGGCAGCATCAGCGCGCGTCGAGCGTCGTCAGGTGCCCGTGCAGCAGCCGCGCGTAGTGGCCGCCGGCCATCAGCAGCAGGTCGCAGAACTCGCGCGCCGCACCGTGCCCACCGGCGGCGGCCGTCACGTGGTGCACCACGGCGCGCACCTCGGCGTGCGCGTTCGGCGGCGCGCACGAGAAGCCGGCACGCGCGAGCAGCGGCAGGTCGGGCCAGTCGTCGCCGATCGCGGCGACCTCGCTCCAGTCGAGCGCGAGGCGCACGCGCACCTCGTCGGCGGCGGCGAGCTTGTCGGCAGCGCCGAAGACGGCGTGCTGCAGGCCGAGGTCGGCGACGCGCCGGCGCACCGCGGGCGAGTCGCGCCCGGTGACGACGACGGGCTCGATGCCGGCGCGCGCGAGCAGCTTGAGCCCGTGGCCGTCGAGCACGTGGAAGGCCTTCAGCGTCTCGCCGGCCTCGCCCACGTAGAGCGTGCCGTCGGTGAGCACGCCGTCGACGTCGAAGATCGCGGCCTTCATGCCCAGCCCGGGCCCCTGCGCCTTCAGCAGCAGCTCGGGCGCGAACCGCAGCGCCGTCATCAGATCACCTTCGCGCGCATCAGGTCGTTGGTGTTGAGCGCGCCGACCAGCCGCCCGTCGCCGTCGACGACCAGCACGCTGGTGATGCGGTGCTGCTCCATCAGCGCCGCCGCGTCGACGGCCAGCGCGTCGGCGGCGACGGTGCGCGGACGCACGTGCATCACCTCGCCGGCCAGCAGCCCGCGCAGGTCGCCGCCCTTCTCGATGAGCCGGCGCAGGTCGCCGTCGGTGAAGATGCCCTGCACGCGGTCGTCGTCGTCGACGACGGCGGCAAAGCCCAGCCCCTTGCGCGACATCTCGTGCAGCAGGTCGGTGAACGGGGTGTCGGGGCGCACGCGCGGCAGCGCGTCGCCGGTGCGCATCAGGTCGCCGACGTGCACGAGCAGCCGCCGGCCGAGCGCGCCGCCGGGGTGCGAGCGCGCGAAGTCGTCCTCCTTGAAACCGCGCGCGTCGAGCAGCGCCACCGCCAGCGCGTCGCCGAGCGCGATCTGCGCCGTCGTGCTCGCGGTGGGCGCCAGGTTCAGCGGACAGGCCTCCTGCTCGACCGCGCTCGACAGCACGATGCTCGCGTGGCGCGCCAGCGTCGAGTCGGCGCGGCCCGTCATCGCGATCAGCGTCACGCCCTGGCGGTGCAGCAGCGGCACGATGACGTTGAGC
The DNA here is from genome assembly GCF_022631395.1 of Calidifontimicrobium sp. SYSU G02091. Taxonomy (NCBI): domain Bacteria; kingdom Pseudomonadati; phylum Pseudomonadota; class Betaproteobacteria; order Burkholderiales; family Sphaerotilaceae; genus Azohydromonas; species Calidifontimicrobium sp. SYSU G02091. Next base: position 29,312 of record NZ_JALBGB010000008.1, read on the forward strand.
TCGTCACTCTCGCCCGAGTTGGAGATCGCCAGCACGACGTCGTGCGGCGTGACCATGCCGAGGTCGCCGTGGCTGGCTTCGGCCGGGTGGACGAACATCGCCGGCGTGCCGGTGGAGGCCAGCGTCGCGGCGATCTTGCGCCCGACGTGGCCGCTCTTGCCCATGCCCATCACGACGACGCGCCCGCGGCAGGCCAGCATCGCCTGCACCGCCTGCACGAACGGCGGCCCCAGCCGCGCCTTGACGCCGGCCAGTGCGGCGGCCTCGATGTCGAGCGTGCGCGCGGCCAGCTGCAGCACGCGGGTGGCGTCGACGGTGGGGGCGGTGGGCATGGTGCGGGGGCGGCCGGCCGCAAGGCGACGCGGCGCTCACTTACGATCGCGGCATTCTAGGTGTCGCCCCATGCCGGCGGCACCGACGCGCATCGCATGGCCACCACGCTCGACCTCGTGTTGCTGTACCTCGTCGCCGCCGTGGCCGGGGTCGTCGTCTGCCGCTCGCTGAAGCTGCCGCCGATGCTCGGCTACCTGGTGGTCGGCGTCGTCATCGGCCCCAACGCGCTGGCGCTGGCCAAGGACTCGGCCGGCGTGCGCTACTTGGCCGAGTTCGGCGTCGTGTTCCTGATGTTCGTCATCGGGCTCGAGTTCAACCTGCCCAAGCTGCGCAGCATGCGCACGCTGGTGTTCGGGCTGGGCATGAGCCAGGTCGTGCTGACGATACTGGGCACGCTCGCCGGCCACGTGCTGCTGTGGTGGATCTACTCGTTCACCACCACCCCGTGGCAGCTCGGCTGGCAGGGCGCCGTCGTGCTCGGCGGCGCGATGGCGATGTCGAGCACCGCGATCGTCGCCAAGCTGCTCGCCGAGCGGCTCGAGCTCGAGAGCGAACACGGCCGCCGCGTGATGGGCGTGCTGCTGTTCCAGGACCTCGCCGTCGTGCCGCTGCTCGTGCTGATCCCGGCGCTCAACGCCGAGCCCGAGCGGCTGGTGATGGCGATCGGCCTGGCGGTGGTCAAGGCCGGCGCGCTGCTCGCGCTGCTGCTGACCGGCGGGCAGAAAGTCATGCGCTGGTGGCTCACGCTGGTGGCGCGGCGCAAGAGCGAGGAGCTGTTCATCCTCAACCTGCTGCTAATCACGCTGGGCCTGGCGTGGCTGACCGAGCACGCCGGGCTGAGCCTGGCGCTGGGCGCGTTCGTCGCCGGCATGCTGGTGGCCGAGACCGAATACAAGCACCAGGTCGAGACCGACATCCGCCCGTTCCACGACGTGCTGCTCGGGCTGTTCTTCATCACGATCGGCATGAAGCTCGACTGGCGTCCGGTGCTCGACCAGTGGGGCCTCGTGCTGCTGCTGACGACGCTGCCGGTGCTGGCCAAGGCGGCGCTGGTGGCCGCGCTGGCGTGGCTGTTCCGCGCGCCGCCGGGTGTGGCGCTGCGCACCGGGCTGTACCTGGCGCAGGCCGGCGAGTTCGGCTTCGTGCTGCTGACGCTCGGCGCCGGCCAGCGGCTGATCGACCCGCAGTGGGTCAGCCCGGTGCTGGCGAGCATGGTGCTGTCGATGCTGGCCACGCCGTTCATCGTGATGTGGGCCGACCGCATCGTGATGCGGCTCGTCGGCTCCGACTGGCTGATGCAGTCGGTGCAGCTGACCAGCATCGCGAAGAAGGCGATCCAGACCGAGGCGCACGTGATCATCTGCGGCTACGGGCGCAGCGGGCAGAACCTGGCGCGGCTGCTCGACAAGGAGGGCATCCCCTACATGGCGCTCGACCTCGACCCCGACCGCGTGCGCCAGGCCGCCGCCGCCGGCCACAGCGTCGTGTTCGGCGACGCGGCCAAGCTGCGCAGCCTGATGGCCGCGGGCCTCGCGCGCGCGAGCGCGGTGGTGGTGAGCTACCACGACACGCCGTCGGCGCTGCGCATCCTCGCGCTGGTGCGCGAGCATGCGCCGCACGTGCCGGTGCTGGTGCGCACGATCGACGACAGCGACCTCGAGACGCTGCGCGCCGCCGGCGCCACCGAGGTGGTGCCCGAAGCGATCGAGGGCTCGCTGATGCTGGCCAGCCACACGCTGGCGCTGGTGGGCGTGCCGATGCGCCGCGTGATCCGCCTCGCGCGCGACGCGCGCGACGCGCGCTACAGCCTGTTGCGCGGCTACTTCCACGGCGCCGACGACGACACCGTCGACGAGCTGCAGCAGCCGCGCCTGCACACGCTGAACCTGCCCGCCGCCGCGGCGAGCCTCGGGCGCCGCATCGGCGAACTCGCGCTCGAGGCGATCGGCGTGCAGGTGGTGTCGGTGCGCCTGGCGTCGGGCCAGGTCGTCGCCGCCGACGACGGTCACGTGCTCGGCGCCGGCGACACGCTGGTGCTCGCCGGCCGCCCCGAGACGCTGGCGCTGGCCGAGCAGAAGCTGCTGCGCGGCTGAGGACGCGCAGCCGCCGGGGGGCGCAGCGACGACCACGCAGGGCGAGAAACGGGGCCCGCCGGTACAATCAAGTGCTCACGCGCCCGTAGCTCAGCTGGATAGAGTACTGCCCTCCGAAGGCAGGGGTCGGACGTTCGAACCGTCTCGGGCGCGCCAAGCCCATCTCGCCGCACGTCGTGCGGCGCCTGGCGCCGCGTCGCCGGCGCGTCAGTCGCCATGACCACCCGATCCCTCGACCTCGCGCTGCAAGGCGGCGGCTCGCACGGCGCGTTTACGTGGGGCGTGCTCGACCGGCTGCTCGATGACGAGCGCATCCGCATCGCCGCCGTCAGCGGCACCAGCGCCGGCGCGATGAACGCAGTGGCGCTGGCCGCGGGCTGGGTGGCCGACGGGCGGCGTGGCGCGCGCGAGTCGCTGCGCCGCTTCTGGGCGCGCGTGGCCGACGGCATGCACCTCGCGCGTTGGGCCGAGGGCTGGATGGGCGCCAACCCGGCGGCGATGCTCACCGCGCCACCGCCGCTGCACGCGGCGTGGCAGATGGCCAGCCGCTGGTTCGCGCCGGCGGCCGCGGCCGACGACGGCAACCCGCTGCGCGCCGTGCTGGCCGACACGGTGGACTTCGACGCGGTGCGCCGCTGCCGCGACATCCAGCTCTTCGTCGGCGCGACGCACGTGCAGACCGGGCGGCTGCGCGTCTTCCGCGGGCCGGAGCTCACCGCCGACGCGGTGCTCGCGTCGGCGTGCCTGCCGATGCTGTTCCCCGCCGTCGTCATCGACGGCGAGGCGTACTGGGACGGCGGCTACATGGGCAACCCGCCGCTGCTGCCGCTGCTGGCCGAGTCGCCGACGCTGGACCTGATGCTGGTGCAGGTGCACCCCGAGCGGCGCAAGGCGCTGCCCGAGGGGCCGGCCGCGATCCTCGACCGCGTCAACGAGATCACGTTCCACGGCAGCCTCGTCAAGGAGCTGCGCTCGCTGGCGATCCTGCGCCGGCTGATGCACGACGAGGGCGTGGCCGGCGCGCAGTGCCGCTCGCCGCTGTTTCGCAAGGCCGACGCGCTGCGGCTGCACCGCATCGAAGGCGGCGAGCGGCTCGACGGGCTCGACGCGCCGCAGCCCTTCGAGTCGCCGTGGCAGCACCTGCTGGCGCTGCACCGCCAGGGCCATGCCGCGGCCGACGAGTGGCTGCGCGAGCGCTTCACGCACCTGGGCCGGCACGCGACGGTGGACCTGCTCGCCGAGTACCTGCACCCCGACGAGCTCGGCACCGACGGCGGCGCCGGCGCGGGCGGCAACGGCGACGTCAGCGCCCGCCGCTGACGTCGACGACGGCGCCGGTCACGTAGGCGGCGTCGTCGCCGAGCAGCCAGACGACGGCGGCGGCCACCTCGTCGGCGCTGCCGGCGCGCTGCATCGGCACGCTGGGCGCGAGCTCGCGCGCACGGTCGGGCTGGCCGCCGCTGGCGTGGATCCCGGTGTCGATGATGCCGGGGCGCACCGCGTTGACGCGGATGCCCTCGGTGGCCACCTCGAGCGCGAGGCCCTTCGTGAAGGTGTCGATCGCGGCCTTGCTCGCCGCATAGTCGACGTACTGGTTCGGCGAGCCCAGCCGCGCCGCCGCGCTGCCGACGTTGACGATCGCGCCGCCCGCGCCGCCGTGGCGCGTGCTCATGCGCCGCACGGCCTCGCGCGCGCACAGGAACGGGCCGACGACGTTGGTCGTGAACATGCGCTGCAGGCGTGCTTCGCTCATCTGCTCGACGCGCTGCGCGACGTCGACGACGCCGGCGTTGTTGACCAGCCCGTGCAGCGCACCGAAGGCGCGGTCGGTGGCGGCGAACAGCGCCAAGGCGCCGGCCTCGGTGGCCACGTCGGCGATCACGACGAGCGCGCGGCGGCCGGCGGCGCGCACGTCGGCAGCGACGGCTTCGGCCGCGGCGGCGTCGCGCCGCGCGTTGACGACGACGTCCCAGCCGGCACGCGCGGCACGGCGCGCGGTGGCCGCGCCGATGCCGCGGCCGGCACCGGTGACGATCAGGACTCGGGGGGCCAGGGCGTTCATCGCGCGAGCATAGCCCCGGGGCGGCCCCGAGGCTCGCGCATGCGGGCCTTCGGTACAGTCACGGGCTCGCGCCGCACCCGCAACCCGACACCCGCAAGGAGACCCGCATGCTGCATCGTCGTCACGTCCTCATTGCCGGTGCCGCGACGCTGGCCGCGCCGGCCGTGCTGCGCGCGCAGGCACTCGAGAAGCCCAAGGCGACGATCGCGGTCGGCGGCAAGAACCTGCTCTATTACCTGCCGCTGACGGTGGCCGAGCAGCTCGGCTACTTCAAGGCCGAGGGGCTGGACGTCAACATCGTCGACTTCGCCGGCGGCGCGCGCGCGCTGCAGGCGGTCGTCGGCGGCAGCGCCGACGTCGTCTCGGGCGCGTTCGAGCACACCGTCAACATGCAGTCCAAGGGCCAGTTCATGCGCGCCTTCGTGCTGCAGGGGCTGGCGCCGCAAATCGTGCTCGGCGTCAACCCGAAGACGATGCCCGACTTCAAGACGATCGCCGACCTCAAGGGCAAGAAGATCGGCGTCACCGCGCCGGGCAGCTCGACCAACGTGATGGTCAACTTCCTGCTCGCGAAGGCGGGGCTCAAGCCCAGCGACGTGGCCATCATCGGCGTCGGCGCGAGCCAGGGCGCGGTCGCGGCGATGACCAGCGGCCAGATCGACGCCATCAGCAACCTCGATCCGGTGATCACGCTGCTGCAGCGCGGCGGCAACCTGAGGATCGTCTCCGACACGCGCGACCCGAAGGAGGCCGAGCGCGTCTTCGGCGGCCCGATGCCCGCCGGCTGCCTGTACGCGCCGCAGGCCTTCCTCGACAAGAACCCGAACACGGCGCAGGCGATGGCCAACGCGATCGTGCGCGCCAACAAGTGGATCCAGCAGGCCGGCCCCGGCGACATCATCAAGGTGGTGCCCGAGAGCTACCTGCTCGGCGACCGCGCGGTCTACATCGACGCCTTCCTCGCCGCGAAGAAGGCGCTGTCGCCCGACGGCACGATCCCCGACAAGGGCCCCGAGACCGCGCTGCGCGCGCTGGCCAGCGTCGACCCGAAGATCGGCGAGGCCAAGCTCGACCTGAAGGCCGTCTACACGAACGACTTCGTCAGGAAGGCCAACGCGAAGTACCCGAAGGGCTGAATCGGCCGCGGGCGGGAGCCGACGTGAGCGTGCTGATCTCGCCGCCGGCGCTCGAGCTCGCCGGCGTGTCGTGCACCTTCATCAGCAAGGACGACCCCGGCCAGCGCTACACCGCGGTCGCCGACGTCGACCTGACGGTGGGCGCGGGCGAGTTCGTCAGCGTCGTCGGCCCCACCGGTTGCGGCAAGAGCACGCTGCTCAACGTCGCCGCCGGGCTGCTCGCGCCGAGCACGGGCACCGTCAAGGTGTTCGGCCAGCGGCTCGATGACCGCGTGGCGTTTCCCGACGGCATCAACACGCGCGCCGGCTACATGTTCCAGGCCGACAGCCTGATGCCGTGGCGCACCGCGCTGGGCAACGTGATGGCCGGGCTCGAGTTCCGCGGCGTCGCCGACGCCAGGGCCACCGCCGAGGAGTGGCTGCGCCGCGTGGGCCTCGGCGGCTTCGGCGACCGCTACCCGCACCAGCTCTCGGGTGGCATGCGCAAGCGCACGAGTCTGGCGCAGACGCTGGCGCTCGACCCCGACATCATCCTGATGGACGAGCCGTTCTCGGCCCTCGACATCCAGACGCGCCAGCTGATGGAAAACGAGGTGCTCGCGCTGTGGGCCGGCGACGGCGGCGAGCGCCGGGCCGCCCCAAGCGCGCCGCCGGCCCCTGCGGGGGGCGGCCGCGTAGCGGCCGGGAGCTCACGCGCTCGGAAGGCCGTCTTGTTCATCACGCACGACCTCGACGAAGCCATCGCGATGAGCGACCGCGTCGTCGTGATGTCGGCCGGGCCGGCGTCGCGGCCGATCGGCGAGTTCGCGATCGACATCCCGCGCCCGCGCGACGTCGCCGAGGTCAAGGTCACGCCGCGCTTCCTCGAACTGCACGCCGCGATCTGGGCCGTGCTGCGCGAGGAGGTGCTCAAGGGTTACGAGCAGCAGCTGAAGAAGGCGGCCTGAGCCGTTCGCGACCGCCCCGCCATGTGGAAGCACCTCCAGCCGACCCCGAAGACGCTGCGCCTGTGGCAGGTGGGCCTGCTCGCGGCGGTGTTCGTGTTCTGGCACCTGATGACGACGCCGGGGCTGGTGCCGCCGTTCATGTTCGACAACGAACGCCAGGCGGCGTTCTTCTTCGGCGAGCCGCTGAAGATCTTCGCGCGCATCTGGGCCTGGTTCGTCACCGACGCCGACATCTACCGCCACCTGTGGGTCACGCTGGTCGAGACGCTGCTGGCGTTCGGCATCGGCGCCGTCACCGGGCTGCTCGCGGGGCTGTGGCTGGCGCTGAGCCCGATGGCCAGCGCGATCCTCGAGCCCTACATCAAGGCCGCCAACTCGATGCCGCGCATCATCCTGGCGCCGATCTTCGCCGTGTGGTTCGGGCTGGGCATCGCGAGCAAGGTCGCGCTGGGCGTCACGCTGGTGTTCTTCATCGTGTTTTTCAACGTCTACCAGGGCGTCAAGGAAGTGAGCCCGGTGGTGCTGGCCAACGCGCGCATGCTGGGCGCGACGCGCAAGCAGCTGCTGCGCCACGTCTACCTGCCGAGCGCGACGAGCTGGGTGTTCAGCTCGCTGCACACGTCGGTCGGCCTGGCCTTCGTCGGCGCGGTGGTCGGCGAGTACCTCGGCAGCTCGCAGGGCGTGGGCTACCTGATCCTGCAGGCCGAGGGCACGTTCGACATCAACACCGTGATGGCCGGCATCCTCGTGCTCACTGCGTTCGCGCTCGTGCTCGACGCGCTGGTCGGGCGCATCGAGCGGCGGCTGATGAAGTGGCAGCCGAAGACGGGCGAGACCGAGAAGCTGTAGTCTGCGCTGCGCGCCTGAAGGTGCCACCATGCCCATCGCCCGCCGAACCCTGCTCGCCGCCGCCGGTGCGGCCGCGGTGCCTTTGCGGCTGAGCGCGCAGGCTGCGCCACCGTCGGCCGCCGAGGTCGCCGCGCGCGAAAAGGCCGCGCCGCCGCTGCCCGCCATCGGCACCGCGCTCGCGGTGCCGGCGGCCGACTTGCTCGACGGCACGCGCTTCGAGCCCGAGCAGGTGCGCGGCCGCGTGCTGGTGCTGTACTGGTGGGCCAGCTGGTGCCCGTTTTGCGCGCTCGTGACGCCGCACGTCGCCAAGCTGTGGCACGCGCAGCGCTCGCGGGGTCTCGCGATGCTGACGCTGTCGATCGACCGCAAGGCCGACGACGCGCGCGCGTACCTGCGCAAGCACGGCTACGACTTCCCGACGGCGCTCGTGACGCCCGAGTTCCACAAGGCGCTGCCCAAGCCGAAGGGCTTGCCGGTCACGATCGTGCTCGGCCGCGACGGCAAGGTCGTGCAGGCCGAAGCGGGGCAGCTGTTCCCCGAGGACGTCGAGGCGCTGGCGCGGCACCTCGGCTGACGCCGCGTCAGGTCAGCCGGTACACGTCGAGGATCACGCGCCGCGCCTCGCGCTGGCCGACGGCGATCGCGATCGTCTTGTTCAGGTGCAGCCACGCCGGATGACCGGTGGTGAAGCGCATCACGGTGCGGAACACGTACTCGTCGGGCCGCACCGCCTCACCGGCGGCCAAGCGTGCCATGACCTCGGGCGGGCCGTGGCGCAGGCCGGTGCTCTGCACCTCGACCAGTGCGCCGTCGGCGAGCCGCAGCACGTAGTGCGCGGCGATGTCGAGCGCACCGTCGGCGCGCGCGACCTGCCAGTCGGCGCCGCCTTCGACGATCGTGCCGTTGAGCTCCGGACCCTCGACGGTGCCGCCGCCCAGCGGCACGACGCGCCGCTCGCCGTAGGGGCCGGCACCGAGGCTGACGAGCGCGTCGACGTCGCAGGTGATGCGCGCCATCGGCACGAGCGACGGCGGCGGGGGCAGCGTGGCGCTCACTTCGCGGTCGGCATCGTGAACTCGGCGCCTTTGCCGATCGACGCCGCCCAGCGCTGCATCACGCTCTTTTGCCTGGTGTAGAAGCGCACGCCTTCCTCGCCGTAGGCGTGCATGTCGCCGAACAGGCTCTTCTTCCAGCCGCCGAAGCCGTGCCAGGCCATCGGCACCGGGATCGGCACGTTGACGCCGACCATGCCCGCCTGCACGCGGCGCGCGAACTCGCGCGCGACGTTGCCGTCGCTCGTGAACACCGCGACACCGTTGCCGTACTCGTGGTCGTTGACGAGCTGCAGCGCCTCGGCGAAGTCCTTCGCGCGCACGCACGACAGCACCGGGCCGAAGATCTCTTCCTTGTAGATGCGCATCGCCGGCGTCACGTGGTCGAACAGCGTGCCGCCGGTGAAGAAGCCGCCCTCGTGCCCCGGCACCTTCAACCCGCGGCCGTCGACGACGAGCGTCGCGCCCTCCTTCACGCCGAGCTCGATGTAGCCCTCGATGCGCTCGAGCGCCTGGCGCGTCACGATGGGCCCCATCTCGGCGTCGAGCTCCATGCCGTTCTTGACCTTCAGCGCCTTCGCGCGCTCGGCGAGCTTCGGCATGATGCGCTCGCCCACGTCGCCGACCAGCACCGCGACGCTGATCGCCATGCAGCGCTCGCCGGCCGAGCCGTAGGCGCTGCCCACCAGCGCATCGACGGCCTGGTCGAGATCGGCGTCGGGCATCACGACCATGTGGTTCTTCGCGCCGCCGAGCGCCTGCACGCGCTTGCCGTGGCGTGCGCCGGTCTCGTAGATGTATTGCGCGATCGGCGTCGAGCCGACGAACGACACCGCCTTCACGTCGGGGTGCTCGAGCAGCGCATCGACGACGACCTTGTCGCCCTGCACGACGTTGAACACGCCGTCGGGCAGCCCGGCCTGCTGGAGCAGCTCGGCCATGAACAGGCTCGGGCTCGGGTCGCGCTCGCTGGGCTTCAGGATGAACGCGTTGCCGCACGCCAGCGCGAGCGGGAACATCCACATCGGCACCATGCACGGGAAGTTGAACGGCGTGATGCCGGCCACCACGCCCAGCGGCTGGCGCAGCGTCCAGTTGTCGATGCCCGTCGAGACCTGTTCGGTGTAGTCGCCCTTGAGCAGCTGCGGCGCGCCGCAGGCGAACTCGACGATCTCGATGCCGCGCGTGACCTCGCCCTGCGCGTCGGTGAACACCTTGCCGTGCTCGGCGGTGATCATCGCCGCGAGCGTGTCGCGGTGCTGGTTCAGCAGCGCGAGGAAGGCGTTGAGCACGCGCGCACGCCGGATCGGCGGCGTGTCGGCCCAGGCCGGGAACGCGGCCTGCGCGGCGGCGACGGCGGCGCGCACGTCGTCGGCGTCGCCGAGCAGCACCTGGCGCGCGACGCGGCCGGTGGCGGGGTTGAACACATCCTGGCGGCGCGCGGCGCGGCCGGGCACGGTGCGGCCACCGATCCAGTGACCGACGTCGGAGGTGGCGGTGAAGGCTTCGGGGGCACCCATGGCGGCTGGCTCTCGCTGACGCGTTCGATACGGGGGTTGGCAGTCTAGACCGAAGGCGGGCCGGGCACCCGGCGCGGCCCATCGCCGCCGCGGGTCCGGCAAAAAAAGAGCCCGCCGGGAGGGCGGGCTGTCAAGTCCTCGGGTGAGGACGTCGTTGGGACCGGAGCTCGGCCGCCGCGCGTGCGGCGGCACACGAAACGTGACGCAATGTAAGGGCCAGCGAGCCGCGCCAGCCACCCCGCGAGCACGGGTCGCCGCCGAACGGCAGCTGTCGCCCGCCGGGCGGCACGCTGCGCCGACAATGTGGCAATGGATGCCCCGCCGTTGTCCGACGCCGAGATCGACGAGCTGCAACGCCGGCTCGACGCGCTGCCGCCGCCGCTCGAGCCGCTCGACGTGACGATGCTCGACGGCTACCTCGTCGGCGTGCTGCTGCAGCCGCGGCCGGTGCCCGCCGCGCAGTGGCTGCGCTTCGTGCACGACAGCGAGGGGTGCGAGCCGCCGCAAGGCCTGTCGCTTGAGCGAGTGCACACTCTGGTGCGGCGCCGACACGCCGAACTCGACCGCGCGATCGCGCGGCGCGACTGGTTCGACCCGTGGGTCTACGAGCTCGACGACGACGCGACGCCATCGCAGACGGTGCTGCCGTGGGTTGCCGGTTTCGCGTTGGCGATGGCTCACTTCCCGGCGTTGATGGCGCTCGACGGCGCGGCGCTGACCGAGCCGCTGGCCGTGCTGTACCAGCACCTCGACCCCGACGACCTCGAGGACGCCGACGAGCTGCTCGCCGAGATCGAGACGCTCGAGCCGCCGCGCGACCTCGCCGAGGCGGTCGAGGGGCTGGTCAACAGCACGCTGCGGCTGGCCGACGTGTCACGCCCGCGCTCCGAGCCGCGCCGGCCCCGGCCTGCTGCGAAGCGCACCCGCCGGCGCTGAGTACCGTCAGGCGGCCACCGGCACCGCCCGGCGCGCACGCGCCGGCACGTCGCCGCAGAAGCCGAACGCGACGTCGGGGCGCTTGCCGCTCATCAGCAGCGCCAGCGCCCGGCCCGAGCCGGCGCCGTGCGTCCAGCCGAGCGTGCCGTGCCCGGTGTTGAGCCACAGGTTGGCGATGCGGCTGCGGCCGATGTAGGGGATGTTGGTCGGCGTGCTCGGCCGCAGGCCCGCCCAGAAGCGCGGCGCGCTCGTGTCGGCGACGCCGGGGAACAGCTCTTCGTAGCGCTTGACGAGCGCCTGGCAGCGCACGCGCGCGGTCGGGCTGTCGAGCGAGGTGTCGTAGCCGGCCATTTCGGCGGTGCCGGCGATGCGCACCTCGTCGCCCAGGCGCGAGATCGCGACTTTGCGCGAGTCGTCGAGCAGGCTCACGGTGCTCGCGCGCTCGGGGTGCTTCAGGCGCAGCGTCGCCGAGTAGCCCTTGGCAGGGTAGACGTTCAGGCACACGCCGAGCGGGCGCAGCAGCGGCGCAGTGAACGACCCCATCGCGGCAACGTAGTGGTCGGCGGTGAGCGTGCGCACACGTCGCGTGGCGCGGTCGCGCACGCGCACGCCGACGACGCGGTCGCCGGACGGCTCGAAGCCGAGCACGTCGTGGCCGTACAGGAAGGTCGCGCCACGCTGCGCGCACAGCCGCGCGAGCTGCTGCGTGAACACACGCGCGTCGCCGCTCTCGTCGCTGGGCGTGTAGGTGCCGCCGGCGATGCGCGCGCCGAAGGCGGCCAGCGCCGGCTCGACCTTCAGCACCTCGTCGCGCGTGAGCACGCGACGGTCGACGCCGTGGCGGCGCATCAGCTCGGCGGCGGCGGCACCGGCGTCGAAGTCGGCTTGGGTCGAGAAAAAGTGCAGGATGCCACGCTCGAGGCGGTGGTACTCGATGCCGGTGCGCGCGACGAGCGCCTTCAGTGCCTCGTGGCTGTAGCGGCCGAGCGCGACGAGCTGCGCGACGTTGCGCTCGAACGCGGCGTCGGTGCACTGCGCGAGGAAGCTCAGCCCCCAGCGCCACTGGTGCGGGTCGAGCCGCGGGCGGAACAGCAGCGGCGAGTCGTCGCGCAGCAGCCACTTCGCGACTTTCAGCGGCGCCTCGGCGTTCGCCCACGGTTCGCAAAAGCTCACCGAGATCTGCGCGCCGTTGGCGAAGCTCGTCTCGAGCGCGGCGTCGTCCTGGCGGTCGACGACGGTCACTTCGTGCCCTTCGTCGAGCAGGTGCCAGGCGGTGCTGACGCCGATGATGCCGGCGCCGAGGACGATCACTTTCATCGCGGGCTCCACAAGTCGCGTGGGCACCGATTCTGCGGGTGGGCCAGCGAAACATGATCATGCATTCATGAAAATCACTAGACATTAGAATTTCTAATATGCGCGGCATCGACCCGGCCAGCCTGGACTGCCTCGCGGCGCTGGCCGACGAGGGCAGCTTCGACAAGGCGGCGGCGCGGCTGGCGATCACGCAGTCGGCGGTGTCGCAGCGGCTGCGCGCGCTCGAGGCGCAGGTCGGGCAACCGCTGGTCGTGCGCTCGCGCCCGCTGGCGCTGACGGCGGCCGGCAAGGTGCTGCTGCGCTTCGCGCGGCAGTGGCACGCGCTGCGCGCCGACATGGCGCGTGAACTGGGTGCCGCCGCGGCCGGTGCGCGGCTGCCGATCGCCGTCAACGCCGACAGCCTCGCGACCTGGGTGCTGCCGGCGCTCGACGACGTCGTGCAGGCCGGACTGCGCGAGGGGTACGGCCTCGAACTCGTCGTCGACGACCAGGACTTCACGCACGAGTGGCTGCGCCAGGGTGCGGTGCTCGGCTGCGTGACGACGGTCAGCGAGGCGCTGCGCGGTTGCGCGCTGCGGCCGCTGGGCGTGATGCACTACACCGCGGTCGCGAGCCCCGCGTTCGTGCGCGCGCACCTGCCGCGCGGCCTCGCGCGCGACAACTTCGCGCGCGTGCCGTTCCTCGTCTTCAACCGCAAGGACGACATGCAGGCGCAGTGGGTGTCGCGCGCGTTCGGCGTCGCGGCGCCGCGGCTGCAGGAGCGCTACGTGCCGTCGAGCGAGGCCTACGTGCGCGCTGCTGCGATGGGCTGGGGTGTGGGCGTCGCGCCGTGGATCCAGGTGCGCGACGCCGTCGCGCGCGGCACGCTGGTGGCACTCGCGCCGGCCGTCACGGTGCCGGTGGCGCTTTACTGGCACCAGTGGCAGTTCGGCGCGGCCGAGGCTCCGAGCCTGCTCGATCGCATCGGCACGGCGCTCGAGCGCGGCGCGCTGGCGGCGCTCGGTGCGCCTGGGTCAGTCCCCGTGGCCGACACTGCCTGAACCGCGCGGTGCCACCGGCACCGCAGGCGCGGCGGGTGCGCCGACGGGCGCCGGCGGCACCGGGCGGCCGAGCACCAGCGGCACCAGACCGTCGCGCGTCGCAGCCGCACCGCCGAGCGCGAGCCACAGCGCGCTCGCCACCGCCGCGGCGACGGTCAACCAGGTCAGCGTGGTGAGCGCGCGGCGGCCCATCGGTTGTGCAGCAGGGTGAAGGCGAGGGGGGCGATGCACGGTGCGTGCCGGCTGCGCACGCGCGGGCGGCTTGTGCGATCGGCACGACATCGCGCGACCCGCGGCACTGCGTCGCGTGAACTGTGGCGCACCCGGCGTCCTGATCCGGCCGCCGACACGCCACGTTACGCCTGACACTTCACAGCAAGGATCCACCCGTTTCCGCGCAAGGAGGCCCCGATGCCGCAGCCGACCCCGAGCACCGCCTGGTGGCAAAGGCTGCGCGCACGGCGCGCGACGCCCAGCGTTCCCGATGCCGCCGAGATGGGGACGGCCTTCGGGCTCGAGATGACCCTGCCGCCACTGGCGACGGAACCGGTGCGCCCGGCCCCCCCGCCGCGGCGCGCGTGGTGGGCGCGCGCCCGCCGGCGCTGACTGGCCGAAGACGCGGCAGTCACTGCACAGACTCCGCGTCTGGATCGGCGCGCGCGAGGTCGCATTTTGACCTCGCGGGTTACAATCGCGCGATGGCTCGGGTGTCATTCCGGCAGCAGATGCTGCAAGCGCGCGAAGACGCGATCGTCGCGGCCGTCAATCGGCTGCTGGCCGAGAAAGGTTTCGAGGCGATGACGGTCGACGAGGTCGCGGCCGAAGTCGGCATCGCCAAGGCCAGCCTGTACAAGCACTTCCCGTCGAAGGAGGAGCTCGCCGCAGCGGCGATGGTGCGCGTGCTGCACCGCGCGCGGGCGTTCCTCGACAGCGACGCGGTGCGTGCGTTGCCGAAGGCGGCCGACCGCCTGCGCGCGATCACGCGCTGGGCGATGCAGTTGCAGCTGGCTGGCGAGATGCCGTCGCTGCCGGCACAGAACTCGACGCTGCGCACCGCGCTGCTGCAGCACCGCGAGTACCTCGACAGCCTGAGCGACGTCAGCGAGCGCATCGGCGAGACGATCGTGCAGGCCCAGCGCGACGGCGACATCGACCCGAGGCTGCCGCCCGAGGTCGTGCTCTACACGCTGTACGCGCGCGCGTGCGATCCGGTCGTCTCGCTGCTCAAGAGCACCGGCCAGTACGACGACGAGCGCATCGTCGAGCTCGTCCTGAGCACCTGCTTCGACGGCTTGAACGCGCGCTGAGTGCGCCGGCGCGCACGCCGGCGCACGTGCACGCCATCAGCGCACCAGCAGCACCGGCGTCTTGCAGTGGGCCAGGACCTTGGTCGCGACCGAACCCATCACCAGATTCGCGATCGTGCCGTGGCCGTGCGAACCCATCATCAGCAGGTCGAAGCGGCCCTTCTCGGCCATCGCGGCAATCGTGTCCGCCGCGTGGCCGACCTTGTAGACGAACGTCGCTTCGATGCCCTGCTTCTTGAAGAAGGCGCGGATCGGCCGGAACACCTTCTCGGCTTCTTCTTCGTAGTACGACTTCAGCACGTCGCGGTCGAGGACGGCCGCCGCACGCGGCGGCACCGCGGGCACGGTGTGGATCAGCGTGTACTGCTGCGTCGGTCCGAGCCATTCGTCGTGCGCGGCCAGGTAGGCGAGCATGCGCTTCGTGTACGGGCTGCCGTCGACGGCGACCAGGATCTTCATGGCGTGGGCTCCTCGCTGAGTGGTTCGGGGGGACTTCTGCGGCGGCCCGCAGTGTGACACGGCGCCGCACCGGTGGGGCGCTGCCGCGCGCCGGTCACGCGAGGTCGATCAGCCGCTGCCCGTCGAAGCCCTCGCACTCGCCCTTGACGCCGATGCCGCGGGCATTCGACACGACGCGCGTCGGCGCCGCGTCGGCGTGCGTGACGAGGTAGTCGAAACGCCGGTGCACGTGCCCGTGGATCCACAGGTCGACGCCGGGCATCAGGGCGTCGTCGGCGTTGCAGAAGCTCGCCGTCGACGGCTGCATGCCGTAGCGCGGGTCGAGGCTGCGCAGGCTCGGCGCGAAGTGCGTGACGACGACGGTGCGCTCGCCCGGCTGCGGCGGCTCGACCAGTGCGTGCGCGAGCCAGCGCCGGCACGCGAGCGCCTCACGGCGCACGGCCGGCGCGTCGAACAGCGCGCCGTGCCGGCGCGCACGCATCACGTTGGCGAAGTAGGTCGCGGCGCGCACGCAGCGCTCGCGCTCCTTCGGGCCGAAGACGTCGAAATCGCTCCAGCGCACCGTGGCGAGCAGGCGCAGCCGCGTGCCGTCGGGCGCGGTCCAGCGCCAGGTCTCGCGCTCGACCAGCGTCAGGCCGAAGGCGGCGCAGCGCTCGCGCAGCGCCGGCCACGCCGTCTCGAGGTCGCGGCCGTCGAACTCGTGGTTGCCGGCGACGACGACGACCGGCACCGGCCAGCCGGCGAAGCGCTCGTAGCCCAGCCAGGTGCTGTCGATGTCGCCGGCCAGCACGAGCAGGTCGGCGCCCGGCGCCGGCTGCGGGTCGAAGGCTTCGCTCTCGAGGTGCAGGTCCGACAGCAGCTGGATGCGCATCGCGCGCAGCCGGACGCGCGCCCGGCCTCAGGCGGCCAGGCGCTCTTCGAGGCGCTGCTTCGTCGCCGTGAGCTCGGCCGGCACGCGGCTGCCGAGCTGCTCGAACAGCGCGTCGTGCAGCTTCATCTCCTGCGCCCAAGCGGCATGGTCGATGCCGATCACCGCCTCGAAGCGCTCGCGCGGGAACGCGAGGCCGGTCCAGTTGAGGTCCTCGTAGCGCGGGCTGATGCCGAACAGGTGCTCGGCGCCGCCGCCCTCGCCGCGCACGCGCTGCACGATCCACTGCAGCACGCGCATGTTCTCGCCGTAGCCGGGCCAGACGAACTTGCCGTCGGGGCCCTTGCGGAACCAGTTGACGCAGAAGATCTTCGGCAGCGTGTGGCCGCTCTCCTCGAGCCGGTGCTCCATCTCGAGCCAGTGCCGGAAGTAGTCGCCCATGTGGTAGCCGCAGAACGGCAGCATCGCGAACGGGTCGCGGCGCACGACGCCGGTGGCGCCGGCTTGCGCGGCGGTCGTCTCGCTACCCATCGTCGCGGCCATGTAGACGCCTTCCATCCACGTGCGCGCCTCGGTGACGAGCGGCACCGTCGTCGAGCGGCGGCCGCCGAAGACGAAGGCGTCGATCGGCACGCCCTCGGTGCTGTCCCAGTCGGGGTCGAGCGCGGGGTTGTTGGTGGCGGCCACCGTGAAGCGCGCATTCGGGTGCGCCGCGGGGCGCGGCTTGCCGTCGGGGCCGGGGTTGGCGCGGGCGATCTCGGGCGTCCAGTCGCGGGCCTGCCAGTCGATCAGGTGCGCCGGCGGCTCGTCGGTCATGCCTTCCCACCAGACGTCGCCGTCGTCGGTCAGCGCGACGTTGGTGAAGATCACGTCGTGCGTCAGCGACGCCATGCAGTTCGGGTTGGTGTGGACGTTGGTGCCCGGCGCGACGCCGAAGTAGCCCGCCTCGGGATTGATCGCGTACATCTTGCCGTCGGCGTGCGGCTTGATCCACGCGATGTCGTCGCCGATCGTCGTCACCTTCCAGCCCTCGAAGCCGGCCGGCGGCACCAGCATCGAGAAGTTGGTCTTGCCGCAGGCGCTGGGGAACGCGGCGGCGATGTGGTACTTGCGCCCCTGCGGGTCGGTCACGCCGAGGATCAGCATGTGCTCGGCGAGCCAGCCCTGGTCGCGGCCCATCACCGAGGCGATGCGCAGCGCGAAGCACTTCTTGCCCAGCAGCGCGTTGCCGCCGTAGCCCGAGCCGTAGCTCCAGATCTCGTGCGTCTCGGGGTAGTGGACGATGTACTTGGTCTTGTTGCACGGCCACGGCACGTCCTTCTGGCCGGGCTCGAGCGGCGCACCCACCGTGTGCACGCACGGCACGAAGTGGCCGTCGGTGCCGAGCTGGTCGAGCACCCGGCGGCCCATGCGCGTCATCACGCGCATGCTGACCGCGACGTACGCGCTGTCGGTCAGCTCGACGCCGATGTGCGAGATGTGCGAGCCCACCGGCCCCATCGAGAACGGCACGACGTACATCGTGCGCCCGCGCATCGCGCCCCGGAACAGCGCGTTCGGGCCGGTCTGCAGCGTCGCACGCATCTCGGCCGGCGCAACCCAGTTGTTCGTCGGGCCGGCATCCTCCTGGCGCTCGCTGCAGATGAAGGTGCGGTCCTCGACGCGCGCGACGTCGCTCGGGTCGCTGCGCGCGAGGAAGCTGCCCGGGCGCAGCGTCGGGTTCAGGCGCTGCATCGTGCCGGCGGCGACGAGCTGGTCGCACAGGCGGTCGTACTCTTGCTTCGAGCCGTCGCACCAGACGATGTCCTTCGGCTGCGTCAGCGCGGCGATCTCGCTGACCCACGCGATCAGCTTCGCGTGCTTGACGTGGTCGGGTGCGTTGACGGCGGCGTGGCTCATGGTGTCTCCGGAAGTCGGGGTAAGCGAAATGGGGTCAATGCCGCGGCACACGCCCCGACGCTGACCCCATGCCGCTCGGCCCGGGGCCGACGGTTACAGTGAGGTACGCCCCGACCCGCGAGGGTGTCGGGGCGTCGATTGTCGGCGCAGTGTAATGGCGCCGTAACCACCTTGACCCGGGGTCGGGCACGACCCGAACGGGCACATTTGGCAAAGCAGTCGTGCGTTTTTCGCGTTCAATCCCGCCATGAGTCACGGCACGCACCGGTATGTGGTCAGCATCAACGTCGCCGCCGCCCGCGTGATCGAGGTCAGCGGGCGGCGCGTCGCCAGCGCGATCGGCAAGCGCCCGGTCGGCGCGCCGGTGGCCGTGCACGCGCTCGGGCTGGACGGCGACGAGCAGGCCGACTTGACGGTGCACGGCGGGCTGGCCAAGGCGGTCTACGTGTACCCGGTCGAGCACTACCCGGTGTGGCGCACGCTGCGCGCGCAGGCGCGCGTCGCGCTGTGGGACGAGCCGCTGCCGCCCGGCGCGTTCGGCGAGAACCTGACGCTGGCCGGCCTGCTCGAAGCCGACGCGTTCGTCGGCGACCGGCTGTGCTTCGAAGGCGGCGTCGAACTCGCCGTCAGCGAGCCGCGCCATCCCTGCGCCAAGTTCGACGCCGCGATGGGCTTCCGGTACGCGTCGAAGATGATGGCGCAGTCGGGGCAGTGCGGCTTCTACCTGCAGGTCGTCGTGCCGGGCACGCTCGAGGCGGGCGAGCGCTTCGTCGTGCGGCCGGGCGAGCGCGCGGTCAGCATCGCCGAGCTGTTCCGCGCCCGCGTGCGCCCCGGCCGCTACTGAAGGCGCGGCGCGCGGCGCGCGATCCAGCGGTACAGCAGCGGTGCCGTCAGCAGCACCGCGACGTAGCGCACGACCTGGAACGTCGTGACCACCGGCACGCCGAGCTGCAGCACCTTGGCGGTGATCGACATCTCGGCGATGCCGCCCGGCGACGTGCCGAGCATCACGGTGGCCGGGTGCAGCCCCGCCAGTTGCGCCAGCACCCACGCGAACAGCCCCGACGCGGCGATCATCGCCAGCGTGCCGCCGGCCACCGCGCCGAGCCAGCGCGGCGACTCGCGCGCGAAGCCGCCCGAGAAGCGCGTCCCCAGCGCGACGCCGATGAACAGCTGGCCGGCTTCCGAGACGCCGCGCGGCAGCGCCGAGCCGCCCGCGCCGCTGGCCGTCAGCGCGACCGTGCCGGCCAGCGCGCCGAGCACCCACACGTTGGGCACGCGCAGCGCGCGCAGCGCGGCCACGCCGGCCAGCGACGCGGCGGCCAGCAGTGCCAGGCCGCCGGCGTCGACCTGCGCGACGGCCGGCAGCGCCACGTCGGCGCCGCGCAGCCCGGCGAACTGGAACCCGAACGGGATCACCGAGACGACGAGCAGGATGCGCAGCGAGTGCGCCGCCGCGACGTGGTCGACGCGCGCGCCGTGGCGCTCGCCGAGCACCGCCATCTCGGAGGCGCCGCCGATCGTCGCGGCGAAGAACGCCGTCGCGCGCGCGCCCGGTTCGCCGCCGAGGGTGGCCCACAGCAGGCGGTAGAACGCCCAGCCGATGAACAGCGCCCACGCGACGCCGGCGGCCAGCGCCGGCGCGAGCGCCGCGACGGCGCGCATCACGTCGGGCGTGAAGTACAGCCCGAGCGCGACGCCGATGACCCACTGGCCGACGTGGCGCAGCGGCGCAGCCGCCGCCACCGGCACGCCGGCCATCGCCAGCGCCGCCGTCGTGAACAGCGGCCCGAGCATCCACGGCAGCGGCAGGTGCAGCCGCTGCGCGAGCCAGCCGGCGGCTGCGGCCACGGCGAGCGTGGCCGCGACGCGCCACGGGCGGCTCACGTTCACGCGCGGTCCAGCGTCGGGTAGTCGGTGTAGCCGGCCGCGCCGCCGCCGTACAGCGTCGCCTTGTCGAGCGCGTTGAGCGGGGCGTCGAGCTTCAGGCGCAGCCCGAGGTCGGGGTTGGCGATGAAGGCCCGGCCGAACGCGACGAGGTCGGCCGCGCCCGACGCCACCGCGTCGAGCGCTATCTGGCGCGTGTAGCCGTTGTTGACCATCCACGCGCCGGCAAAGCGCCGGCGCAGCGCGGCGTAATCGAACGGCGCGACGTCGCGCGCGCCGCCGGTCTGGCCCTCGACCACGTGCAGGTACGCGAGCTCGAGCGGCGCGAGCGCGTCGACGGCGGCTTCGAACAGCGACTGCGGGTCGCTGTCGAGCCCGGCGTCGTTCGACGGCGTCACGGGGCTCAGGCGCAGCCCGGTGCGCCCGCCGCCGATCTCGTCGGTGACCGCGGTCATCACCTCGACGAGCAGCCGGATGCGGTTCGCGATCGGGCCGCCGTAGGCGTCGCTGCGGTCGTTGATGCTGTCGCGCAGGAACTGGTCGATCAGATACCCGTTGGCGCCGTGCACCTCGACACCGTCGAAGCCCGCGTCCATCGCCAGCCGTGCCGCGCGCCGGTACGCGGCGACGACGCCGGGGATCTCGTCGCTGGCCAGCGCGCGCGGCGGCGAGCACGGCACGAAGCCGCCGTGCAGGTAGGTCTTCGCGTTCGCCACGCGCGCCGTCGACGACACCGGCGGCGCGCCGCCCGGCTGCAGCGACACGTGCGACACGCGCCCGACGTGCCACAGCTGCACGACGATCTTCGCGCCGCGCGCGTGCACGGCGTCGGTGACCTGCCGCCACGCGGCGGCCTGCTCGGCGCTGTGCAGCCCCGGCGTGTCGACGTAGCCGTGGCCCTCGGGGCACACCGGCGTCGCCTCGGTGACGATCAGCGCGGCACCGGTCGCGGGGTCGGCGCGCTGCGCGTAGTACTGCGCCATCAGCGCGTTGGGCATCTGGCCCGGCGCGCGGTTGCGCGTCAGCGGGGCCATCACGATGCGGGTGGCGAGCTCGAGCTCGCCGACGCGGATCGGGTCGAACAGCGTGGGCATGGGGTCGGGTCGGGCTGGCAAAGCCCGCGAGCGTACCCGCAACCCGCGTGCCGCGCGCGGGCGGGCTACAGTGCGCCATGCTCGCGTACCGCCACGCCTTCCACGCCGGCAACCACGCCGACGTGCTCAAGCACGTCACGCTGGTGCACGTGCTGCGCCACATGGCGCTGAAGGACAAGCCGTTCACACTCGTCGACACGCACGCCGGTGCCGGCGGCTACTCGCTCGAGAGCGACTACGCGCGCAAGAAGGGCGAGTACGAAACCGGCATCGCGCGGCTGTGGGGCGCCGCCGACCTGCCGCCGCCGCTGGCCGACTATGTCGACCTCGTGCGCGCGTTCAACGGCGGCGGTGCGCTCACGCAGTACCCGGGTTCGCCGGCGCTCGCGCAGATGCTGCTGCGCCCGGCCGACCCCCTGCACCTGTACGAGCGCCACCCGACCGACCACCGCATCCTCGCCGCGTTCCTCGCCGAGCGGCCGCACACCGAGGTCCGGCTCGCCGACGGCTTCGCCGCGCTGGCCCGGGAGCTGCCGCCGCCGTCGCGGCGCGGCGTCGTGCTGATCGACCCGAGCTACGAACTGAAGACCGACTACGCGGCGACGCTGGCCGCGCTGCGCGAGGCGCTGCAGCGCTTCGCGACCGGCACCGTGATCGTCTGGCACCCGCAGCTGCAGCTCGTCGAGGCGGCGCAGCTGCCGCGGCGGCTGAAGGCGGCGGCCAAGGACGCGCCGAAGGGCTGGCTGCACGCGACGCTGCACGTGTGCCCGCCGCTCGAAGGCGGCTTCGGGCTCACCGGCAGCGGCGTGTTCGTCGTCAACCCGCCGCACACGCTGCACGCGGCGCTCGCGCAGGCGCTGCCGGTGCTCGTGCAGCGGCTGGGCCAGTACCCCGGCGCGCGCTTCACGCTCGACCACGCCGGCGGCTGAGGCCGGGCTGGCGCCGGCCTACCATCGGCGCATGGACACCGCCTCGACGACTGCGACGACCGCCCCGCCGCTGGCGGGCCTGAAGGTGCTCGAACTCGGCCAGCTGATCGCCGGCCCCTTCGTCGGCAAGACGCTCGCCGACTTCGGCGCCGACGTGATCAAGGTCGAGCCGCCCGACGGCGACCCGCTGCGCCTGTGGCGCATGCTGCACGACGGCACCAGCGTGTGGTGGCAGGTGCAAAGCCGCGGCAAGAAGAGCGTCGTGCTCGACTTGCGCACCGCCGAAGGACGCGACGCGGTGCGCGCGCTGGCCGCCGAGTGCGACGTGCTGATCGAGAACTTCAAGCCCGGCACGATGGAGAAGTGGGGCCTGGGCTACGAGGCGCTCGCCGCCGCCAACCCGGGGCTGATCATGCTGCGCATCAGCGGCTACGGGCAAAGCGGCCCGTACCGCGACCTGCCCGGCTTCGCCGTCGTCGCCGAGGCGATGGGCGGGCTGCGCCACCTGATGGGCGAGCCGGGACGGCCGCCGGTGCGCGCCGGCGTGAGCCTGGGCGACACGCTCGCGGCGCTGCACGGCGTCATCGGCGTGCTGCTCGCGCTGCAGGCGCGGCAACGCGATGTGTCGCCACACGCGCCCAAAGGGCGGGGCCAGGTCGTCGACGTCGCGCTGTACGAATCGGTGTTCAACTGCATGGAGAGCCTGCTGCCCGAATACAGCGCGTTCGGCGCGGTGCGCCAGCCGGCCGGCTCGGCGCTGCCCGGCATCGCGCCGTCCAACGCGTACCGCTGCGCCGACGGCATGGTCGTGATCGGCGGCAACGGCGACTCGATCTTCAAGCGGCTGATGCGCGCCGTCGACCGCGCAGACCTCGCCGACGATCCGGGCCTGGCGACCAACGCGCTGCGCGTGCCGCGCGTGGCCGAGATCGACGCGGCGATCGAGGCCTGGACCACGCAGCGCCCGGTGGCCGACGTCGTCGCCGCGCTGCAGGCCGCCAGCGTGCCGGTCGGGCGCATCTACACGGTGGCCGACATCGCCGCCGACCCGCACTACCGCGCGCGCGGAATGATCGAGCGCGTCACGCTGCGCGACGGGCTCGCGCTCGAGGTGCCCGGCGTCGTCCCGAAACTGTCACGCACGCCGGGGACGATACCGGGGTTGGCGCCGGCGCTGGGCGAGCACACCGAGGCCGTGCTCGCGGCGCTGCGCCGCCAGTCGGAGTGAGCGCGATGGCCAAGGATTTCGCGGCGATGGAGGACAGCAACCGCTCGTCCAACCCGAGCATCCACGACGTGTCGGACCCGGCGCGGCGCACCGTGCTGCGCGGCGGCCTGGGGCTGGCGGTCACCGGGCTGCTCGCGCCGCTGGCGGGCACGCTGGCCGGCTGCGCGACGGCCGGCGGCGCGGCGCCGCCGCTGCTGGGCTTCAAGAGCGTGCCGGTGTCGACCGCCGACGCCGTCACGGTGCCCGCAGGCTACGTGACGCAGGTCATCGCCGCGTGGGGCGAGCCGGTCGGCGTCGCCGGCGCGATGCCGGCGTTCCGCTTCGACGCCGGCAACACGGCGGCCGAGCAGGCGCTGCAGCTCGGCATGCACCACGACGGCCTCCATTACTACGCGCTCGACGGCAGCCGCCGCGGCCTGCTCGTGATGAACCACGAGTACACCGACGACGGGCTGCTGCACCCCGACGGCATGAAGACCTGGAGCGCCGAGAAGGTGCGCAAGGCGCAGGCCGCGCACGGCGTCTCGGTGATCGAGATCGAGTGGAAGGACGGGCGCTGGCAGCAGGTGCGGCCGTCGCGCCACGCGCGTCGCATCACGGCCTCCACGCCCTGCACGTTCAGCGGGCCGGCGGCCGGCCACGCGCTGCTGCGCACCGCGGCCGACCCGGCGGGCCGCGTCGTGCTCGGCACGCTGAACAACTGCGCGAGCGGCAAGACGCCGTGGGGCACCTACCTGACCTGCGAAGAGAACTTCGTCTTCTACTTCAAGGGCCCCGAGCGGCCCGACGCACACCAGCGCCGGTGGGGCCTGCGCCCCGGAGACCCGGTGGGCTACCGCTGGCACGAGTTCGACGAGCGCTTCGACGCGGCGAAGCACCCGAACGAGCCGAACCGCTTCGGCTGGGTCGTCGAGATCGACCCGATGGACCCGACGATGACGCCCGTCAAGCGCACCGCGCTCGGCCGCGCCGCGCACGAGGGCGCGACGGTCGCGGTGACGAGGGACGGGCGCGCCGTCGTCTACATGGGCGAGGACGCGCGCTTCGAGTACATCTACAAATTCGTCAGCCGCGACCGCATCCGCCCCGGCGGCTTCGCCGCCAACCGCGAGCTGCTCGACCACGGCACGCTGTACGTCGCGCGCTTCGATGCCGACGGCAGCGGGCGCTGGCTGCCGCTGGTGCACGGCCAGGGGCCGCTGACGGCCGCCACCGGCTTCGCCGGCCAGGGCGAGGTGCTCGTCAAGACGCGGCAGGCGAGCGACCTGCTCGGTGCGACGAAGATGGACCGCCCCGAGTGGATCGACGTCGACCGCGACGGCTGGGTCTACTGCACGCTGACCAACAACAGCAGCCGCGGCGGCGCGGGCCAGCCGGCCGTCGACGCCGCGAACCCGCGCGCGAACAACACGATGGGCCACATCATCCGCTGGAAGGAAGACGGCGACTTCGATGGCACGACGTTCCGCTGGAACCACTTCGTGCTCGCCGGCGACCCGGCCAACGAACGTGCCGACGCGAAAGGCAACGTCAACGGCGACGCGTTCGCGTGCCCCGACGGGCTGTGGGTCGACGCGCGCGGCGTGCTGTGGATCCAGACCGACATGAGCACGTCGGCGATGGGCAAGGGCGACCTCGTGCGGCTGGGCAACAACCAGATGCTCGCCGCCGACCCCCAGACCGGCGAGGTGCGGCGCTTCCTCGTCGGCCCGGTCGGCTGCGAGATCACCGGCGCCACCGCGACGCCCGACGGGCGCACGATGTTCATCAACATCCAGCACCCGGGCGAGACCCCGAGCGAGCGCAGCGACCCCGACCAGCCGCGACGCATCAGCAACTGGCCCGACTTCCGCGCCGACGGCCGGCCGCGCAGCGCGACCGTCGTGATCCGCAAGGCCGACGGCGGCGTGATCGGGACCTGAGGCCGGGCGCGAAGACCGGGGGCCGCCGGCGTGCGCGGCGCGCCCGATCAGCGCCGATCGAAGGCCTGACGGACTGCGGGAAGTCCGTGCGCCGTCACCTGCGCGGGCACCACGCCGCGCAGCGCATTGCCCACCGCCCAGTCCTGGGCGTGCAGCACCTCGTCGACGGTCAGCGGGCGCTGCACCACCGGCGCACCGGCCAGGCCCTGCGCGAGCACGCGCGCGCGGCAGGTGCCGGGCAAGGCGCCATCGGCCAGCGGCGGCGTGAACCAGTGCCCGTCCCGCCGCACGAACAGCGTCGAGCGACCGCCCTCGACGACGCGGCCGGCCGCGTTGACGAACAGCAGGTCGAACAGGCCCTGCGCCTCGGCGTCTCGGACCGCGGCGTCGTAGACGGCACGGTGCGTGGTCTTGTGCGCGGCCAGCGCATTCGCGGCCGGCAGCACCGTTTCGGCCCAGCCCAGCCGCACGCGTCCCTGCGCATCGACCGCCAGCGGTGGCAGGGGCGCGCCGCGCAGCGTGAGCCGGCCATCGTGCGCCAGGTCCAGCCGCAGCCGCCAGGGGCCGGCGCTGCCGCTGGCCGCCAGCGTGGCGAGTTCGCGGTCGATCAGCGCGCGCGCGGCCGC
Organism: Calidifontimicrobium sp. SYSU G02091; assembly: GCF_022631395.1. Classification (NCBI taxonomy): domain Bacteria; kingdom Pseudomonadati; phylum Pseudomonadota; class Betaproteobacteria; order Burkholderiales; family Sphaerotilaceae; genus Azohydromonas; species Calidifontimicrobium sp. SYSU G02091. The sequence goes on from NZ_JALBGB010000008.1 coordinate 54,816, forward strand.
CGCGTCGAAGGCAAAGCCCAGCGCGCGCGCGCTGTGCGCCATGCGCGCCAGATGCTGCTCGACGTGCAGCGCGACGGCCCGCCCGCCCGGGGCCGGCCCCGCCTCGGCGCGCAGCGTTTCGAACAGGCCCAGACCGGGGTCGATCCCGGTCAGGAAGCGCGCCTTGATCCGGCATTCCTCGGCCTCGTCGTCGGCCACGCTGTCGAGCACGATGCCCGCGCCGACGCCGGCGACCAGCGCGCGCGTGCCGTCGGCGGCCTCGGCCGCGAGCGTGAGCGTGCGGATCGCCACCGACAGCGCAAAGTCGCCCAGCGCCGGCCCCGGCGTCGGCGCGATCCACCCGATGGCGCCGCAGTACAGGCCGCGGGGCTGGGCTTCGAGGCGGCGGATGCGGTCCATCGCCGCCAGCTTCGGCGCGCCGGTGATCGAGCCGCACGGGAACGTCGCGCGCAGCAGGGCCGGGAAGTCGATCTGCGGCTGCAGGCGGGCGCGCACGGTCGAGGTCATCTGCCACACCGTGGCATAGCGCTCGAGGCTGAACAGTGCCGGCACCTGCACACCGCCGGTCACCGCGATGCGGCCGAGGTCGTTGCGCAGCAGGTCGACGATCATCACGTTCTCGGCGCGGTTTTTCGCGTCGCGCTGCAGCGCCTGCGCAGCGGCGGCATCGTCGGCGGGATCGGTCCGCCGCGCGGCGGTGCCCTTCATCGGCCGCGCCGTCACCTCGCCGCAGCCGCCGGCGAGGAACAGTTCGGGCGAACAGCTCAGCACGTGCGTGACGGCGCCGTGCCCCGCCGCGGGCGGCAGCGCGATGAAGGCGCCGTAGCCGACGCGCTGGCGCGCGCGCAGACGCCGGTACAGCGCCGCCGGGCTCCCGAACGCGCGTCCGTTCAGGCGGTAGGTGTAGTTGACCTGGTAGACCTCGCCGCGGCGGATCGACTCGTGGATGGCTGCGATCGCCGCGTGGAAGCCGGCGTCGTCGACGTCGGCGTGCAGGTCGAGCACGCCGGCCGGGTTCGGTGTCGGCGCGCCGCCGTCGAGCTGCTGCAGGAAGGCCTGCACGCCGGCCTCGTCGAGCCAGCGCAGCTCGCGAAACATCAGCAGCCGCAGCGCGCCGGGCGCAGCCACCGGCAGCCCGGCGCGCTGCAGCTGCGCGCCCCACTCGTAATCGGCCAGCACGACGGCATGCAGGCCGGCCGCCAGATCGCGCTGCGCGGCCGCCCAGCAATCGGCCAGCGTCGCCGGGCCGTCGCAGGTGTGGGTGCGCTCGTGGCCGAGGTACAGGCGCGAAGCCGCCACGCCGCCGTCGGCCGTGGCCTGGGCGTCGTCGAGCAGCGCGAAGACCTCCGGCGGCGCCGGCATCGCGTTCATGTCAGCGCGGGCCGCAGAGCGGGGCGGGGTGAGGCCATGGCCGACGTCGTTTTTCGTCAGTCGACGCCGCGCGTGCGCTCGGCCGCAAAGCGCGCGCGGAACGCGGCGAAGGTGCCGGCATCGAGCGCGGCGCGCACTTCGCGCATCAGGTTCAGGTAGTAGTGCAGGTTGTGGATGCTGGCCAGCATCGGCCCCAGCATCTCACCGCAGCGGTCGAGGTGGTGCAGGTACGCGCGGCTGAAGTGCGTGCAGGTGTAGCAGCGGCAGCTCTCGTCGAGCGGACGCGGGTCGGCCTTGTGCTTGGCGTTGCGGATCTTCAGGTCGCCGAAGCGCGTGAACAGGTGGCCGTTGCGGGCGTTGCGCGTGGGCATCACGCAGTCGAACAGGTCCACCCCGTTCGCGACGCCGTCGACGAGGTCTTCCGGCGTGCCCACGCCCATCAGGTAGCGCGGCTTGTGCGCCGGCAGCCGCTGCGGCGTGTGCGCGACGATGCGGCGCATGTCCTCTTTCGGCTCGCCGACGCTGACGCCACCGATCGCGTAGCCGGGCAGGTCGAGCTCGGCGAGCGCCGCGGCCGACGCTTCGCGCAGCGGCTCGTACATGCCGCCCTGCACGATGCCGAACAGGGCATTCGGGTTGCCCAGGCGCTCGAACTCGGCCTTCGATCGCTTTGCCCAGCGCAGGCTCAGCTCCATCGACGCGCGCGCCTCGCGCTCGGTGGTCACGTGGCCGGCGGTCTCGTACGGCGTGCACTCGTCGAACTGCATCACGATGTCGGAGTTCAGCACCGTCTGGATCCGCATGCTGACTTCGGGCGTCAGGAACAGCTTGTCGCCGTTGACGGGCGACGCGAAGTGCACGCCTTCCTCGCTGATCTTGCGGCCCTTGCCGTCGGCGCCGCCGAGGCTCCAGACCTGGAAGCCGCCGCTGTCGGTCAGGATCGGCCGGCTCCAGCCCTCGAAGCGGTGCAGGCCGCCGAAGGTGCGCAGCACGTCGAGCCCCGGGCGCATCCACAGGTGGAACGTGTTGCCGAGGATGATCTGCGCGCCCATCGCCTCGAGGTCGCGCGGCAGCACGCCCTTGACGGTGCCGTAGGTGCCCACCGGCATGAACTGCGGCGTCTCGACGACGCCGTGGTTGAGCGTGAGCCGCCCGCGGCGCGCGTGGCCGTCGGTGGCGAGGATCTCGAAGTGCAGCATGGGCGCCATTGTCGCCGTCGCCCCTCGTGGTGCCTTGAGCGCGGCTGGCTCATCACGTCCCTCGAACTGGCGTGTGGCGGTCGTGGCGGCAGGGCGATGGCGGCGCCTGCGTGCTTCGGCCCACGCTCGCGCTGCACCGTCACGCCGTGCGACGGTCGGCGCGGTGATTACCGCTGACGGCCTGACGAGGTTGGGGCGAGCGCGAATGGGGCCTGCGCCCGCAGGCACCGCCATCGCCCTGCGGTCACCCTGGTCGGCAGGCCTCGCGGTAGCAGGACTTGTTCATGGGCATGGCGCGTGGCCCGGGCGTGCGGGCGCAGGCCCCATTCGCGCGCGCCCCAACCGATGCAAGAGAAGACGGTGACGACGGCACGACGACAGCAGTCTGCAGCCGGTGAGGCGCGAGTCTGGGCCGGAGAACGCACGCCCGGGCCACGTGCCACGCGCAATCCGTCGCGCGCGGACGGTCGCGACCAGCCACAACGGCCCGAAACCCGAACCCGGCGGCAAGGCGCGCCACGATCAGCGCGTCAGCCGCGCGCGAGCAGCATCGCGTCGCCGTAGCTGAAGAAGCGGTAGCGCGCCTCGACGCCGTGGCGGTACAGCGCCATCACGTGCTCGTAGCCGGCGAACGCGGCCACGAGCATCAGCAGCGTGCTGCGGGGCAGGTGGAAGTTGGTGATCAGCAAGTCGACGACGCGGAACGTGAAGCCCGGCGTGATGAACAAGTCGGTCTCGCGCGCGCCGGCTTCGAGACGGCCCGACAGCGCGGCCGACTCGAGTGCGCGCAGCGTCGTCGTGCCGGCGGCGACGACGCGCCCGCCCGCAGCGCGCGTGGCCTCGACGGCAGCGACCGCCTCGGCGTCGACCTCGAACCACTCGCTGTGCATGCGGTGCTCGGCGATCGACTCGGCGCGCACCGGCTGGAACGTGCCCGCGCCCACGTGCAGCGTCACCGCGGTGCGCTTCACGCCGCGTGCGTCGAGTGCGGCGAGCACCTCGTCGTCGAAGTGCAGCGATGCGGTCGGCGCGGCGACCGCGCCGGGCCGGCGCGCGAACACGGTCTGGTAGCGCTGCGCGTCGTCGGCGGTGTCGGCGTGCGTGATGTACGGCGGCAGCGGCACGTGGCCGTGCGCCTCGAGCAGTGCGAGCGGCTCGTCGGGAAAGCGCAGGTGGAACAGCGAGCCGTCGGGCCCGCCGCGGCCGAGCACCTCGGCGTCGAACGCGCCGGCGAAGCGGATCGTCGAGCCGGGCTTGGGCGACTTGCTCGCGCGCAGCTGCGCGAGCACTTCGTGGCCCGGCAGCACCCGCTCGACGAGCGCCTCGACCGCGCCACCGGTGGGTTTCTCGCCGTACAGCCGCGCCTTGATCACGCGCGTGTCGTTGAACACGAGCAGGTCGCCGGGCGCGAGCAGTTGCGGCAGGTCGCGAAACACGCGGTCGACCGGCACGGGCCCGCGCCCGTCGAGCAGCCGCGACGCGCTGCGCTGCGGCGCCGGGTGCTGCGCGACGAGCTCGGCGGGCAGCGCGAAGTCGAAGTCGCTGAGGGTGAAGACGCGCGGCGTGCTCATGCTCGGTCGGTGTGCGGAACTCAAGACTACACCGGCGGCAGAATGGTTCCATGGCTGCTGCCGCCGGCATCCCGCCGTCTTCCGCCGTCAAGCCCGTGGCCAGGCCCGCCGCCAAGTCCGCGCCGCAGCGTGCGCTCGAGAAACTCGGCCTCGTCGGCGATGTCGAGCTCGCGCTGCACCTGCCGCTGCGCTACGAGGACGAGACGCGGCTCGCGCGCATCGCCGACCTGCGCGAGGGCGACACCGCGCAGGTCGAGGGCGTCGTGCGCGACGCGCGCGTCGAGACGCGCGCACGCCGCCAGCTCGTCGTACGCCTGGACGACGGCAGCGGCGAGCTGGTGCTGCGCTTCCTGCACTTCTACCCGTCGCACCGCAAGCTGCTCGCACCGGGCGCGCGCGTGCGCGCGATGGGCGAGGTGCGCGGTGGCTTCCTCGGCCGCGAGATGGTGCACCCCGCGTGCCGCGCCGTGGAGCCGGGCACGCCGCTGCCGGCGACGCTGACGCCGGTGTACCCGACGACGGCCGGGCTGCCGCAGGCGTACCTGCGCAAGGCCGTCGCGTCGGCGCTCGCGCGCGCGCCGCTCGACGATCCGTGGCCGCGCGAGGCGCGCGAGCGCTGGTGGCCGCCGGGGCTGCCGTCGCTGCGCGAGGCGCTCGAGTTCCTGCACCACCCGCCGCCGCGCACGCCGCTGGCCACGCTCGACGACCGCAGCCACCCGGCGTGGCAGCGGCTGAAGTTCGACGAGCTGCTCGCGCAGCAGCTGTCGCAGCGCCTCGCGCAGCGCGAACGTGCCGCGCTCGCGGCGCCGGCGCTGCGTGCCGCACCGGGCGGTCTGCCCGAGCGGCTGCTCGCGGCGCTGCCGTTCACGCTGACGGCGGCGCAGCGGCGCGTCGCGGGCGAGATCGCCGCCGACCTCGCGCGCGCGCAGCCGATGCACCGGCTGCTGCAAGGCGACGTCGGCTCGGGCAAGACGGTGGTCGCCGCACTCGCGGCGGCGGTCGCGATCGACGCCGGCTGGCAGTGCGCGCTGATGGCGCCCACCGAGATCCTCGCCGAGCAGCACTTCGCCAAGCTCGTGCAGTGGCTCGAGCCGCTGGGCGTCAGTGTCGCGTGGCTCGCCGGCAGCCGCAGGGGCAAAGTGCGCGCGCAGCAGCTCGAGCGCATCGCCGGCGGCGCCGCGCAGCTCGTGGTCGGCACGCACGCCGTGATCCAGCACGACGTCGCGTTCGCGCGGCTGGGGCTCGCGATCGTCGACGAGCAGCACCGCTTCGGCGTCGCGCAGCGGCTCGCGCTGCGCCGCAAGCTCGACGCGGCGGCGCTCGAGCCGCACCTGCTGATGATGAGCGCGACGCCGATCCCGCGCACGCTGGCGATGACGTACTACGCCGACCTCGCGGTCAGCACGATCGACGAGCTGCCGCCCGGGCGCACGCCGATCGTGACCAAGGTGTTCGCCGACACGCGGCGCGACGACGTGATCGCGCGCATCCGCGACGAGGTCGCGCACGGGCGGCAGGTCTACTGGGTGTGCCCGCTCGTCGACGAGTCGGAGCACGTCGACCTGCGCCACGCGACCGAGACGCACGCGCAGCTGTCGGCGGCGATGCCCGGTGTGGGCGTCGGCCTGCTGCACGGGCGCATGGCGCCCGCCGACAAGGCGGCCGTGATGTCGCAGTTCGCCAGCGGCCAGATGCCGGTGCTGGTGGCCACCACCGTGATCGAGGTCGGCGTCGACGTGCCCAACGCGAGCCTGATGGTCGTCGAGCACGCCGAGCGCTTCGGGCTCGCGCAGCTGCACCAGCTGCGCGGGCGCGTCGGACGCGGCGCCGCTGCCAGCGTGTGCGTGCTGCTGTACACGCCGCCGCTGTCCGAGACCGGCAAGCAGCGGCTGCGTGCGATGGCCGAGACCACCGACGGTTTCGAGATCGCGCGGCGTGATCTGGAGATCCGCGGGCCCGGCGAGTTCATGGGCGCGCGCCAGAGCGGCGACGCACTGCTGCGCTTCGCCGACCTCGCCAGCGACGAGCCGCTCGTGCAGCGTGCGCGCGCCGCGGCCGACGCGCTGCTCGACGCGCACCCGCAGGCCGCGCGCGCGCACGTGCGGCGCTGGCTCGGGCAGCGCACCGAGCTGCTCAAGGCCTGAGCCTGGCGACGGTGCGCGGCGCCGTCAGATCTCGAGGTTGTCGATCAGCCGCGTCGTGCCGAGCCTGGCCGCGGCGAGCACGACGAGCGGCTCGTCGGCTGCCGCCGGCGGCTGCAGGTCGGCGCGCCGGCGCACCGCGACGTAGTCGGGCGCCCAGCCGTGGCGCCGCAGCCCGTCGATCGCGGCGCGTTCGAGTGCATCGAAGTCGCGCTGCCCGCCGCGCACCGCCTGCGCCAGCGCCTGCAGCGTGCGGTGCAGGCGCGGCGCCTCGGCGCGTTCGGCCGGCGACAGGTAGCCGTTGCGCGACGAGCGCGCCAGCCCGTCGGCCTCGCGCGACGTCTCGCCGGCGAGGATGTCGATCGGCAGCGCGAGCTGGCGCACCATCGTGCGCACGACCATCAGCTGCTGGTAGTCCTTCTTGCCGAACACCGCCGCCTGCGGCTGCACGACGTTGAACAGCTTGAGCACGACGGTGCACACGCCGGTGAAGAAGCCGGGGCGGAACTGCCCTTCGAGCAGGCCGGCCAGCGCTGCCGGCGGCTGCACGACGACGCCCTGCGGCTCGGGGTACATCTCGCGCTCGTCGGGCGCGAAGACGAGGTCGCAGCGCTCGCGCTCGAGCAGCGCGCAGTCGGCGGCCAGCGTGCGCGGGTAGCGGTCGAAGTCCTCGTGCGGCGCGAACTGCAGCCGGTTGACGAAGATGCTCGCGACCACCGGCACGCCGCCGCTGGCCGCTGCATGCGCGCGCGCCTGGCGCACGAGCGCGAGGTGGCCCTCGTGCAGGTTGCCCATCGTCGGCACGAACACGGGCCGCGGCCCGGCGGCCAGGGCCTCGCGCAGCGCAGCGACGGTGTGGATGACGCGCATCGGGGTCAGAACGCGTGGGCCGTGTCGTCGGGGTAGCGCCCGGCCTTGACGTCGGCGACGTAGGCGGCGATCGCAGCATCGACGCTGCCGGCACCGGCGGCGAAGTCGCGCACGAAGCGCGGCTTCTTGCCGCGCGTGGCGCCGAGCATGTCGTGCAGCACGAGCACCTGGCCGCTGCAGCCGCTGCCGGCGCCGATGCCGATCGTCGGGATCGGCAGCTCGGCAGTGATCTCGCGCGCGAGTGCCGCCGGCACCAGCTCGAGAACGAGCATCGCGGCGCCGGCGTCGGCGAGTTCGCGCGCGTGGCGGCGCAGCGTCGCCGCGGCATCGGCGTCGCGCCCCTGCACGCGCCAGCCACCGAGCGCGTGCACCGACTGCGGCGTCAGCCCCAGGTGCGCACACACCGGCACGCCGCGCTCGACGAGGTGACGTACCAGCGGCGCGGTCCAGCCGCCGCCTTCGAGCTTGACCATCTGCGCGCCGGCGGCCACGAGCTTGGCCGCGCTGCGCATCGCCTGCTCGACGCCCTCGTGGTAGCTGCCGAACGGCAGGTCGCCGATCAGCCACGCGTGGCGGTTGCCGCGCGCGACGCACTGTACGTGGTAGGCCATCTCGTCGATCGTCGTCGGCAGCGGCGTCGCGTGGCCCTGCACGACCATGCCGAGCGAGTCGCCGACGAGCAGCGCGTCGACGCCGCAGTCGTCGAGCACGCGCGCCCACGTCGCGTCGTAGCACGTCAGCATCGCGATCTTCTCGCCGGCGGCGTGCATCTCGCGCAGGCGGGGCAGGGTGACGGGTCGCCGTTCTGACATCGGGCAAGCGCCTTTGGCCGACAGGCGCGAGATTTGAGCACAATCGGGCCATGACCCTGACCGAGCTGCGCTACATCGTTGCCGTCGCGCGCGAGAAGCACTTCGGGCGTGCCGCCGAGGCGTGCTTCGTCTCGCAGCCGACGCTGTCGGTGGCGATCAAGAAGCTCGAGGAGGAGCTCGACGTCAAGATCTTCGAGCGCGGCGCGAGCGAGGTCAGCGTCACGCCGCTCGGCGAGGAGATCGTGCGCCAGGCGCAGGCCGTCATCGAGCAGGCGGCGGCGATCAAGGAGATCGCCAAGCGCGGCAAGGACCCGCTGGCCGGGCCCCTCAGGCTGGGCATCATCTACACGATCGGTCCGTACCTGCTGCCCGAGCTGGTGCGCCACGCGATCGAGATGACGCCGCAGATGCCGCTGATGCTGCAGGAGAATTTCACCGTCAAGCTGCTCGAGATGCTGCGCACCGGCGAGCTCGACTGCGCGATCATGGCCGAGCCGTTTCCCGACACGGGGCTGGCGATCGCGCCGCTGTACGACGAGCCGTTCATGGTCGCGGTGCCGAAGAACCACCCGCTGGCGCAGCGCGAGGCGATCGCCAGCGAGGAGCTCAAGCGCGAGACGATGCTGCTGCTGGGTACCGGGCACTGCTTCCGCGACCATGTGCTCGAGGTGTGCCCCGAGTTCGCGCGCTTCTCGACCGATGCCGAGGGCATCCGCAAGAGCTTCGAGGGCTCGTCGCTCGAGACGATCAAGCACATGGTCGCCTCCGGGATGGGGGTGACGGTGGTGCCGCAGCTGAGCGTGCCGAAGGAGCCGCAGCCGCACGTCGCCTACGTGCCGTTCGCGCCGCCGGTGCCCACGCGCCGCGTCGTGCTCGCGTGGCGGCGCACGTTCACGCGCTACGAGGCGATCGCCGCGCTGCGCAACGCCGTCTACGCGTGCGAGCTGCCGGGCGTCAAGCGGCTGTCGTGAACGCGCCGCGCTATCGCGCCGTTCGACACATCCGATTGGACCGCGGCGGCGCGCGGCCCTAGATTGGCGCCGTGCCCGCGGGGTGCGGGCGGTGGGAGATCCGCATGCGCAGTTGGCGTACCGTCTTCGGCGCCGCGCTGTTCGGCGCCGGCGCACTGGCCGGCCTCGGCGAGGCCGCGCGTCTGATGGCCGCGGCCTGAGCCGCACGGCGCGTCATGCGCGCCCGGCGCGCGCGAGCAGGCGGCCGACGACGGCGTCGAACACCGACACGTCGATCGGCTTGGTCAGGTACTCGTCGAAGCCGGCCTCGATCGCGCGCCGCGCGTCGGCGGGCATCGCGTGCGCGGTCAGCGCGACGACGGGGATCGTGGCCGTGGCCGGGTCGGCGCGCAGGCGGGCGAGCGCCTCGTAGCCATCCATCTCGGGCAGGTGGATGTCGAGCAGCACCAGCGCCGGGCGGTGCGCGCGCGCGAGCTCGAGCCCGAGCCGCGCCGACGGCGCACCGATCACGCGCACGCCGGCGTGGCGCGCGAGGATCTGCTCGACCAGCGCCAGGTTGGCCGGGTTGTCCTCGACGCACAGCACGCCGAGCTCGTGCGCCGGCAGCGGGGCCGGCGCCGCGGCGTCGGCCGCCGGCCGCGGCGGGGGCGGCTCGGCCAGCCGGTCGCGCGGCAGCTCGATCCAGAACGTGCTGCCGCGGCCCGGCTCGCTGTCGACGCCGATGCGCCCGGCCATCAGCTCGACCAGGCGCTTGCTCAGGCTCAGTCCGATGCCGGTCCCCTCGACCGGCCCGAACTCGGCGCCGAGCCGGCTGAACGGCTGGAACAGCTGCGGCAGACGCTCCGGCGCGATGCCGGCGCCGGTGTCGCGCACCTCGATGCGCAGCCGGAACTCGTCGAGCGGGCGCGCGACGATCGATGCGCTGCCACGCTGGCGGTTGTACTTGACGGCGTTCGAGACGAGGTTGAGCAGCACCTGCTTCAGGCGCAGGCGGTCGGCGCGCACGACGAGGTCGCCCGGCACCTCGGCGTGCAGCGCGACGTCGCGCTGGCGCGCCAGCGGCTCGGTCAGCGTCAGCGCCTCCTGCACCAGGTCGGCCAGCACGAGCGGCTCGGGCGACAGCGCCAGCCGGCCCGACTCGACGTGCGCGAGGTCGAGCACTTCGTTGATCAGCCGCAGCAGGTGGCGTCCGGCACGCAGCACCTCGGTCACGTAGCCGCGCGAGCGCAGTGTCAGCGTGCGGTCGAGCTCGAGCAGCTGCGCGAAGCCGAGGATCGCATTGAGCGGCGTGCGCAGCTCGTGGCTCATGCTCGACAGGAACTCGGTCTTCGCACGGCTGGCTTGCTGTGCGGCATCGCGCGCGGCCACCAGCTCGTGCGTGCGCGCCTCGACGAGCTGCTCGAGCTCGTCGCGGTGGCGCTCGAGCGCGCGCTCGGCTTCGCGGCGTGCCGTGATGTCGACGACGATTGCGAACACACGCACGGCGCGACCCTGCTCGTCGCGCTCGGCGCGCACGACGAGCGACGCGTCCATCACGCTGCCGTCCTTGCGCAGGTAGCGCTTGTCGAGCGTGTAGGCGTCGATGTCGCCGCGCAGCAGCCGCTCGTACTGCGCCATGTCGGCGTCGACGTCGTCGGGGTGCGTCAGGTCGGTCCAGTGGTGCTGGGCGTATTCCTCGGGCGTGTAGCCGAGCATCTCGGCCATGCGGCGGTTGACGCGCTCCCAGCCCTGGTACGGTGCCTCGATCGTCATGCCGACCAGGCCGGTGTCGAAGAACTGGCGGAACGCCTGTTCGCTGCGGTGCAACGCGAGTTCGGCTTCGCGGTGCTCGGTGATGTCGAGCACGGTACCGACCGCGGCGACGAAGCGTCCGTCGTCGTCGAGCACCGGCTCGGCGCGGCCGAGCAGGTGCTTGACGACGCCCGCAGGCGTGACGATGCGGAACTCGGCCTCGTACGGCCGGCGTGCGGTCATCGCCTCGTCGTGCACACGTTGCAGCCGTTCACGGTCGTCGGGATGGATCAGGTACAGGAAGTCGCTCTCGGCGGGCGGGCCGGCAGTCGGGTCGAGGCCGAAGATGCGAAACGTCTCGTCGCTCCACTCGAGGCGCGCGCTGTCGCGGCTCCACCGCCAGCTGCCCAGGCGCGCGAGCCGCTGCGCCTGGCGCAGGCTCGCCTCGCGCTCGCGCAGCGCGTACTCGGCGCGCTTTCGTGCGTCGATGCGTGTGATGACGCCGTGCCACAGCGTGCTGCCATCGGGCAGCCGCTCGGGCGTCGCGCGCCCGTGCAGCCACTGCACGGTGCCGTCGGCAAAGCGCACGCGGTACTCGCAGTCCCACGGCGTGAGGTCGCGCTGCGACGCGGCGATCGACGCGACGACCCGCTCGACGTCGTCGGGGTGGCCGATCGCGAACAGGGCGCTCGCGTCGTCGCGCACCTGCTCGGGCGTCACGCGGTAGACGTCGCGGATGCCCTCGCTGGCGAACGGGAAGCACGAGCGACCGTCGGGCCATACCCGGTACTGGTACAGCACGCCGGGGACCTGCGCGGCCAGCCGCGTCAGGTGCTGCTCGCGCTCGCGCAGCGCAGCGACCTCGCGCCGCAGCCGTTCGATCTCGGTGGCGGGGCCCTCCTGCGGGGGCGACGCAGGAGGGTCGGTCTCGGGAGGCGGAGCGGGAATCGACATCGGGCAGCCGCGGTCGGGCGCACGCGCGTGCGACATCCCCAGTATGCCGCCCCGCAATGGGACTGGGCTAGACTGGTTCGCACCCGTTTGATCGACGCGAAGGAGCACTCCATGGGCAAGAAGACCTCATCCGCCGGCGCGCCGCGCATCGACATTGGCATCGGCGAGAAGGACCGCAAGGCGATCGCCGAGGGCCTGTCGAAGCTGCTGGCCGACACCTACACGCTGTACCTGACGACGCACAACTTCCACTGGAACGTCACCGGCCCGATGTTCAACACGCTGCACACCATGTTCATGCAGCAGTACACCGAACTGTGGAACGCCGTCGACCCGATCGCCGAGCGCATCCGCGCGCTCGGTCATGCCGCGCCGGGCAGCTACGCGCAGTACGGCAGGCTCAGCAGCATCCCCGACGCCCCGGCCGAGCCGCCGAAGGCGATGGACATGGTGCGCATCCTCGTCGACGGCCACGAGGCGGTGGCGCGCACCGCGCGCAGCGTGTTCCCGCTCGCCGAGAAGGCCGACGACCAGCCGACCGCCGACCTGCTGACCCAGCGTCTCGACGTGCACGAGAAGACGGCGTGGATGCTGCGCTCGCTGCTCGAGGAGTGACGCGCGGGCGATAATCGCGCCTCCCCCCACCGGCGGCCCGCCCAGCGCGGGCCGTCGCATTTGTGCCATGACCGACCTCGCCACCGAAGTGAGCCGCCGGCGCACCTTCGCGATCATCAGCCACCCCGACGCCGGCAAGACGACGCTGACCGAGAAGCTGCTGCTGTTCTCGGGCGCGATCCAGATCGCCGGCTCGGTCAAGGCGCGCAAGGCGTCGCGCCATGCGACGTCGGACTGGATGGAGATCGAGAAGCAGCGCGGCATCTCGGTGGCGAGCTCGGTGATGCAGATGGAGTACCGCGACTGCGTCATCAACCTGCTCGACACGCCGGGCCACCAGGACTTCAGCGAGGACACCTACCGCGTGCTGACCGCGGTCGACGCGGCGCTGATGGTCATCGACGCGGCCAACGGCGTCGAGCCGCAGACGCGGCGGCTGCTGCAGGTGTGCCGCGCGCGCAACACGCCGATCCTGACCTTCGTCAACAAGATGGACCGCGAGGTCCAGGAGCCGCTGGCGCTGATGGACGAGATCGAGCGCGAGCTCGGCATGAGCGTCGTGCCGTTCACGTGGCCGGTGGGCATGGCCAAGTTCTTCGGTGGCGTGCTCGACCTGCGGCGCGACCAGATGCGCGTCTTCGCGCCGGGCGCCGACCGCGCCGGCGGCGACGACGAGATCGTCGAGGGCCTGGCCAACCCCGTGCTCGCGCAGCGCTTCGGCGCCGCCTACGAGCAGGCCGCCGGCGAGATCGAGCTCGTGCGCGAGGCCGCGCCGGCGTTCGACGAGGCGGCGTTCCTCGCCGGCCACCAGACGCCGATGTTCTTCGGCAGCGCGATCAACAACTTCGGCGTCAAGGAGGTGCTCGACGCGCTGGTGGACCTCGCGCCGCCGCCGGGGCCGAAGGCGGCGATCCAGCGCACCGTCGAGCCGACCGAGCCCAAGTTCAGCGGCGTCGTGTTCAAGATCCAGGCCAACATGGACCCGGCGCACCGCGACCGCATCGCGTTCGTGCGCGTGGCCAGCGGCCACTTCACGCGCGGCATGCGGCTGAAGGTCACGCGCAGCGGCAAGGAGCTGCGCCCGAACACGGTCGTGTCGTTCCTCAGCCAGCGGCGCGAGCTGCTCGACGAAGCCTTCGCCGGCGACATCATCGGCATCCCGAACCACGGCGTGCTGCAGCTCGGCGACACGCTGACCGAGGGTGAGGCGCTGCAGTTCACCGGGCTGCCGTTCTTCGCACCCGAGATGTTCCGCTCGGTCGAGGTCGCCGACCCGCTGAAGACCAAGCAGCTGCGCGCCGGGCTGCAGCAGCTCGGCGAGGAAGGTGCGATCCAGGTCTTCCGCCCGGTGGCGGGCAGCGTGCTGCTGCTCGGCGCCGTGGGCCAGCTGCAGTTCGAGGTCGTCGCGCACCGCCTCGAGCACGAATACGGCTGCAAGGCGCGCATCCTGCCGGCGCGCTACAGCGTCGCGCGCTGGGTGACCTGCGACGACGCGAAGGAACTCGCGCGCTTCATCGACCACAACGCGCACCGCGTCGCCTACGACGCCGTCGACGCGCCCTGCGTGCTGCTCGAATACGCCGGCGAACTGCGTGCGATGCAGGACAACTGGCCGAAGATCCAGTTCCATGCGCTGCGCGAGCACGCCGGCCTCGTCTTCCAGAAACAGATCGAGGCTTGAGCGCCGCGGCTCACGGCGTGCCTGCGCACGCCGGGACGGCGCTCAAGGGGCCGAGCTCTGCGAGGCCGCGGCCTGCAAGGCTGAGCGCCGCGGCTCACGGCGATCCCCGCCGGCCGCGGCCTGCGCATGCCGCGATGGCGCTCAGGCCGTCGCCGGCCACCGGTCGGCCAGGATCGCACGCGAGACCATCGAGCGCGTCAGCCCCCAGCGGCACAGCATGTGGTCGAACACGAGCCGCTCGACGTCGTGCACGCGACCGTCGGCCGTGATCACGCTGGCTGCGAGCCGGCACACGAGCAGGCGCTTGGCCGGGTCGCGCACCACCTCGAGCGCCGCGTCGATCTGCGCGATGTCCGACATGCGCAGGTAGCCGCGCTCGCCCAGCCGCGTGCCCTGGGCGTGCGCGAGCGCCTGGCGCAGGAACGCTTCGCGCGTCGTGCCGAGGCGGACGTAGGCGTCGAGCTCGTCGAGGATCGCGAGCTCGCGTGCATCGAACTCGGTATCGGCGACGACGGCCAGGATCAGGACTTGGGCCAGGGCTTCGGGCGAGTCGATCGCGTGCTCGGACATCGGTGTCTCCTCGGCGGGTGGGTGTGCGCGGCGCGTGCGGTACTGGCGCCTCGATCGGAACGCTTTTCGAGCCGGCGCACCGGCCCGGGTTCCGTGCCGGGCTCCGATAATCGGTGCGTGAGCACCGCCGTCACCTCGCCGCCATCGCGGCTGGCGCTGTACCTCGACCTGATCCGCTGGGACCGCCCGGCCGGCTGGCTGCTGCTGCTGTGGCCGACGCTGTCGGCGCTGTGGATCGCCGCCGACGGCTTCCCCGGCTGGCATCTCGTCGCCGTGTTCGTGCTCGGCACGATCCTGATGCGAAGCGCCGGCTGCGCCGTCAACGACGTCGCCGACCGCGAGTTCGACCGCCACGTCGAGCGCACCGCGCACCGCCCCGTCACGCGCGGTGCGCTGCCGGTGCCCGAAGCGCTGGCGGTGGGCGCGGCGCTCGCGCTGGTCGCGTTCGCGCTCGTGCTGTCGACCAACCCGCCGACGGTGCTGCTGTCGTTCGCCGCACTCGCGATCGCGATCGCGTACCCCTACGCGAAGCGCGTCGTCTCGATGCCGCAGGCGGTGCTCGGCGTCGCGTTCAGCTTCGGCATCCCGATGGCGTTCGCCGCCGTGCTCGGTGGCAGCGACCGCTCGCTGGCCGCGGTGGCCGACGCCGTGCCGCCGCACGCGTGGGCGCTGCTGCTGTCGAACCTGTTCTGGGTGCTCGCCTACGACACCGAGTACGCGATGGTCGACCGCGACGACGACCTGAAGATCGGCATCCAGACCTCGGCGATCACGCTCGGTCGCCACGACGTCGCCGCCGTGATGGCGTTCTACGCGATCCACCTCGTGAGCTGGGCCGCGATCGGTCTGTCGCTCGGTCTGGGGGCGTGGTTCCTCGCGGGGGCGGCGGTCGCGGCGGCGCAGGTGCCGTGGCACTGGACGCTGATCCGCGCGCGCCGGCGCGACGGCTGCTTCAAGGCGTTCCGGCTGAACCACTGGATCGGCTTCGCGCTGTTCGCCGGCACCGCGCTCGACCTGGCGCTGCGCTGAGCCGCCGGCCTCGGCCTGCGCACGCCGGGACGGCGCGAAGGGACCGAGCTCTGCGGGGCCGCGGCCGGCAAGGCGGAGCGCCGCGGCGTCGGCCGGCTGCGGCGGCGCGTCGCTCAGCCGAACTCGTCGCCCAGCTCCTTCGCGCGCCGCTGTGCGGCGACGATCGCGCGCACGACGGCGGCCTTGACGCCGTCGGCCTCCATCGACGTGATCGCCGCGTGCGTCGTACCGCCCTTGGACGTCACACGCTCGCGCAGCACCGCCGGGGGCTCGCCCGACTGCAGCGCCAGCGCCGCGGCGCCGGCCACCGTGGCCAGCGCGAGCTCGCGCCCCTGCGCGGCGCTCAGCCCCATCTCGACGGCGGCGGCTTCCATCGCCTCGACGAGGTAGAACACGTAGGCGGGCCCCGAGCCCGACAGCGCGGTCACGGCGTCGAGGTCGCTCTCGGCGCCGACCCACAGCACGCGGCCGGTCGGCGCGAGCACCTGCTCGACCGCGGCGCACTGCGCCGGCGTCACCGCCGGACGCGCGTACAGGCCACTGATGCCCTGGCCGATCAGCGCCGGCGTGTTCGGCATCGCGCGCACGACGGCGTCACTGCCGGTCGCGCGTGCGATCGCGTCGCTGCGGATGCCGGCCATCACGCTGAGCTGCAGCGCGCCGCGCACGTGCGCCGCGCACGGCGCGGCCGCCGCGGCGAAGACCTGCGGCTTGACGGCCCAGACGACGAGCGCAGCCTGCGCGAGCGTCGCGTCGGCGCCGGCCAGCGTGCGCACGCCGTGCCGTGCGGCCAGCCGCTCGCGCTGCGCGGCGTCGGGCTCGACGACGACGATCGAACCCGGCGCGCGGCCCGCGCGCACGAGGCCGCCGACGATGGCGGCGGCCATGTTGCCGCCGCCGATGAACGCGATGGTGGTGTCGGTCATGGATGCAGTGTAGGCTCGCACGTTCCCGCCGCGAGGAGCATGCGATGAACGAGCCGCTGTCGTACGTCGACCCGGGCCCCGACAGCCCGTGGCGCACCTACCTCGCGCAGGTCGACCGCGTGCTGCCCTACCTCGGTCCGCTGGCGCGCTGGGCCGAGACGCTGCGCCGGCCGAAGCGCGCGCTCGTCGTCGACGTGCCGATCGAGCTCGACGACGGGCGCGTCGCACACTTCGAGGGCTTTCGCGTACAGCACAACCTCAGCCGCGGGCCCGGCAAGGGCGGCGTGCGCTACCACCCGCAGGTCACGCTCGAGGAGGTGATGGCGCTGGCGGCGTGGATGAGCATCAAGAACGCCGCGGTGAACCTGCCGTTCGGCGGCGCCAAGGGGGGCATCCGTGTCGACCCGAAGGCGCTGTCGCGCAAGGAGCTCGAGCGGCTGACGCGCCGCTACACGAGCGAGATCGGCCTCGTGATCGGCCCGCAGCAGGACATCCCGGCGCCCGACGTCAACACCGACGCGCAGGTGATGGCGTGGATGATGGACACCTACAGCATGAACGTCGGCGCCACCGTGACCGGCGTCGTCACCGGCAAGCCGATCCACCTCGGCGGTTCGCTCGGGCGCGTCAAGGCCACCGGCCGCGGCGTGTTCGTCACCGGGCGCGAGGCGGCGCGGCGCATCGGGCTGCCCCTCGACGGCGCGCGCGTCGCGGTGCAGGGCTTCGGCAACGTCGGCTCGGCGGCGGCCGAGCTGTTCGTGCAGGCCGGCGCGAAGGTCGTCGCGATCCAGGACCACAC
Source organism: Calidifontimicrobium sp. SYSU G02091 (assembly GCF_022631395.1). Lineage (NCBI taxonomy): Bacteria > Pseudomonadati > Pseudomonadota > Betaproteobacteria > Burkholderiales > Sphaerotilaceae > Azohydromonas > Calidifontimicrobium sp. SYSU G02091. The sequence goes on from NZ_JALBGB010000008.1 coordinate 72,056, forward strand.
GGGCACCGTCGTGAACCCGGCCGGTTTCGACTTCGCGGCGCTGATGCCGCACGTGCGTGCGCACGGCGGCGTCGCGGGCTTTCCCGGTGGTGACGCCATCGACGGCGAGTCGTTCTGGGACGTGCCGTGCGACGTGCTGATCCCGGCCGCGCTCGAGGGGCAGATCACCGCCGAGCGCGCGCGGCGCATTCGCGCGCGCATGGTCCTCGAAGGCGCTAACGGCCCGACGCTGCCGGCCGCCGACGACGTGCTCGCCGAGCGAGGCATCCTCGTCGTGCCCGACGTGATCTGCAACGCCGGCGGCGTGACGGTCAGCTACTTCGAGTGGGTGCAGGACTTCAGCTCGTTCTTCTGGACCGAGGACGAGATCAACGTGCGGCTCGACAAGATCCTCGTCGGCGCGCTGAAGACGATCTGGGACACCGCCGAGCGCCACAAGATCAGCCTGCGCACGGCGACGTTCGCCGTCGCGTGCGAGCGCATCCTGACGGCACGCGAAGTGCGCGGGCTGTACCCCTGACGCGAGCGTGCGCTCAGCGCGCGGGCGACGCCGCCGGCTCGGGGGGGCTCGGGATCGTGACGCCCGGCGCCAGCGGGATGTCGCTCGACAGCGTGACGCCGGTGACGAAGTGACGCGTCTCGCCGAAGCAGCTCGTCGGCAGGCCGACCTTCTCCTCGTAGTGCAGCGTCACGCGCTTGCCCATGACCTGCATGATCTGCGCCGCCACCGCGTCGTCGCGCACCGTGAACGGGAACTTCTCGACCGTGCTGCCCGGCAGCGAGACGAGGGCCAGCTCGCCTTCCCAGGTCTTGCAGATCCAGCCCTTCTTCGACAGCTTCTGCACCCAGCCGGCACGCTCGCCCTCGGAATAGTTCCAGTGGAGCATCGCGAACAGGTAGCCGACGAACAGCACGACGGCCAGCGCGAGGCCGAGCAGCAGGCGGACGATCATCACCGGGCGGGCGCAGTGGGTACGGGCGCGATGGTGACACGAAGCGGCCGCGGCCGCGCGTAACATCGCATCCCATCCTTGCATTTCCCGCGCGGTCCAGCCATGCAACGTCGCCACCTGCTCGCCCTCGCCCTGACCGCCACGCTGCCCGCCGCCGGCTTCGCGCAGCCCGCGTGGCCGACGCAGCCGGTCAAGATCGTCGTGCCGGCACCGGCGGGCAGTTCGCTCGACATCGTCGTGCGGCTGATGAGCGACAAGCTCAAGGAGCGCTGGGGCCAGCCGGTCGTCGTCGAGAACCGGGTCGGCGCCGGCGGTCTGCTCGGCACCGACGCGGCGGCCAAGGCCGCGCCCGACGGCCACACGATGGTGCTGTCGTTCAACGGCCCGATCTCGTTCGCGCCGTTCATGTATGCGAAGCTGCCATACGACCCGGCGAAGGATCTCGTGCCCGTCGTGATGACGACGTCGCAGCCCAACGTGCTGGCCGTCCACGCCGCCGTGCCGGCGACCAACGTCAAGGAGTTCGTCGCGTGGGCCAAGGCCAAGCCGGGCGGGCTGAACTACTCGTCGCTGGGCAAGGGCAGCTCGTCGCACCTGACGATGGAGCTGTTCCTCGCCGACGCCGGCATCGCCGGCACGCACGTGCCGTACAACGGCTCGCCGCCGAGCGCGATGGCGGTCGCGCAGGGCGAGGTCGACGCGACGATGATGGTCGCGCCCGCGATGCTGCCGCACGTGCAGGCCGGGCGCGTCAAGCTGCTCGCCGTCACCAGTGCGCAGCGCCCCGAGTCGCTGAAGAACCTGCCGACGATGGCCGAGGCCGGCTACCCGAACGTCGAGGCGCTGGCGTGGAACGGGCTGTTCGTGCCCGCCGGCACCCCGGCCGCCGTCGTGGCGCGGATCAACACCGACGTCAACGCCGTGCTGCGCGACCCCGACGTGCGCGCCAAGCTCGACACCGCCGGCTTGACGCCGGTGGGCGGCAGCGCCGCCGACTTCGCCGCCGCGGTGGCTGCCGACACGCAGCGCTGGGGCCCGATCATCCGCCGCATCGGGCTCAAGCTCGACTGAGCTGCGGGACGCGCCGACGACACGGACGAAGCGGGCGGGCGCCGGCCGCGAGCGCCGTGCGGGCGTGCCGGTGGCGGCTCAGCGCGTGCCGAAGATCGCGGTGCCGACGCGCACGATCGTCGCCCCTTCGGCGATCGCGGCCTCGAGGTCGGCGCTCATCCCCATCGACAGCGTGTCCAGCGCCAGCCGCTGGTCGCACAGCGCGAGCAGCAGCTCGCGCAGGGCGCGGTGCGGGCGGCGCTGCGCCTCGAACTCGGCCGCCGGCTCGGGAATCGCCATCAGCCCGCGCAGCACCAGCCGCTCGCGCGGCAGCGCGGCCACCGCGTGCGCGAGCGCCGGCACCTCGGCGGGCGCCACGCCGCTCTTGCTCGCCTCGCCGCTGACGTTGACCTGCAGGCACACCTGCAGCGGCGGCAGGCCGGGCGGGCGCTGCTCGGCCAGCCGCTGCGCGATCTTGAGGCGGTCCACCGCATGCACCCAGTCGAACGCTTCGGCGACCGGGCGCGTCTTGTTGCTCTGCAGCGGGCCGATCAGGTGCCACTCGAGCTCGGGGCGCAGGTCGGCCAGCGCGTCGATCTTGGCCAGCGCTTCCTGCACGTAGTTCTCGCCGAATGCGCGCTGGCCGGCGGCGTGCGCGGCGCGCACCGCCTCGGGGCCGAAGGTCTTGCTCACGGCCAGCAGCGTGACGCTTTCCACGGGCCGGCCGGCACGCGCACACGCCGCCGCGATGCGCCCTCTGACTTGCTGGAGATTGGCCGATATGGTCGCCATAATGAACCGAGCTTAGTCTGTCTTCATGGACATCACCCAGCTGCTGGCCTTCTCGGTCAAGAACAAGGCCTCGGACCTGCACCTGTCGGCGGGGCTGCCGCCGATGATCCGCGTGCACGGCGACGTGCGCCGCATCAATGTCGACCCGCTCGAGCACAAGCAGGTGCACGACATGGTGTACGACATCATGAACGACAGCCAGCGCAAGCACTACGAGGACACGCTCGAGTGCGACTTCTCGTTCGAGATCCAGGGGCTGGCGCGCTTTCGCGTCAACGCGTTCAACCAGAACCGCGGCGCCGGCGCCGTGTTCCGCACGATCCCGAGCAAGATCCTGACGCTCGAGCAGCTCAACGCGCCGAAGGTCTTCGGCGAGCTCGCGCTCAAGCCGCGCGGCCTCGTGCTCGTCACCGGCCCCACCGGCAGCGGCAAGAGCACGACGCTGGCGGCGATGATCAACCACCTCAACGAGAACGAGTACGGCCACATCCTGACGGTCGAGGACCCGATCGAGTTCGTCCACGAGTCGAAGAAGTGCCTGATCAACCAGCGCGAGGTCGGTCCGCACACGCTGAGTTTCTCGAACGCGCTGCGTTCGGCACTGCGCGAGGACCCCGACGCGATCCTGGTCGGCGAGATGCGCGACCTCGAGACGATCCGCCTGGCGCTGACCGCCGCCGAGACGGGCCACCTCGTGTTCGGCACGCTGCACACCTCGAGCGCGGCCAAGACGATCGACCGCATCGTCGACGTGTTCCCCGCCGCCGAGAAGGAGATGGTGCGCGCGATGCTGTCGGAGTCGCTGGTGGCGGTGATCTCGCAGACGCTGTGCAAGCTCAAGGACGGCTCGGGCCGCGTGGCCGCGCACGAGATCATGCTCGGCACCTCGGCGATCAAGAACCTGATCCGCGAGAACAAGATCGCGCAGATGTACTCGGCGATCCAGACCGGCCAGAGCCTGGGCATGCAGACGCTCGACCAGAACCTGGCCGACCTGGTGCGGCGCAACGTGATCTCGCCGGCCGAGGCGCGCAGCAAGGCCAAGACGCCCGAGAACTTCCCCGGCTGACCGACGCCGCCCGACGAGGAACCCCGCGATGGAACGTGACCAGGCTTCCAAGTTCGTTCACGACCTGCTGCGGCTGATGGTGTCGCGTAACGGCTCGGACCTGTTCCTGACCGCCGACTTCCCGCCGGCGATCAAGGTCGACGGCAAGGTCACGAAGGTCAGCCCGCAGCCGCTGACGGGCCAGCACACGCTGGCCCTGGCGCGCGCGGTGATGAACGACAAGCAGGCCGCCGAGTTCGAGCGCACGAAGGAGTGCAACTTCGCGATCTCGCCGCAGGGCATCGGGCGCTTCCGCGTCAACGCCTTCATGCAGCAGGGCAACGTCGGCCTCGTGATGCGCACGATCCCGCAGCAGATCCCGACGATCGACGGCCTCGGTCTGCCGAAGATCCTGAAGGACGTCGCGATGACCAAGCGCGGGCTGGTCATCTTCGTCGGCGCCACCGGCTCGGGCAAGAGCACGTCGCTGGCGGCGATGGTCGACTGGCGCAACGAGAACTCGTTCGGCCACATCATCACCGTCGAGGACCCGGTCGAGTTCGTGCACCCGCACAAAAACTGCATCGTCACGCAGCGCGAAGTCGGCATCGACACCGACAGCTGGGAGCAGGCGCTGAAGAACACGCTGCGCCAGGCGCCCGACGTGATCCTGATGGGCGAGATCCGCGACCGCGAGACGATGGAGCACGCGGTCGCCTTCGCCGAGACCGGTCACCTGTGCCTGGCCACGCTGCACGCCAACAGCGCCAACCAGGCGCTGGACCGCATCATCAACTTCTTCCCCGAGGAGCGCCGGCCGCAGCTGCTGATGGACCTGTCGCTGAACCTCAAGGCCATCGTCTCGCAGCGGCTGCTGCCGCGGCAGGAGACCAAGGGGCGCATCGCGGCGGTCGAGATCCTGCTCAACACGCCGCTGGTGTCGGACCTGATCTTCAAGGGCGAGGTCGGCGAGATCAAGGAGCTGATGAAGCGCAGCCGCGAGCTCGGGATGCAGACCTTCGACCAGGCGCTGTTCGACCTCTACGAGGCACGGCTGATCACCTACGAGGATGCGCTGCGCAACGCCGACTCGCTCAACGACCTGCGGCTGAACATCAAGCTCAACAGCCAGCGCGCGCGCAACCCCGACCTCGCGGCCGGCACCGAACACCTGACGATCGTCTGACGCCGCGACGCGGCGTTCAGCCGCCCGAGCGGCGCATCGCCGCCAGTTCCTCCGGCGTGATCAGCTCGAACACGCGCACGACCTTCTGCACGCCGCGCACGCCGCGCGCCAGCTCGGTCGCGCGCTGCGCCTCGGCCTCGGTGACCCGGCCCATCAGGTGCACGACGCCGCGTTCGGTGACGACCTTGACGGCGGTCGCGTCGAGGTCCTTGACATCGATGAACGAGGCCTTGACGCGGCTGGTCAGCAGGCCGTCGTTGGCGCGTTCGGTCAGCGAGCTGGCCGGCATCACGGCCAGCTCGTTGACGACGGAGCGCACGTTGTCGACCCCCTTGACCGCCTCCTCGACGCGCGCGCGGTCGGCGTCGGTGGGCACCTCGCCGGTCAGCAGCACGATGCGGTTGTAGCTCGTGACGTTGACGTGGCCGCGGTCGCCGACGACGTCGCGCGCGCGGTTGCGGCCCTTCAGTTCGATGGCCTGGTCCTCGAGCTGGATGCCTGCCGTGCGGCGGTCGTTGGCCACCAGCACGGTGCCGACCGCCGCGCCGCCGAGCACCAGCGGCGCGCAGCCGGCGAGCAGCGTGCTGCCGGCGATCGCGGCGACGAGCAGCCATGCCGCGCGCGGGCGGCGGACGGTGGGGCGCGATGAAGTCGTCATGCGGAATCCTGTTCACCCATCAGTTGCAGGTCCAGCGCGTCGCACAGCGCGTGCGCGACGAGCAGCTGCACCTCCTGCACGCGTGCCGAACGGTCGTGCGGCACGCCGATCCAGACGTCGGTCTCGCCGAGCAGCGCGCCGAGGGCGCTGCCGCGCGGCGTGATCGCGACGACCGTCATGTCGCGGGCCTGCGCGGCGGCCACCGCCTCGGCGAGTGCCGCGTCGTGCGGCGCCGATGCGAAGACGACGAGCACGTCACCCGGCGTGCCCAGCGCCTGCACCTGCATCGCCAGCGGCGAGCCCGGCGGCGCGACCTTCAGCAGCGCCGCGGTGACGGTGGCATCGGCACCGAGCACCAGTGCGGCGAGGCCGGGGCGGTCGCGCTCGAAGCGGCCCACGAGCTGCGCGGCCATCGCCTGCGCCACCGCGAGCGCGGCGCCGGTGCCGGTGAGCAGCAGCTTGCCGCCCGCGGTCAGGCTGCCGAGCAGGGCCTGCGTCGCGCTGGCGACCGGCTTGGCGAGCACTTCGGCCGACTGGTACAGCAGGTCGGCGGCGTCGAAGAAGTGCTGCTGGATGCGCTGCTCGAGCATGACCATGCATCATATGACAGCACCTCTGGACGCCGGTTCCGCCGCGTGCGCCGCCCAGCGGTCAGCCGCTCGCCGCCGCGGCCCGCGTCAGGAGGCCGGTGCCAGCGCCCAGTGCCCGTCGCGCTCGATCGCCGTGCCGTCGTGCGCCAGCTTGAGCAGGTGCGCCTTCAGCGAGCGCAGCGCGACGCCGTGCAGCCGGGGCGGCACGTCGTCGTAGACGCGCGGCAGCAGCGCGTCGGCGGCCGCGGGGCCGAGCGCGCGCAGCGCGTCGACGACCTTGGCCTCGCGGCGCAGCCGGTGCGCGACGATGGCCTCGATCGCGCGCTTCGGCCGGTCCATCAGGAAGCCGTGGCCGGGCGCGAGCCACTCGAGGTCTTCGGCCAGCAGCGCACGCAGCGACGCGAGGTACGCCGCCATGTCGCCGTCGGGCGGGTTGATGACCACCGTCGACTGCTGCATCACGTGGTCGCCGGTGAACAGCAGCTTCTCTTCCTCGAGCAGATAGCACAGGTGGTTCGACGCGTGGCCGGGCGTGTGGATCGCGCGCAGCGTGCAGTCGGCGTGCAGCGCGAAGCGCTCGCCGCCGGCGAGCTCGACGTCGGGCGCAAACGCAGCGTCCTGCCACTCGCGGTGGGCCGCTCGGCGGCCGTGCACCGTCGCGCCGGTGGCGGCCTTCAGCGCCGCGGTGGCCGGTGAGTGGTCCAGGTGCGTGTGCGTCACGAAGATCCAGCGGATCGGCCCCGGCGCTGCGGCGAGCACGGCCTGCACGTGCGCGGGGTCGTCGGGGCCGGGGTCGATCACGGCCCACGCGTTGTCGGGGCCGCCGCCGACGAGGTAGGTGTTGGTGCCCGGGCCCGTCATCACGCTGCCGTTGTCGGCCGTCACGCGCACGATGCGCGCCGACAGCCGCACCGCGCGGCCGGGCTCGATCTCGTAGCTGTAGTGGCCGCGGCACTGCGGGTCCACGCGGGCAAGCTCGGCGTAGGCCGGCTCGTCGGGCGTCACCGGGCGCACGCCGTCGCGGCCGCGGCCGATCATCGGCATCGTCAGCGCGATCTCGCGCGGCTGCCGCGCCCACGCGAGCAGCGCCTCGACGCGGTCGAACCGCGCCAGCGCCTCGAGCGTCTTGCGCTGCGGCGTGATCAGCTTGAGCGTGTCGGCCTGCGCCAGCGCGTCGGCCGGGCGCAGCCAGCGCTGCTCGACGACTTCGGTCTCGTCGTGGGCAGCCACCTGCACCGGCGGCGCCGCGGCGACGAAGAAGCGTGTGTCGAAGCGCTTGCGCTGCGCCGGCGGCGTCAGCCAGTGGCTGAAGTAGACGAGCTCGTCGAGCGCGAGCTCCCAGCCGGTGGCCGCGCACAGCTGCGCCAGCGTGCGCTCGCCGCGGTGCATCGGCGTGCGCCACGCCGCGACGCGCCGTGCCTCGTCGCCGCGCAGCGTGACCAGCCCGCGCTGCCCCGGCACGCGCGCATACAGCAGCCCGGCTTCCTCGAAGCACTCGCGCACCGCGGCGATCCAGTAATCGAGCCCGCCGCGCGGCAGCCCGAGGCGGGTGCTGGCCTGCGCGTCGTCGAGGCCGGCGGCGTGGCGGTGCGCGTCGCGGTCGCTGTCGTCGAGCAGCCCGCCGGGGAACACCCAGGCACCGCTGTTGAAGTCGCCGCGCTCGGCGCGGCGCAGCAGCAGCACCTCGATGCCGACGGCGGCATCACGCACGACGACGAGCGAGGCCGCGGCGCGCGGCGTCGCGGGCGGCGTGTCGGTGGCGGCAGGCGGGGGCGTGGTCATGAGGGCGGTGCGCGGCGTGTGCGATGCCGCGCAGTCTGTCACGAGCGGCCGCGTGGCGCGCGGCGGCCCACCTCAGCGGCGGAAGCCGTACTCGACGCTGAAGAACTGCGGCTTGAGTGCGGCCAGCGGTGCACGCAGCTTGTCGAGCTCGGCCGGTGGCGCGTGCACCTCGAGCCGCGTGAGCTGCGCGATCTTCAGCGCCTCCTGCAGCAAGGCGCCGACGTTGTCCAGGTGCGCGAGCACCGCTGCAGCGTTGTCGTAGCCCTCGCGGCAGTGCACCGCGTCGCCGTCGAACGAGAACGCGTAGTGCACGCAGCCGCTCTCGCCGCGCGTCTTCGCGACGAACTGCTCGCACAGCGCGCGAAACGCTTCCATCTGGCCCGGCTGGACTTTGAAGTACGGCACCAGCGTGCACACGGTATCGGTCGAAGCCATCGTCGTCTCCTCGTTCGTGGGTGGGGCGCCGATCGTAGGCGCCCGCGGCCGCCGTGGAAAGGGCGTCGGCGCGCCCGACAATCGGCGCTTCGTCGACTTCGGGGAGACACGCCGATGCCCGGTGCGCTGGCAGGACTCAAGGTGATCGAGATGGTGGGGCTCGGGCCCGCTCCGCTGTGCGCGATGCTGCTCGCCGACCACGGCGCCGAGGTGATCCGCATCGACCGCCCCGGGGCGGCCGGCGCGCTCGGCCTGCCGCCGCAGTACGACGTCGCCGCGCGCGGGCGGCGGTCGCTGGCGATCGACCTGCGCAAGCCGGGAGCCGTCGACGCCGTGCTCGACCTCGTCGCGCGCGCCGACGTGCTGATCGAGGGCTTCCGCCCCGGCGTGATGGAGCGCCTGGGGCTGGGCCCCGACGTGTGCCTGGCGCGCCAGCCGCGCCTGGTCTATGGCCGCATGACGGGCTGGGGGCAGAGCGGGCCGCTCGCGCACGCGGCGGGGCACGACATCAACTACATCGCGCTGTCGGGCGCGCTGCAGGCGATCGGCCGCGCCGGCGAGGCGCCGGTGCCGCCGCTGAACTACGTCGGCGACTACGGCGGCGGTGCGATGCTGCTCGCGTTCGGTGTGCTTGCGGCCCTGTACGAGGCGCAGAGGAGCGGCCGCGGGCAGGTCGTCGATGCCGCGATGACCGACGGCGCGGCGCTGCTGTCGGCGATGTTCTACGGCCTGAAGGCCGCCGGCGCGTGGCGCAACGAGCGCGGCACGAACCTGCTCGACTCGGGCGCGCACTTCTACGACACCTACCGCTGCGCCGACGGCAAGTACGTCGCGGTCGGCGCGATCGAGCCGCAGTTCCACGCCGAGCTGCTCGCGCGCCTCGGGCTCGACGCGGCCGAGTTCAAACGCCCGCTCGATCCGGCGCAGTGGCCGCAGTACAAGGCGCGGCTGGCCGCGGTGTTCGCGACGCGCAGCCGCGACGCGTGGTGCGCCGTGCTCGAGGGCAGCGACGCCTGCTTCGCACCGGTGCTCGACTGGGACGAGGCGCCGCGCCACCCGCACAACGTCGCGCGCGGCACGTTCGTCGAGATCGGCGGCGTCGTGCAGCCGGCACCGGCGCCGCGCTTCAGCCGCAGCGAGGCGCCCACGCCGGCGGCGCCGGTGGCTGCCGGCCACGACAGCGAGGCCGTGCTGCGCGGCTGGGGCATCGACGCGCAGCGCATCGCCGCGCTGCGCGACGCCGGCGCGATCTAGCGTCGCCGCGGCCCGCCGAGGCCGCGGGCGCAGGGGCTCGGCTCCTATAATTCATGGGTTTGTCCGTCGCGGGCAGCCTCGATGGCATGCCCGCGGCGGCAGTGCACCGTCGACCACCGAGGCCCCATGAGCAGCGATCCCGCCCACGCCCCCGCCCACGACGAAAGCCACGAAGGCCCGATCAAGACCCCGCGGCAGCTGGTCTGGGCGGTCGTGCTCGCCTTCGTGGTGCCGATCTTCCTGATCGTCCTGCTGGTCAACTTCGTTGCCAGCAACGAAAAGCCCTCTGCAGGCACCGACGCACTCGGCGCCGAAGCGGTCGCGCGCCGGCTGCAGCCGGTGGGCACCGTCGAGCTGCGTCTGGGCGGGGGTGCCGCCGTCGTGCGCACCGGCGAGCAGGTCTACCAGGCTGCCTGCACCGCCTGCCACGCTGCCGGCGTCGCGGGGGCGCCGAAGTCGGGCGACGCGGCCGCGTGGGCGCCGCGCATCGCCACCGGTTACGACGCGCTGCTCAATTCGGCGCTCAAGGGCAAGGGCGCGATGCCGCCCCAAGGCGGCGGCCAGTTCAGCGACTACGAGATCGGACGCGCCGTCGTCTACATGGCCAACCAGGCCGGCGCCAAGTTCCCCGAGCCGAAGGCCCCGGGCGGCGAAGCCGCTGCGGCCCCGGCAGCGGCGCCTGCGCCCGCGGTTGCTGCGGCGCCCGCGCCGGCGGCGGTCGCAGCCGCGCCCGCACCCGCCCCGGCAGCGGCCGCTGCGGCGACGGCGACGCCGGCGCTGTACACCCAAGCTTGCCAGGTCTGTCACGCCGCCGGCGTCGCCGGTGCGCCCAAGCTCGGCGACAAGGCCGCATGGGCGCCGCGCCTGGCGGCCGGCGTCGACGGCCTGACGGCCAGCGCGATCAAGGGCAAGGGCGCGATGCCGCCGCGCGGCGGCGCGATGACGGCGTCGGACGCCGACATCAAGGCCGTCGTCGCATACATGGTCGACAGCGTCAAGTAACGCGGCTGCGGCCGCACCCCCGTTGCACGGGCCTGCGCGAGCAGGCCCGTGTCGTTTTCAGCCGGCGTCGCGCTGCGGGCTCAGCCGGTAGCCGAAGCGCTGCGGCATCGCGGCGAACGGCAGCGTCTGCGGCGCGGGCCACGCGCCGCGCTCGAGCGCGAGCGCGGCGGCATCGGTGTCGAGCGAATGCACGAGCCCGAAGCCGAGGTCGGTGTCGAGGAAGACGCGCCCGTGCTCGTCGAGCCACACCGAGCGCATCGCGGCTGCGGCGCCGGTGTGCGCGGTGACCGCCACGCCGCCGTCGGCGCCGACGTGCACGCGCCACACCCACGGAGCGGCCTCGAGTTCGACGTAGACGCGCTGCGGTCCGTTCTGGAAGTACCACGCCCCGTGCGCGTCGGCCGCGTAGTTGCGGCCGATGAAGGCCACCAGCGCCGGATGTTCGATGCGGCTGCCGCGCGAGGCCGGCCAGGGCCCCGCGGCCTGCGCCGCTTCGTCGCGCAGCCACCAGTGCCCGCGTGCGTCGAGCCCGAGCCAGCCGCGCACGTGCGGCACGTGCGGCCACTTGCGCAGCGCGGCTTCGACGATCGCGTCCATGCCCGTGAGTGTCGGTCAGCGCTGCGCCTGCAGCCAGCCCATCACGGCTTCGGGCAGGGTCAGCACGTGGCCGGGCGGCGGGCCGCTGGCGAAGCCGACGTGGCCGCCGTGCGGCGGCTGCCACAGCGTCACGAAGCGCCCGACCTCGTGCGCTGCGGGCAGGCTGCGCGCGGGGATGAACGGGTCGTTGCGCGCGTTGAGTACCAGCGTCGGGATGCGGATGCGCTGCAGGTGCGGCTTGGCCGACGCGCGGGTCCAATAGTCGAGCGCGTCGCGAAAGCCGTGCACCGGCGCGGTGAACGCGTCGTCGAATTCGAGCAGCGTGCGCGCGCGCGCGACGCGCTCGCGGTCGAACAGCCCCGGGTGCTGCGCCCACTTCGCGAGCGCCTTCGGCTTCATCGTGCGCAGGAAGTACGGCGTGTAGGCCAGCCGGTTGAAGCCGCGCCCGATCGCGAGAGCGCCGGCCGTGAGGTCGACCGGCGACGACACCGCCGCCACCGCCACCGCGGTGGCGGCGGCGCGCTCGCCGGCCTCCTCGGCCCAGCGCAGCAGCGCGTTGCCGCCGAGCGAGATGCCCACTGCGTACAGCGGCCGCCCGTGGCGCTCGCGCAGCCGCGCGAGCATCCAGCCGACCTCCTCGAAGTCGCCCGAGTGGTACGCGCGCGGCGCGAGGTTCAGCTCGCCCGAGCAGCCGCGAAAGTGCGGCACCGCGTAATGCCAGCCGGCGTCGCGCGCCCAGTCGGCAAACGCGAGCGCGTAGGCGCCGCGCGAGGACCCTTCGAGACCGTGGAACAGCACGAGCAGCGGCGCGGCGGCATCGGTCGCGTCGACGAAGTCGACGTCGACGAAGTCGCCGTCGGGCGTCGTCCAGCGCTCGCGCCGGTACGCTGGCGCCGGCCCGCGGTGGCGGCGCGAGAACAACGCCGGCCAGATCGTCTGCAGGTGGCCGCCGGGCAGCCACAGCGGCGCGCGGTACTGCATCGCCGGCGTCAGTGCAGCACCGACGGCGACTCGGCCACCTCGAGCGGCGCGCGCGGCGAGCCCGGGCTCGCGTGGTGCGCGACGATGCGCCAGCCTTGCGCGGTGCGCACGTAGACATTGGTCGCAAGCACCCACGCGACCTGCGGCCCCTCGTCACCGGGCACCTCGACGCGCTCGACGACGCCGTGCACCGCGGCGCCGGCCACCTGCACGCGCCGCACCTGCTCGGCGTGCACCGCGACGGCGCCGTTGGCGAAGATCGCCTCGAAGGTCGCGCGCACCGCGTGCGGCCCGACGACGCGCGGGCCGCCCGGGTGCACGCAGTAGACCTCGTCGTCGTCGGCCCACAGCGCCATCATGCGCTCGACGTCGCCTTCGCGCATCGCCTCGTAGAACTGCGCCTCGAGGTCGTCGGGCGACGCCATCAGCGCGGCGGTCTCGGCCTTCGAGCGCGGCATCGCGGTGGCTGCGCTAGCGGAACACCACCGTCTTGTGGCCGTTGAGCAGCACGCGGTGCTCGACGTGCCAGCGCACGGCGCGCGCGAGCACGACGCATTCGACGTCGCGGCCGACGGCCGTCAGGTCCTCGGCCGACAGCGAGTGGTCGACGCGGGCGACGTCCTGCTCGATGATCGGCCCCTCGTCGAGGTCGGCGGTCACGTAGTGCGCCGTCGCGCCGATCAGCTTCACGCCGCGCGCGTGCGCCTGGTAGTACGGCTTCGCGCCCTTGAAGCTCGGCAGGAAGCTGTGGTGGATGTTGATCGCGCGGCCCCGGAGCGCGTCGCACATCGCGGGGCTGAGGATCTGCATGTAGCGCGCGAGCACGACGAGGTCGATGCGCTCGGCCTCGACGAGCGCCATCAGCTGCGCTTCCTGCGCCTGCTTGGCCTCGGGCGGGCTGCCGGCGGGCAGCGGCAGGTGGTGGAACGGGATGCCGTAGCTGTCGGCGAGCGCCGCGAACGTCGGGTGGTTGCTGACGATCGCCGGGATGTCGACCACGAGCTGCCCGCTCTTCCAGCGGAACAGCAGGTCGTTGAGGCAGTGGCCGTGCTGGCTGACCATCAGCAGCACGCGCGGGCGCCGCGCGACGGCGTGGAAGCGCGCGTCCATCGCGTACTGCTGCCGCACGTGCGCGAACAGGCGCTCGAGCGTCGGCACGTCGGCCAGCTGCGGCGGCGCCTCGAAGTGCACGCGCATGAAGAACAGCCCGGTGGCGTCGTCGCCCTCGAGGTCGCCGAACTGCTGCGAGTCGAGGATATTGCAGCCGGCCTGGTACAGCAGCCCCGAGACGGCGTAGACGACGCCCTTGGTGTCGGGGCACGACAGCGTCAGGATGAACTCGTGCTCGCGCGCCATCGTCGTGGGGCCGGCCCGGCGGGCCGGCTCAGTGGTGCTGCGCGACCTTCTCGCCGGCCTTGAGCCGGTAGACGGTGCCGCAGTACGGGCAGCGCCCCTCGCCGGTCGTCGCGACGTCGATGAACACCTTCGGATGGCCGTTCCACAGCGGCATCTTCGGGTGGGGGCAGTGCGTGACGCCCGGGCCCATCAGCTCGCGGGCGGTCAGCTCGACGACGGCCTTCGGTTCGCTCATCGCCGCCTCCTCACACGCGCGTCAGCCACTCGGCGTACTTCGCGTTGCGGCCGTTGACGATGTCGAAGAACGCGTTCTGGATCTTCTCGGTGATCGGCCCGCGCGCGCCGGCGCCGATCGTCACGCGGTCGAGCTCGCGGATCGGCGTGACCTCGGCGGCGGTGCCGGTGAAGAACGCCTCGTCGGCGATGTAGACCTCGTCGCGCGTGATGCGCTTCTCGACGATCTTCAGCCCCAGGTCGTGGCAGATCGCGAAGATGGTGTCGCGCGTGATGCCGTTGAGCGCGCCGGCCGACAGGTCGGGCGTGTAGACGACGCCTTTGCGGATCACGAACAGGTTCTCGCCGGCACCCTCGCTGACGAAGCCGGCGCTGTCGAGCAGCAGCGCCTCGTCGTAGCCCTCGTCGGTGGCTTCCATGTTGGCCAGGATCGAGTTGGTGTAGTTGCTCACCGCCTTGGCCTGCGTCATCGTGATGTTGACGTGGTGGCGCGTGTAGCTGCTCGTCTTGACGCGGATGCCGCGCTTGAGGCCTTCCTCGCCGAGGTACGCGCCCCAGGCCCACGCGGCGACCATCAGATGGATCTTGTTGCCCTTCGGGCTGACGCCGAGCTTCTCGGAGCCGATCCAGGTCAGCGGGCGGATGTAGCAGCTGTCGAGCTTGTTCGCGCGCACGACCTCGCGCTGCGCGTCCATCACCTGCTCGATGCTGAACGGGATCTTCATGCGCAGGATCTTGGCGCTGTTGAACAGGCGCTCGGTGTGCTCGCGCAGGCGGAAGATCGCCGTGCCGTGGACGGTGTTGTACGCCCGCACGCCCTCGAAGGCGCCGCAGCCGTAGTGCAGCGTGTGAGTCAGGACGTGGATCTTGGCGTCGCGCCAGTCGACGAGCTCGCCGTCCATCCAGATCTTGCCGTCGCGGTCGGCCAGGGACATGGGATCTCCTTTCGCGGGCGTCGCGGCACGCGGCGCCGAAAGACAAATTCTACGGGCGCGGCCCTGCGCGACGCGGCGCGGGCGCTCAGGCGCCGGGCGGGGTGGCGCCGGGGGCACCGTCCGCAGCGCGCCCGCCGCCGTCGTCGGGCACGTCGTCGGGTCGACTCAGCGTCCAGCGCACGCAGCGCCCGCGCTCGAACTCGACGCGCACGCGCGCGCCCGAAGCGTCGCGCCACTCGAACGTCTCGGGCGCGTCGGCGACCTTGCGCCCGAGCGCGCCGGCCAGCGGCAAGATGTCGAGCAGCCGCATGCCGGCGTGCAGCTTCGCGTGCAGCATCACCGCGCTGCCGACCTCGCCGACCGGCGCCGCGCCGGCGCGGCGCATCACGCGCATCGCGCGGCTGAACTGCAGCAGCAGCCAGAACACGACCATCGTGATGCCGAGCAGCGCGCCGGGCCCGCCGTACTGCACGTAGCCGATCGCGATCGCCAGCACCGCCAGCGTCCAGCCGAGCCACGGGTTCATGCCGCGCCCCTGCCGACGACGTCGCGCTCGAGCCGCCCGACGCGCCCGGTGCGCAGCGCGTCGGCCCAGTCGCCGCGGCCGTTGGCCTCGGCCCGGCGCGCGGCGGCTTCCCAGTCGTACGCGGTGGCCACCAGCGTCGCGCTCCAGCCGCCGGCGTCGCGCTCGATCAGCGCCCAGCGCGCGTGCGGGCTGCCGGTCTCGACGCGGTGCTCGTGCGGGTGGTCGTCGTCGTACGCCGGCACGCCGACGCTGCCCGGGTTGACGACGAGCGTCGCGCCAGCGCCGTCGCGGCCCCCGTCGTGCACGACGCGCGCGATGCGCGGCGTGTGCGTGTGGCCGCACAGCACGACGGCGTCGCGGCGCGCGCCGAGCCGCCGGCGCACCTCGGCGTCGGTGGCGGCGCGGATGCCCGGCGAGCCGTCGCGGCCGAGGTCGGGTGTCACGGTCTCGAGGAAATACGCGAGGTCGTCGTCGGGCGTGCCGTGGCAGCACCAGACGCCGCCGCCGAGGTCCAGCGTGGCCGGCAGTGCCGCGAGCCACGCGCGCTCGGCCGCGCCGAGCGCGTCGGCCGCGAACGCGTCGGCCGGCCCCATGCGCGCGCGCGGCAGCGTGAGCACCTGGCGCTCGTGGTTGCCGCGGATCGTCGGCCAGCCGAGCGCCATCAGCCGCTGCACCGTCTCGCGCGGCCACAGCGGGCCGCTCGCGATGTCGCCGAGGTTGACGATGCGCTCGGCGCCGGCGCGGCCGATCGCGGCGATCACCGCCTCGAGCGCCGGCAGGTTGCCGTGGATGTCGGAGACGACGGCGATGCGCATCCCTGTCTCGCGCTGGCCGCTCATGCCAGGTCCCAGCCGGTGCCGGCCGGCGGCGCCGCGCCGTCGGCCGCGTCCCAGCCGTAGGCGCGCTCGACGCGCGCGACGCGCAGCTCGTAGTGGCGGTACCAGCGCGCGCGCCCGTCGTCGCGCGCCGCGGCGTGCTCGACGTGCCGCCGCCACGCGTGGATGTCGGCCTCGCTGCGCCAGTAGCTCACCGTGATGCCCAGCCCGTCGGCGTCTCGCGTGCTCTCGGCGCCGATGTAGCCTGGCTGGCGCTCGGCCAGCGCCGCCATCAGTGCGGCCATCGCCGCGTAGCCGTCGCCGTCGGCGTCGGTGCGCTGGCTCGTGAAGATCACGGCCCAGTACGGCGGTGCCGGACGCGGTGCGAAGCGGCTGGCCATCACAGGCTCCTGACGACGTCGATCGCGTCCTCGATGCGCTCGACCGGGTGCAGCGTGAGCCCCTCGATCGGCTTCTTCGGCGCGTTGGCCTTGGGCACCAGCGCGACCGCGAAGCCGAGCTTGGCCGCCTCGCGCAGCCGCTCCTGGCCGCGCGGCGCCGGGCGCACCTCGCCGGCCAGCCCCACCTCGCCGAACGCGACGAAGCCGCGCGGCAGCGCCTTGCCGCGCAGCGAGCCGTGGATCGCGAGCAGCACCGCGAGGTCGGCGGCCGGCTCGCCGATGCGCACACCGCCCACCGCGTTGACGAACACGTCCTGGTCGGTGCACGCGATGCCGGCGTGGCGGTGCAGCACCGCGAGCAGCATCGCCAGCCGCTCGCGGTCGAGGCCGACCGACAGCCGCCGCGGGCTCGGGCCGCCGCTGTCGACCAGTGCCTGGATCTCGACCAGCAGCGGGCGGCTGCCCTCGAGCGTGACCATCACGCACGAGCCGGGCACCGGCTCGCCGTGCGTCGACAGGAAGATCGCGCTCGGGTTGGAGACGCCCTTGAGGCCGCGCTCCGTCATCGCGAACACGCCGATCTCGTTGACGGCGCCGAAGCGGTTCTTGATCGCGCGCACGAGGCGGAAGCTCGAGTGCGTGTCGCCCTCGAAGTACAGCACCGTGTCGACGATGTGCTCGAGCACGCGCGGCCCGGCGAGCGCGCCTTCCTTCGTCACGTGGCCCACCAGCACGACGGCGCAGCCGCGGGTCTTCGCGATGCGCGTCAGTTGCGCCGCGCACTCGCGCACCTGCGCGACCGAGCCCGGCGCCGACGTCAGCTGGTCCGAATAGAGCGTCTGGATCGAATCGATCACGACCAGCGCCGGCGCCTCGGCCTCGATCGCGGCGGCGATGCGCTCGAGCTGGATCTCGGCCAGCACGCGCACCTTCGCGCCCGACAGGCCGAGCCGCCGCGCGCGCAGCGCGACCTGCGCGCCGCTTTCCTCGCCGGTCACGTACAGCACCGGGATGCGCGCCGACATCGCGTCGAGCGCCTGCAGCAGCAGCGTGCTCTTGCCGATGCCGGGGTCGCCGCCGATCAGCACGACGCCACCGGCGACGACGCCGCCGCCGAGCACGCGGTCGAGTTCCTCCTGCCCGGTGGGCATGCGCTCGACCTCGGTGGCGGCGATCTCCGCGAGCGTCGCCACCGGCTGCGTCGCCGCGATCGCCTGGAAGCGGTGCCGGCCGGCGAGCGCCGGCTCGGCCACCGTCTCGTCGAGCGAGTTCCACGCCTTGCAGTGCGGGCACTGGCCGAGCCACTTCGGGCTCGTGCCGCCGCACTCGCGGCAGGTGTAGACCGTCTTGTCGCGCGCCATGCGCGGCATTGTGGCCGCTGGCGCGGCATCGACGCGAATCGGTCGGCCCCGCGACCCCGGCATCGGCTGGCCGTGGCCGCGACCCGTGGCCGTCGCGCAGGGGCTGCCGGCGCCCTGCGTCGCGGTCGACGAACGAATCGTCAGTCCCGCGGGACCGCGCTGCGCAGCGCCTTGACCTGCGCGCGCCGCGCCTTGGCCTGCAGCCGCCGCTGCTGGGCCGCAAAGGTCGGCTGCGTGGCCTTGCGCTGCACCGGTGGCAGCGCGACGGCGTCGACCATCGCCTGCAGCCGTGCGAGCGCCTCGGCGCGGTTGCGCGGCAGGCTGCGGTGGTCCTGCGCCTTGATGACGACGATGCCGTCTTCGGTGATGCGGTGGTCGGGCAGCGCGAGCAGCCGCGCCTTGATGTCGTCGGGCAGCGACGACGCGCGGATGTCGAAGCGCAGGTGCGCCGCGTTCGAGACCTTGTTGACGTTCTGCCCGCCGGCACCCTGCGCACGCACCGCGGTGAACTCGACCTCGCGCTCGTCGATGCGCGGCGGCCTCACGCGACGCCCCTCATGCGGCCACGGCCACCGGCACGCGCGGCGCGAGCGCGCACATCAGCTCGTAGCCGATCGTGCCCGCCGCATGCGCGACCTCGTCGATCGCCAGCCGCGCGCCGCCCGGGCCTTCGCCCCACAGCGTGACCTCGCTGCCGGGGCCGGCACCGGGCAGCGGCGTCAGGTCGACCGCGAGCATGTCCATCGAGACGCGCCCGACGGTGCGCGTGCGCCGCCCGTCGACGAGCACCGGCGTGCCGGTGGGCGCGTGGCGCGGGTAGCCGTCGGCGTAGCCGCACGCGGCGATGCCGATCGTCATCGGCGCGTCGGCCGTGAACGTGCTGCCGTAGCCCACCGTGTCGCCGGGCTGCAGCCGCTGCACCGCGATCAGCTTCGTGCGCAGCGTCATCGTCGGGCGCAGCCCCCAGTGCGCGATGTCGTGCGCCGGGAAGTCGGGCGCACTGCCGTAGCACAGGATGCCGGCGCGCACCCAGTCGGCCGCGACGCCGGCCTCGCGCGCGTGGCGCAGCACCGCGGCGCTGTTGGCGAGGCACCGCTCGCCGGGCAGGTCGCGCGTCGCGGCGTCGAAAGCCGCCATCTGGTGCGCGATGCCGCGCGCGCCGTCGGCATCCGAGAAGTGCGTCATCAGCGACACCTCGCCGACCTGCGGCAGCGCGTTGAGCCGCGTCCACGCGGCGCGCAGCGCCGGCGCGGTGAACCCGAGGCGGTTCATGCCGCTGTTCATCTTCAGGAACACGCGGTGCGGCTGGTGCGTCTTGTGCGCGGCGAGCCAGTCGATCTGCTCGGCGCAGTGCACGACGTGCCACAGGTGCAGCCGCGAGCACAGCTCGAGGTCGCGCGGCTCGAACACGCCTTCGAGCAGCAGGATCGGCCCGCGCCAGTCGAGCGCGCGCAGCCGCTGCGCCTCCTCGAGGTCGAGCAGCGCGAAGCCGTCGGCCGCGCGCAGCCCGGCGAACGCGCGCTCGATGCCGTGGCCGTAGGCGTTGGCCTTGACGACGGCCCACACGCGGCTGTCGGGCGCATGGGCGCGCGCGCGCGCGAGGTTGTGCGCGAGCGCGTCGGGGTGGATCAGGGCTTCGATCGGGCGCGGCATCGTGCGCGATTGTGCGCCGTCGCGAGGCGCGCGACGGCAGGCGGCGGGCCGTCACGGGGCGCGTGCTATAACGCGCCGCCTGCTGGAGGAGACACCACGCCGCGCCGGGCCCTGCACCCGGGCGCGCGCCGACGCCGCGCATGAAGCGAGGGTTCTACACCATCATGTCGGCGCAGTTCTTCAGCTCGCTGGCCGACAACGCACTGTTCGTCGCCGCGGTCGAACTGCTGCGCACCGGTGGCGCCGACGAGTGGCAGCGCGCCGCCCTGGTGCCGATGTTCGCGCTGTTCTACGTGCTGCTGGCCCCCTTCGTCGGCGCGTTCGCCGACGCGCTGCCCAAGGGGCGGGTGATGTTCGTCTCCAACAGCATCAAGGTGGTGGGCTGCCTGATGATGCTGGCCGGCGCGCACCCGCTCGTCGCCTACGCGGTGGTCGGGCTCGGCGCGGCGGCGTATTCGCCGGCCAAGTACGGCATCCTCACCGAGCTGCTGCCGCCGTCGCAGCTGGTCAAGGCCAACGGCTGGATCGAGGGACTGACGATCGCGTCGATCATCCTCGGCGTCGTGCTCGGCGGCCAGCTCGTCGGGCCGCACGTCGCGCCGTGGCTGGTGCCGGCGATGCCGTGGCACGTCGGCAGCCCGGCCGAGGCGGCGATCGCGGCGATCGTGCTGCTGTACGCGGTCGCCGCGGCGTTCAACCTGTACATCCCGCGCACCGGCACGCCGCTGCGCCCGTTCGGCAACCACCCGCTGGCGCTGGTGCGCGACTTCGCGAGCTGCAACGCGCGGCTGTGGAACGACAAGCTCGGCCAGATCACGCTGGCGACGACGACGCTGTTCTGGGGCGTGTCGGGCAACCTGCGCTACATCGTGCTCGCGTGGGCCGCGGCGGCGCTGGGCTACGGCACGACGCAGGCGTCGTCGCTGGTCGGCGTGGTGGCCATCGGCACCGCGGTGGGCGCCGTCGTCGCGTCGGTCACGATGCGCCTCGAGCACGCGACGCGCGTGATCCCGCTGGGCATCGCGATGGGCGTGCTGGTGATCGCGATGAACTTCATCGGCAACGTGTGGATCGCGGCACCGTTCCTGATGGCACTCGGCGCGCTCGGCGGCTACCTCGTCGTGCCGATGAACGCGCTGCTGCAGCACCGCGGCCACAACCTGATGGGCGCCGGGCGCTCGATCGCGGTGCAGAACTTCAACGAGCAGGCGTGCATCCTCGCGCTCGGGGCGTTCTACACCGGCATGACGAAGTGGGGCCTGTCGGCGTTCGGCGCGATCACGATCTTCGGCCTCGTCGTCGCCGGCACGATGGAGGCGATCCGCCGCTGGCACCGGCGCAACTGCCGCGTGCACCGCGACGAAGTCGAGCGGCTGCTGGCGATCGCGCGCAGCGACAAGCACTGACCACCGCCGCAGCGCCTTCGGCGGCTGCCGCCCAGGGGGAGCCGAGGGCGCACCGGCAGACCCGCATCCGCAGCGGCTGCTCGAAGGGTCGTGGGTGCGCGCCGGTGCGGGCGCGGTCCGGCCGTGACGTTGCGCTGCGGCGGGGCCAGGCCGCGTGCCTCGACAATGGCGGACTTTGCCCTGGCCCGCATGGATCCCCGTTTCGCCCTCTGGCCCGCCGCCGCGCTGACGTTCAACGCCTTCGTCTGGGGCGTGTCATGGTGGCCGTTTCGCCGGCTCGACGCGCTCGGGCTGCACCCGCTGTGGGCCACCGTCGTGATCTATGCGCTCGCGGTGGTCGTGCTCGTCGTGGCGCGGCCGGGCGTGTGGCGCGAAGTCCTGCGTCACCGCGGGCTGTGGGTGCTCGTGCTCGCGTCGGGCACGACCAACGCCGCGTTCAACTGGGCGGTGACGATCGGCGACGTCGTGCGCGTGGTCCTGCTGTTCTACCTGATGCCGCTGTGGGCGGTGCTGCTGGCGCGCCCGCTGCTGGGCGAGCGGCTGCACCGCGGCGCGGCCGCGCGCGTCGGCCTGTCGCTGGCCGGTGCGGTCGTCGTGCTGTGGCCCGCCGACGGCGGCTGGCCGCTGCCGCGCACGCTCGCCGAGGCGCTGGGCCTGCTCGGCGGCGTCACGTTCGCGCTGAACAACGTGATGCTGCGGCGCGAGGCGCAGCGCAGCGAGGCCGCGCGCGCCGCCGCGATGTTCACCGGCGGCGTGCTCGTGGCCGGCGTGCTCGCGCTGGTGCTGACGTCGACGGGTCGGGTCGGCGCGCCACCGCCGCCCGCGCCCGGCTGGGCGCTCGGGGTGTTGGCGATGGGGGTGGCGTTCCTCGCGTCGAATCTCGCGCTGCAGTACGGTGCGGCACGGCTGGCGGCGCATGCGACGGCCGTCATCATGCTGACGGAAGTCGTGTTCGCGTCGGTGTCGGCGGTGGCGCTCGGTGCCGGCGCGCCGACGCTGCAGGCGCTGGCCGGCGGGGCGCTGATCGTCGCCGCGGCGGCGATGGCCGCGCTGGCGCGCACGCCGGCGCGCTGAACCGCCGCCGTTCAGCGGCGACGGCGCGAGCCCGAGGCCGGCGCGACGCGCGCACCGTGGCGCTGCAGCGTGTCGTGCAGCAGCGCGGCGTCGAGGGGTTTGGCCAGGCAGGCGTCGGCGCCGGCCAGCGTCGCGCGCACGCGGTCGCTGCCGCTCGCGCGCGCCGACAGCATCACCACCACCGGCGCGCGCCCGCTGGCGCTGCGGTGCGCGCGCTTGATGTGGCGGCACAGCGCGAGCGCGTCGAGGCCGCCCGCGTCGTCGAGGTCGATGTCGACGAACACGAAGTCGTAGCTGTCGTGCGCGAGCCATTCCAGCGCACGTGCAGCGCCCCGCGCACGCTGCGTCGTCAGCCCGAGCGCGTGCAGGTGGTGTTCGAGGTGGCGCAGCGCGACGTCGCTGTCGTCGACGAGCAGCGCGTCGGCACGCCGCCGCGGCGGCAGCGCGAGCGGTGGCGGCTCGAACGCCGGTGCGTCGTCGAGGTCGCCGGGCTGCGAGTCGTGGGCGCGCCGCTGGGGCCGGTCGACCCCGCCGGTGTCGGACGACGTGGTCCGCCACGACATCAGTGCCGACGGCACGGTGGGCAGTTCGTCGTCGTCGGCGCGGTGCGCCGCCAGCGTGTCGAGTTCGCGCTGCACCTGTAGCGGATCGATCGGACGCATCGTCCACGCCCCCGCGCCGCGCGGCGCCGCGCTGCCGACGAACACCGTGTCGTGCAGGCGGCCGGCCTGCGTGATCTCGTCGACGATGGCCGGCTGGTCGGCGTCGGCGACGGCGAAGTCGGCCAGCGCCAGCGTCGCGACCAGCCCGTAGGCGGGGCGGCGCTCGGCGCTGAGGCGGAAATAGGCGCCGAGCGCGTCGCGCTCGAAGCCACTGAACCCGCGGAGAACGACCTTGTACCGTGCGCCCATGCGACACCGAACGCTCAAGCTGCCGATGGTCGGCGGCCGAGGCCGCGGTGTCAACGCCGGGTTGCAGGGGTCGTGCCGGCCGCTGCCGGTGTCGCGGGTACCATCGCCGCTTCGCCGCCGTGACCTTCGCTGCCATGCCCGAGACCACCGTCTACGACTTCGAGGCCGTCTCGATCGACGGCCAGCGCGCCGACTTCGCGAGCCAGCGCGGCAAGGTGCTGCTGATCGTCAACACCGCGAGCCAGTGCGGCTTCACGCCGCAGTTCGCCGGTCTGGAGGCGCTGTGGCAGCGCTACCGCGACCGCGGGCTGGTCGTCGTCGGCTTCCCGTGCAACCAGTTCGGCGGCCAGGACCCGGGCAGCAACGCCGAGATCGGCGCGTTCTGCCAAAAGAACTACGGCGTCAGCTTCCCGATGATGGCCAAGGTCGACGTCAACGGCGCGAACGCGCACCCGCTGTGGAAGTGGCTGAAGGCCGAGGCGCCCGGGCTGCTCGGCAGCGAGGCGATCAAGTGGAACTTCACGAAATTCCTCGTCGGTCGCGACGGGCGCGTGATCAAGCGCTACGCGCCCACCGACAGCCCCGAGTCGATCGCCAAGGACATCGAGGCCGCCCTCGCGGCCTGAACGCCGAGACACGCACCATGTTCGAACACGTCGAGCCGTACCCCGGCGACCCCATCCTCGCGCTGGTCGAGACCTTCCACGCCGATCCGCGGCCGCACAAGGTCAACCTGAGCATCGGCATCTACTTCGACGAGGCCGGGCGCATCCCGGTGCTCGAGTCGGTGAAGCGCGCCGAGGCGGCCGTCGTCGCGCGCGGCGGCCCCAAGCCGTACCTGCCGATCGAGGGCGCGGCCAACTTCCGCCGCGCGGTGCAGGAGCTGCTCTTCGGCGCCGACCACGCCGTGCTGCGCGACGGGCGTGTCGCGACGATCCAGTCGGTGGGCTCGAGCGGCGGGCTGAAGGTCGGTGCCGACTTCCTCAGGCGCTGGTTCCCCGACAGCGGCGTGTGGGTCAGCGACCCGACCTGGGACAACCACCGTTCGATGTTCGAGGGCGCCGGCATCGCGGTGCACACGTACCCGTACTACGACGCGGCCACCGGCGGCGTGCGCTTCGACGCGATGTGCGACACCCTGCGCACGCTGCCGCCTTGCAGCGTCGTGCTGCTGCACGCGTGCTGCCACAACCCGACCGGCGTCGACCTCACGCGCGCGCAGTGGGACGCGCTGATCCCGCTGCTGGCCGAGCGGCGGCTGATCGCGTACCTCGACCTCGCGTACCAGGGCTTCGGCGACGGCATCGACGACGACGCCTACGCGGTGCGCGCGCTGGCTGCCGCGGGGCTGAGCTTCTTCGTCGCGAACTCGTTCTCGAAGAGCATGAGCGTGTACGGCGAGCGCGTCGGCGCGCTCAGCGTCGTGTGCCCCGACGCGACGCAGGCCGAGCGCGTGCTCGGGCAGCTGAAGTTCACCGTGCGGCGCAACTACTCGAGCCCGCCGATCCACGGCGGACAGATCGTCGCCGAGGTGCTGACGAACGCCGAGCTGCGCGCACTGTGGACGCGCGAGCTCGGCGCGATGCGCGAGCGCATCGCCGCGATGCGCCGCGCGCTGCACGGCGTCGTCAGCGCCAAGGTGCCGGGGCGCGACTTCGGCTACTTCCTGACGCAGCGCGGCATGTTCAGCTACACCGGGCTGAGCGCCGCGCAGGTCGACCGCCTGCGCGACGAGTTCGCGGTCTACCTCGTGCGCTCGGGGCGCCTGTGCGTGGCCGGGCTCAACGAGGGCAACGTCGAGCGCACGGCGCAGGCGATGGCGACGGTGCTCGCCGGATGAGCGGTGCCGCCGCTCACTTGAGCTTTTCGTAGCTGAACTTCTGGCCGGCGACGACGGCCTCGTACATCAGGCCGCCCTTCGCGACGGTGAAGACCGCCATGCCGCGGTGGTACTTGCCGGCCGTCGTCGCGTCGCGCTGGCCCGCGCTCGCACCGGCCGAGGTCCCGGTGCTGGTGGCCTTCGCGCTGGCGCCGAGCGTGATCGCCACCGCCGACGCCTCGGCGCCGAATTCGAAGTTGCCGCTCGTGAAGCGGCGGAACGCCTCCTCGTCCTCGAAGAAGATGATCTGCCGGTAGGCCTGGCCGCCGAGCTGCAGGCCGAGCGAGACCTGCGTCATCGACGTGTTGCTGACGTGGCGGCCGCGCTCGTAGACGCGCCCGGTGCCGTAGGCCGCACCGACGCCGACGCCGCCCTTGGCGATCGTCGGGAACACGGCGTAGCCATACGCCGTCTTGAAGAACTCCGCGCTCTGGCCGGCGTTGCGGAAGATCTTGATCGTGTCGGCGTACTCGTCGGCCCACGCTGGCGCGGCGGGCAGCCACAGCACGAGCGACAGCAGCAGGAACAGGCGCTTGGACATGGCGGTCTCCTGGCAAGGGCGGGGCATCGTGCGCACCGCGGCTCGACGCGCTGGCGACGCACCCATCGTAGCGCAGCGTCGGGTCGCGCCGACGCCCGCCGGCACTGTGGCAGAGTCGCTGCCGTGCCTGCTGCCTCGACCTTCCCGCTGCACGCGCTGAGCGCACACACGCTCGCCGCGCTGTACCGCCGCGGCGAACTGTCGCCGCTCGACGTCGCGCACGACCTCGTCGCCCATGTCGCGCGCTGCGAGCCGCATCTGCACGCGCTGTGGGCGTTCGACGCCGACGCCGTGCTCGCCGCCGCGCGCGCGAGCGAAGCGCGCTGGGTGCGCGGCGAGCCGCTGTCGGCGCTCGACGGCGTGCCTTGCACGATCAAGGAGAACATCGCCACGCGCGGCACGCCGGTGCCGCTGGGCACTGCCGCCACCGAGCTCGTGCCCGCCGCGGCCGACGCGCCGCCGGCGGCGCGGCTGCGCGAAGCCGGCTGCGTGCTGGTGGCCAAGACGACGATGCCCGACTACGGGATGCTGTCGTCGGGGCTGTCGAGCTTCCACGCGCTCACGCGCAACCCGTGGCACCTCGCGAAGAACCCCGGCGGCTCGTCGGCCGGCGCCGCGGCGGCCGCCGCCGCCGGCTACGGGCCGCTGCACGTGGGCACCGACATCGGCGGCTCGATCCGGCTGCCGGCCGGCTGGTGCGGCGTCGTCGGCTTCAAGCCCAGTCTCGGGCGCGTGCCGATCCACCCGCCGTACTACGGCCGCGTCGCCGGCCCGATCACGCGCCGCGTCGACGACGCCGCGGCGATGATGGCCGTGCTCGCGCGCCCCGATGCGCGCGACAGCACGAGCCTGCCTTTCCAGGCGCTGGACTGGGACGCGCCCGCACGCGAGCCCCGCGGCCTGCGCATCGGGCTGTGGATCGACGCCGGCTGGGGCCTGCCGGTCGCGCCCGAGGTGGCCGCGGTCGTCGAAGCCGCCGCGCGCGCGTTCGAGCGCGCGGGCGCCTTCGTCGAGCCGCTCGCGCCGTTCGCGACGCGCGAGATGGCCGACGGCATCGACCGCTTCTGGCGCATGCGCTTCCACGTCGAGTTCGTGCGGCTGCCGCCCGAGCGGCGCGAGCGCATCCTGCCGTTCATCCGCGAGTGGGTCGCGCCGGCGGCCGGCTTCAGCGCCGAGCAGGTGTTCCACGGCTTCAGCCAGATGGGCGCGCTGCGCGACGCGTGCGTCGCGGCGTGCCATCCGTTCGACGTCGTGCTGTCGCCGGTGAGCCCCGTCGCGTCGTTCGCGGCCGAGGCCGCCGGCCCGACGAACGACCCGCAGCGCCCGTTCGAGCACATCGCGTTCACGCTGCCGTTCAACATGGGCGAGCAGCCGGCCATCGCGCTGCCGGCCGGCGTCACGCCTGACGGGCTGCCGGTGGGCATCCAGATCGCCGGGCGGCGCCACGACGACGTCGGCGTGCTGCGCGTTGCGCGGCTGTGGGAGCAGCTGCGCGGTGCCCTGCCGCCGTGGCCGACGCCCAACGCGTGGTGACGACCCGTTAGAGTCGGGCCCATGCGCGGCACGAGCCCCAGCGACCTGCGCGACCTGCGCGGCCACCCCGTCTCGACGGCGAGCGTCGCCGCGCGCGACGCTGCCGAGCAGGCGCTGTGGCGCATGATGTCGTACTACGACCCGCCGCTGGCGGACCTCGACGCCGCGATCGCCGCCGACCCCGCGTGGGCGCTGCCGCACGCGATGAAGGCCGGCTTCCTGCTCGGCCTGACCGATCCGGCGCGGGTGGCCGAGGCGGCGCAGCACCTGGCGCACGCGCGCGCGCACGAGGCGCACGCGACGCCGCGCGAGCGCGCGCACCTGGCCGCGCTCGCGCATGGCATCGACGGGCGCTGGCACCAGGCCTGCCGCGTGTGGGACGACCTGCTGCTCGAGCATCCGCGCGACGCGCTCGCGCTGCAGTGGGCGCACCTGTGGGACTTCTACCGCGGCGACGCGCTGCACCTGCGCGCGCGCCCGGCGCGTGCGCTGCCCGCATGGGACGAGGCCGACCCGCTGTACCCGCACGTGCTCGCGCTGCACGCGTTCGGCCTCGAGGAGAACCACCTGTACCCGCAGGCCGAGGAGGCCGCGCGGCGCGCACTCGCGCTCGACGCGCGCACGCCGTGGGCCGTGCACGCGGTCGCGCACGTGATGGAGATGCAGGGCCGGCTCGAGGACGGCGCCGCGTGGCTGCGCCAGCACCAGCCCGCGTGGGCCGAGGGCAACGGCTTCGCGGTGCACCTGTGGTGGCACCTCGCGCTGCTGCGGCTCGAGGCGCTCGACACCGCCGGCGTGCTGCGCGTCGTCGACACGCACCTGTCGCGCGACGCGCTGCACACGACGCTGCAGCGCGTCGACGCGGCGGCACTGCTGTGGCGGCTGCACCTGCTCGGCGTCGAGGTCGACGCGCTGTTTCGCGACCTCGTCGACGGCTGGCCGCTCGACGAAGCGCACGCCGGGCACTACGCATTCAACGACTGGCACGTCGTGATCGCGCTCGTCGGCGCCGGCGACCTCGCGCGCGCCGAGCGCTGGCTCGCCGCCTGCGCGGCGCGCGTGCTCGCCGGCGACGAGCCGGCGCGCGCGAACCACGCGATCGCGCGCGACGTCGGCCTGCCGCTGATGCGCGGCGTGCTCGCGTTCGCGCGCGGCGAGCACGACGCCGCCGCGCACGCGATGTGGCCCGCGCGCGCGCTCGCGCAGGGCCTGGATGGCAGCCACGCGCAGCGCGACCTGATCGACCTCACGCTGTTGGCCAACGGCGCTGCGGCGGCGGCCGGAGCGGCACGCACGATCGGCCGCGCGCTGCTGCACGAGCGTGCGCTGGCCAAGCCGCCGACGCCGCTGACGCGCCACTGGGCGCAGCGCCTGGGTGTGGCCGAGCGCGCCCTCGCGCGCAGCGCGTGACGGCGGGCAGCCGCATGAACCGCCACGCCGCGTCCAGCCCCTGGTGGCACGCCGCGCGCGACGCACAGCGCCGCGCCGACGACGCCAGACGCCGCGAGCGCGACGAGCGCGTGCGCTCGCTCGACGAGCGCATCGCCGAGTGCGTGTCGCAGGCGGTGGCTTCGGGCGAGCTGCAGAAGAGCGCCGCGTGGGGCCGCCCGCTGCCCGACGACGGCTACTTCGACGCGCCGCCCGAGCTGCGGCTGGCGTTCAAGGTGCTGCGCAACGCGGGTCAGGTGCCGCCCGAGGTCGAGCTGATGCAGGAACTGCAGCGCTGGCGCGACCAGCTCGCCACGCTGGACACTGCGAGCGCCGACGCGCAGGCGCTGCGTGCACGCATCGCCGAGCGCGAGCTGCTGATCCGCCTGCGCGTCGAGCGGCTGGCGCGCACGCTGACGTTGTGAGAGCGCGCCGCGCTCGCAAGCAGCCGCAGCCCCACGCCGGCAAGGTCATGGGCCTTCGCGCATGCTCGCACCCATGGTCGCGAGCGGGGGGCGGGCTTGAAGGCATTGGTGTGGCTCAAGCGCGACCTGCGCGTGCGCGACCATGCGCCGCTCGCCGCTGCCGCGGCGGCCGACGAGGCACTCGCGCTATACGTGATCGAGCCGGCCTGGCTCGCGAGCCCCGAGTGCCACCCGCGCCACGTCGCATGGACGCTCGCCGCACTGAGCGAACTGCGCGACGCGCTGGCCGTGCGCGGGCTGCCGCTGGTGGTTCGCGCGGGTCCGATCCCCGACGTGTTCGATGCGCTGCGCCGCGAGTTCGCGTTCACGCACCTGTTCAGCCACGAGGAGACCGGCCCCGGCTGGACCTGGGGCCGCGACCGCGCGGTGGCCGCGTGGTGCCGTGCGCGCGGCGTCGCGTGGCAGGAGTTCGCGCAGACCGGTGTGATCCGCCGTCTGCGCAGCCGCGACGGCTGGGCGCAGCGCTGGCAGCAGCGCATGGACGCGCCCGAGGTCGCGATGCCCGCGCGCTGGCGCGGCGCACCGGTCGAGCCCTCGCCGCTGCCCATGCCCGCCGACCTCGGGCTGCCGGCCGTCGATGCGCCGACGGCGGCCGGCGAACGCGCCGCGTGGGCGACGCTCGCGAGCTTCCTCGCCGGCCGCGGCCGCGGCTACCGCCGCCACCTGTCGAGTCCGCTCGCCGCCGCCGACGGCTGCAGCCGGCTGAGCGAGCACCTCGCGTTCGGCACGATCTCGATGCGCTGCGTGCACCAGGCCACCGCGGCGCGCATCGACGCGCTGGCCGCCGGCGACGCCGACGAGAGGCGCTTCGCGCACGACCTGCGCGGCTTCACCGGCCGGCTGCGCTGGCACTGCCACTTCATGCAGAAGCTCGAGGACGAGCCGGCGATCGAGTTCCGCAATTTCGCCCGCGCCTGCGACGGGCTGCGCCCGGGCGACGGCGTGGCGTGGGACGCCGAGGCGCAGCGCCGCTTCGACGCGTGGCGCGAGGGCGCGACCGGCTATCCGATGGTCGACGCCTGCATGCGCTCGCTGAACGCGACCGGATGGCTCAATTTCCGCATGCGCGCGATGCTGGTGTCGTTCGCGTCGTACCACCTGTGGCTGCACTGGCGGCCCACCGGGCTGCACCTGGCGCGCCAGTTCCTCGACTTCGAGGCCGGCATCCACTGGAGCCAGATGCAGATGCAAAGCGGCACCACCGGCATCAACACGCTGCGCATCTACTCGCCGACGAAGCAGGCGCTCGACCACGACGCCGAGGGCACCTTCATCCGCCGCTGGGTGCCCGAACTGCAAGGCGTGCCGACGGCGTGGCTCGCCGAGCCGTGGCGCATGCCCGACGACGTGCAGCGGCGCGCCGGCTGCGTGATCGGGCGCGACTATCCGCCACCGATCGTCGACGACCGCGCGGCCGTCGAGCACGCGAAGCGCCGGCTGTATGCACTGCGTGCCACGCCCGAGGCGCGCGCCGAGGCCGACGCGATCCAGGAGCGCCACGGCAGCCGCAAGAGCGGGCTGCCGCCGACGGTGCGCCCGCGCGGACGCGCCGCGACGCCGCGTGCCGCGGCCCAGCGCGACCTTTTCGACGAGGCCGCGCCGTGACGGCCGCGCGCGGCTTCAAGGGCAACAAGCAGTCGCTGCCGCGCAAGGTCTGCGCGGTGTGCGGGCGCGAGATGGTGTGGCGCAAGGCCTGGGCGAAGAACTGGGACGACGTGACCGTCTGCAGCGACGCGTGCCGGCGGCGCAAAGGCAAGGGCCGCGCCGCGGCGACGGAGGCGGGCGGTGGCTGACGCGACGCGGCTGCGCCACCTCGTGCTCGTGCTCGGCGACCAGCTCGACCGGGGCGCGTCGGCGTTCGACGGCTTCGACGCCGCGCGCGACGCGGTGTGGATGGCCGAGGTCGACGAGGAGTCGACGCACGTGCCGTCGTCGAAGCCGCGCACGGCGATGTTCCTCAGTGCGATGCGCCACTTCGCGCACGAATTGCGCGACGAGGGCCTCGCGCTGCACTACCGCCATCTCGACGACCCGGCGAACCGCCACACGCTGGCCGGCGAGCTCGAGGCCGCAGTGCAGACGCTCAAGCCGCAGCGGCTCGTGATGACCGAGCCTGGCGAGTGGCGCGTGCGCGAGGCGCTCGCCGACGCGGCACAGCGGCTCGGCGTGCCGCTGGAGATCCGCGCCGACCGCCACTTCCTCGCCAGCGTCGACGAGTTCGCCGCGCACGCGAAGGCGCGCAAGGGCCTGCGCATGGAGTTCTTCTACCGCGAGATGCGGCGGCGCCACCGCGTGTTGATGGACGGCGGCGAACCCTGCGGTGGCCAGTGGAACTACGACGCCGACAACCGCGAGGCCTTCGACGCGCGCGGCCCCGGCTTCGTGCCGCCACGCCCAACGTTCGCGCCCGACGCGATCACGCGCGACGTGATCGACCTCGTGAACCGTCGCTTCGCCGACCACCCGGGCTCGCTCGATTCGTTCGCGTGGCCCGTCACGCGCGCGCAGGCGCTGCGTGCACTCGACACGTTCGTCGACGAGCGCCTCGAGTCGTTCGGCCGCTTCCAGGACGCGATGTGGCCCGGCCAGCCGTGGCTGTACCACTCCCATCTTTCGGCGGCGCTGAACCTCAAGCTGCTGCACCCGAGGGAAGTCATCGACCGCGCCGAGGCCGCGTACCGCGACGGCCGCGTGCCGCTCGCGAGCGCCGAGGGCTTCATCCGCCAGATCCTCGGCTGGCGCGAGTACGTGCGCGGCATCTACTGGACGCGCATGCCCGGCTACCTCGCGCTCAACGCGCTCGACGCGCACCAGCCGCTGCCGGCGTTCTACTGGCGCGGCGACGCGCCGATGGCGTGCCTCGCCGACGCGATCGGCTCCACGCTCGCGCACGGCTACGCGCACCACATCCAGCGGCTGATGGTCACCGGGCTGTACGCACTGCTGCTCGGCGTCGCGCCGCAGGACGTGCACGCGTGGTACCTCGCCGTCTACGTCGACGCCGTCGAGTGGGTCGAGCTGCCGAACACGCTGGGCATGAGCCAGTACGGCGACGGCGGCCTGATGGCGAGCAAGCCGTATGCGGCCAGTGGCAAGTACCTCGACCGCATGAGCCCGTACTGCAAGGGCTGCCGCTTCGACCCGGCGAAGGCCATCGGCGACGACGCGTGTCCGTTCACGACGCTGTACTGGGACTTTCTCGCGCGCCACGAGCGGCGCTTCGCGGCCCACCCGCGCATGGCGCTGCAGGTGAAGAACCTCGCGCGCCTGAGCGCCACCGAGCGCGCCGCGATCGCGGCGCGCGCCGAGCACCTGCGGGCGCGCGACGGCACGCCCTGACCGATGGTCCCCGACGACTTCCCGCCCACCCTCGACGCCGCGCGCGCGCGGCTCGCCGCGATCCGCCCCGACGCCTACGCGCGCACGCGCAACCGCCTCGACGGCGCCGTCACGCGGCTGTCGCCGTACCTGACGCACGGCTTCCTGACGCTGCGCGACGTCGCCGCCGTGCTCGCCGAGCGCCACGCGCTGCCCGTGCAGCACAAGCTGGTCTATGAGCTCGGCTGGCGCGCGTACTTCCGCCACGCGTGGCGCCACCTCGGCGACGGCATCTTCGCGTCGCTGCACCCGGGCCCGCTGCCCGACGCGGCCTACGCGCGCGAGCTGCCGGCCGACGTGCGCGAGGCGCGCACCGGCGTGCCGGTCGTCGACGAGGCGGTGCGCACGCTGTACGCCACCGGCTGGCTGCACAACCACGCGCGGCTGTGGCTTGCGTCGTACCTCGTGCACCTGCGCAAGGTGCACTGGAAGGCCGGCGCCGACTGGCTCTACGCGCACCTGCTCGACGGCGACCTCGCGAGCAACCACCTGAGCTGGCAGTGGGTCGCCGGCACCGGCAGCCACAAGCCGTACCTGTTCAACGCCGACAACGTCGCGAAGTACGCGCCGCCGGCCTGGCACTCGCCCGGCAGCGTGCTCGACGCCGGCTACGACGCGCTCGAGCGGCTCGCGGGCTCGCCGCAGCCGGTGCCAGCCACGCCGCGCGCCGATGGCGTGGCCGAGCCGCGCGTGTGGCACGAGCCGCCCGACGACCTCGACCTGTACACCACGCCGAACCGCGCGAGCGTCGCCGGCCGCGACGTCTGGCTCGTGCAGCCGTGGGCGCTGCGCGCGCCGCCGCCCGACCTGCCGGCCGGCACGGTGCGCGTCGCGGTGTGCGAGCAGGGCTTCCACCGCCGCTGGGGCTGGAGCGAGCGCCGCTGGCGCTTCGTCGCCACACGCATGGCGGCCCTCGCCGACCACCTGTGGTGGGTCGGGGCCGACGACTTGCGCGCGACGCTGGCTGCCGCGCGCTCGGTGCGCAGCGCCGCCGACCCGCACCTCGGCGCACTGCTCGACGGCGTCGCCGCACTCGACGCCGAGCCGGCGCTGTTTGCCGAGCCGCCGCGCCGATGTGCGTCGTTCTCGCAGTACTGGGCGCGCGTCAGCCGCGGCGTGAGCCGCCTCGACGAACTGCTGAGCGACGCGGGCTGAGCCGCGCGCTTCGTGCGGCCGGGCTGCGCGGCCGATAAACCCCGTCGGTCCGCATACCCATTGGTTCAAGCAAAAACCACGGGGTCATCTGCGTGCCAAGATCGGCGCATGCACGCGCTGCGCAACCCGAGCCCACCCGCGCCGATGCCCGGCGCCGGGGCGCCTGCGCTGACCGTGCTCCACGACGGCGCGCGCCTGCTGTGCCTGCGCGAGATCGGCGTCTGCCGCGGCCTGCGCGCGACGCGCCCGCTGTGCTTCGCCGACGTCGGCGCCACCGCGCGGCCGCGCCGGTCTTCGGCCGCGTCGGACGCCGCGCGATGACCCCGGTTGCCCTCGTCACCGGCGCGCGCGGCGGCATCGGCCGCGCGCTGCTGCCGCGGCTGTGCGCGCAGGGCTTCGCCGTCGCGGCCGTCGGCCGCGCGGCCGAACCGCTGCACACGCTCGGCGCCGACGCCTGCATCGCCGCCGACACGACGACGCCCGAAGGCGCCGCCGCCGCGATCGAGCAGTGCCGCGCGCAACTCGGCGCGGTGCCGACGCACCTCGCGCACTGTGTCGGCAGCACGCTGATCGCGCCACTGCACCGCACGAAGGCCGAGCAGTACCGCGAGGTGCTGCGCGTCAACCTCGACAGTGCGTTCTTCGTGCTGCAGGCCTGGGCCGACGCGCTGCGCGAGGCCGCGAGGCCGGGTGCGGCGGTGCTGGTGTCGTCGGTCGTCGCGCGCATCGGCGTGGCCAATCACGAGGCGATTGCGGCCGCCAAGGGCGGCGTCGAGGCGCTCGCCCGCAGCGCGGCGGCCACGTACTCGACGCTGGGGCTGCGCGTCAACGTCGTCGCGCCGGGCATGACCGACACGCCGATGACGGCGGGCCTGCTCAAGGTCGCTGCGATGCGCGAAGCCGCCGGCCGCCAGTACCCGCTGGGCGGCGTGCAGACCGCCGATCAGGTGGCCGACGTGATCGCGTGGCTGCTGTCCGACGCGGCCGCGCGCGTGACCGGGCAGGTGATCGCCGTCGACGGCGGGTTCACGCAGGTGCGGCCGCTCGTCAAGTAGCGCCTGCGGTTCAGCGCGCCGCGCGCGGGCGGCCGCGCCCGTCGCGACGCCCGGGGTGCCGGCCGCCGTGCGCGGGGTGGCCCGGGCCGCCGGGGCCTCGGGCGTGGGGCAGCGCCGCCCGCTCGGCGGCCTCGCGCCGCGCGAGCTCGAGCTGCGCCTGCAGCGCGTCGGGCGCGAGGCCCTTCAGCGCAGCGAAGTTGGCGGCCGTCAGCGTCGTGCGCTCGAAGTCGCGCAGCAGCTGTGCACGCGCGCGCCGCGCCTGCGCCTGCTGCGCACGCGCCTCGTGCTCGGCACGTTCGGCCGCGCGGGCGGCCTCGCGTTCGGCGGCACGCTGCGCGGCGTGGCGCTCGCGCCGGCGCGCGAGCTCGTCGAGCGCGGCCTGCCGGTGCTCGGGCGCGATCTCGCCGGCCGGCTCGCCGTCGAGGCCGATGCGCTGCGTGCCGCGCGCCACCGCGTTGAGGTACGCCGTGCTGTTCGTGTAGCGCCGCATGAAGGCCGACAGCACGGCTTTCGAGAACACGCCCGGCGCGCGCGCCTGGATGTCGGCGTGCACGCGCAGCTTCAGCGGCTTCGGCGCACCGGCGAACAGCGCCGGGAACAGCTCGGCGAGCCGCTGGCCGCACTGCGCCGGTGTCATCGACGCGGCGGGCGGCGCTGCGCCGTCGGCCGCCGTCGCGACGGATGTCGTGGCCTCGTGCGGCTCGGGGCTCGCCGCCGGCGGCGTGGACTCGTTCGGCAGGGCGTCGTCGGGGTCGGACATGCGGGGGAGCGGTCGGTCGGGGTGCGCCATGGTACCGACGCCACCGCGCGCCGGCGCCGTGCACGGCGCCGCGGTGCGGCGCGTTATCGTGGCGTCCGTCGCCCCGTGTCCGCCGCCATGCCCGTCACCCGCCGTCGCCTGCTGCTCGCCGCACCGGCCGCGCTCGCGCTGCCGACGCGCGCACCGGCGGCAGCGCTGCGCGTGCCGCCGCTGGCGCTGCAGTCGTGGCGGCTGCCCAACGGGTTGCAGGTGTATGCGCTGCCCGACCCGGCGGCGGCCACCGTCAGCGTGCAGGTCTGGTACCGCGTCGGCGCCAAGGACGACCCGCCGGGGCGCTCGGGCTTCGCGCACCTGTTCGAGCACCTGATGTTCAAGGGCACGCGGCACATGCCCGCCGAGACGATCGACCGCCTGACCGAGGACGTCGGCGGGCAGAACAACGCGTTCACCGTCGACGATGTCACGGTCTATCACAGCGAGGTGCCGGCCAACCACCTCGAGCCGCTGCTGTGGGCCGAGGCCGAGCGCATGGCGCACCTCGAGGTCGACCAGGCCAGCCTCGACAGCGAGCGCCACGTCGTCATCGAGGAGTACCGCGAGCGCGTGCTCGCCGACCCCTACGGCCGCTTCTTCGAGGCGTTGCCTGCGCTCGCGTTCGACGTCCACCCGTACCGCCGCGGCGTGATCGGCCGCATCGACGACCTGCGCGCGGCCACGCTCGACGACGTGCGCGCGTTCCACCGCACCTACTACCGCCCCGACAACGCGGCGCTCGTCGTCGCCGGCGGGTTCGACGTGGCCGAGCTCGCGCGCTGGGTGCAGCGCCACTTCGGGCCGGTCGAGGCGCCGGCCACGCCGATCCCGCGCGTCGCGGTCGTCGAGCCGCCGCGCCGGCGCGACGAGGCGCGGCGCCTTTCTGCGCCGCACGTGCCGCTGCCGGCCGTGGCGCTGGTGTGGCGCGCGCCGGGCGCCGCGCACCGCGACGCCGCCGCGCTGCAGGTCGCGTCGGCGCTGCTGGCCGGCGGCGACTCGTCGCGGCTGCAAGCGGCGCTGGTGCGCGAGCGTCACCTTGCGAATGCGGTCGGCTTCGGTGCCGACCTGCGTGCCGACGCCGGCACGCTGGCCGGCTGGGCGATCGCCGCCGGCGGCGTGCCGCCGGCGCGGCTGCTGGCCGCGCTTGCCGCCGAGACGCTGCGACTGGCCGAGCAGCCGCCGTCGGCGGTGGAACTGGCCAAGGTGCGCGCGCAGCTGACGACGGCCGCACTCGTCGAGCGCGAGACGCCGGCCGGCCGCGCCGAGGCGCTCGGCTGGGCGCTGGTGCTGCGCGGCGACGCGCACGCGGCCGACCGCGCGCTCGACGAGCTGCAGGCCGTCACCGCGGCCGACGTGCAGCGCGTCGCGCGTGAGCACCTGCTGCGTGCGCGTCGCGTTGCGCTGACCTACGTGCAGGGTGCGCCCGCGTGAGCACCGCGCCCGCGGCGGCGGCCGGCGCGCACGGGGGCGCGAGCACTCGCGCGCACGGCCGGCCTGTTGCGTGCCTTCCGCGCGCACGGCACGTGGCGCTCGTGCTGCTCGCTGCCGCGATGGCGCTCGTCGGCGTGCCGAGCGGGCACGCGACAACCACCACCCCGCCGCCGCCTGCCGCTGCGCGGCCGCTCGCGCTGCCGCCACTGCACGAGATCGCGCTCGACAACGGCCTCGCGACGATCGTCGCCGCGCGTCCCGGGCTGCCGCTGGTCACGGTGGCGATCGTGCTGCGCGCCGGCGCCGCATCCGACCCGCCGGGCCGCGCCGGGCTCGCCGCGGCGACGGCGGCGCTGCTCGCGCGCGGCGCGCAGCGCGGCGGGCGGCGCGTCGACGCGGCGGCGCTCGCGCGCGAGGCCGAGGCGCTCGGCGCGAGCCTCGACACCGCGCACGGCTGGCACAGCGTCAGCGTCTCGATGACGGTGGCCACGCCGCAGCTCGACGCCGCGCTCGCGCTGCTGGCCGACGTCGTGCGCCACCCGCTGCTGACGGCCGACGAGCTGGCGCGCTGGCGGCTGCAGGCGCTCGACGAGTTCGACGTCGCGCGGGCCAACCCGGCTGCCGTCGCCGCGCGCGTCGCGCGCCGGCTGCACTGGGGCACTAGCGCCTACGGCGCCGTGACGACGCCGGCGTCGCTGTGGCGGCTCACGCGCGACGACGTCGTCGCGTTCCACCGCCGCGCCGCGCGCCCCGACCGCGCGCTGCTCGTGCTCGCCGGCGACGTGACGCCGGCGCAGGCGCTCGCGCTCGCGCGCCGGCACCTGGGCGACTGGCGGGCGCCGACCCGCGCGGCCGTCGTGGACGACGCGCCTCGCCCGGCCGCGCCGATGGCCGTGCGCGAAGTGTGGGTCGACATGCCCGGCGCCGGGCAGAGCGGCGTCGTCGTCGCGGCGCCTTGGGCCGCGCTCGGCGACGCCGACCTGCGCGTCGCGCAGGTGGCCGCGGCCGTGCTCGGCGGCGGCTACTCGGCGCGGCTGAACCAGCAGGTGCGCATCCGCCGCGGGCTGAGCTACGGCGTGTTCGCCGACGGCGAGGCCTTCGCCGCCGGCGGCTGGTGGAGCGCCAGCGCGCAGACCGACCACGTCACGGCCGCCGAGGTGCTGCGGCTGATCCGCGCGGAGGTCGAGCGCCTGGCGCGCGACGCGCCGCAGCCCGACGAACTGGCCGCGCGCAAGGCGGCGCTGGTGGGCGGCTTCGCGCGCGCGTGGGAGACGACGGCCGGCATCGCCACGCTGCTCGCCGGCCACTGGGCCGCCGGGCGCCCGTGGGGCGCGCTGGCCGCTTACCCCGACGAGATCGCCGCCGTGACGGCCGAGCAGGTGCGCGACTTCGCCGCGCGCCGCTGGCCGACGCAGGCGCTGCGCGCCGTCGTTGCCGGCGACCTCGCGGCCGCCGGCGCCACGGTGCCGCCCCCCGCCGAGCACAGGTGGCGGCTGCCGCACACCGAGCTCAACTTCGACCGCGCGCTGCTCGTCGCCGAGCCGCCCTGACGCGCCGCCGCACAGCCGTTACGCGG
Source organism: Calidifontimicrobium sp. SYSU G02091 (assembly GCF_022631395.1). Lineage (NCBI taxonomy): Bacteria > Pseudomonadati > Pseudomonadota > Betaproteobacteria > Burkholderiales > Sphaerotilaceae > Azohydromonas > Calidifontimicrobium sp. SYSU G02091. Next base: position 110,310 of record NZ_JALBGB010000008.1, read on the forward strand.
CCGTTACTGCCGCGGTGCGAAGGCCACCGGTGGCGGCTTCGACAATGCGGGGATGCCGTTCCCTTCCGCTGTCGACACCGGCCGCGCCGCGCGCCTGGCGCGCTGTCGTGCGCTGGCCGGGCTCGCGGCAACGCTGGTCCTGGGTTCCTGTGGGGGCGGGGGCAGCGACGCGGCCGACACGCCATCGGCGCTGGCGACGGGCGACAGCGCGACCGCGCCGGCACCAGCCCCGAACCCCCCGCCGCCGCCACCACCACCATCACCACCACCGGCCCCTACACCGGCCCCTGCGCCGGCTCCAGCCCCCGCGAGCAGCACCGCCAGCGCCACCTGCGGACTCGCCGACTTCGCGACGCAGGCGCTGCAACGCATCAACGCGCTGCGCGCCGGGGGCGCCAACTGCGGCGGCACTCCCTATGCGCCGGCTGCGGCGCTGACGTGGCAGCCACAACTCGATGCGGCCGCCGCCGGGCACTCGGCCGACATGGCCGCGCGCAACTACTTCAGCCACACGAGCCCCGAAGGCGTCGGCCCCGGCACGCGCATCACCAACGCCGGCTACGTCTGGCGCACCTATGGCGAGAACATCGCCGCCGGCTACGGCAGCGTCGAGGCCGTCGTCGCCGCGTGGACCGCGAGCCCCGGCCACTGCACGAACCTGATGAACCCGAACGTGCAGCACATGGCGCTGGCCTGCGTGCGCGCGACCGGCGGCAGCTACCCCACCTACTGGACGCTGAACCTCGCCGCGCCGCGCTGAACGCGGCGGCGAAGCGCGAGCGGCGCAGCGGGTCGGCCTCGGACATCGGCGCGCGGCTTGCGCCGGGCAGCAGGTGAATGGCAAGGATTGCGGGTGCTTACCGTGTCAACACGGCGCCATGGGGCAGGCGCCGCTGGCCCGACAATGCGCCCATGACCGTCTTCTACTGGGTGATGGGCGTGCTGATCGTCGGCACCTTCGTGCCGTCGGCGCTGTACTTCGTGCTCTACGGCGTCACCGGCGAAGATGCCTGCCTGCGCCGTGCGCGCACGCTGTGGGGCTTCACGCGCGTGTTCTCGCTGCTGGCGTTCAACATCCTCGTCTGGGGCCACGTGGCCGCCGGGCTGTGGAACATCTGGTTCTCCTGACGACGCCGCCACGCGCGCGTTGACCGCGGCTGCGGGACCTGCCGCTGCCGGGGGGGGCGCCGGGACCGCGCGCCACCGGCGGCAGCCGTGCCCCGGGTCGGGCGGGCGCAATGGCTCGTGCCGTGCGATGCCGCGGATACACGTGTATCAGGCGGTGACGCCAGTGAATCCGTCACGGACGACGGGCGCGCCATCCCCCGAACCGGGCAATGCGGGGGCGGGCGCCGGTGTCGAAGATGCGGCCATCGGCATCGACCCGGGAGAACGCGATGAAAGCAGAGGTGACCGCGACGCCCGCGCCCGCACGCGGCGCGTGCGAATCGATCGCGCAGGAGCGCCTGGGCATCCACGTGCCCGACGGCTACGTCGGTCCGCTGCTGCTGTCGGGCACCGGCCGCACCGTCTGGTGGACCGGCCGCGTGGCCATCGGCCTGCGCTACGAGCCGCCGCCGCGCGTCGAGCCGCAGGGGCAGGCGGCGACGTGGGTGCAGCAGATGCTGCTGGCCACGCGCTGACGGCGGCGCGGCAGGCCGCCCTGCCGCGTGCGCGCCGTCACGGCGCGGTCGCCTGCCTGACCGCCCGCTCCCACTGCGCCATCCGCTCGGCCGCGCGCTCGCGCGACAGCGTCGGCTCGAAGCGGCGCTGCGGCTGCCACAGCGCGGCCAGTTCGTCGAGGCTGCGCCACACGCCGGTGGCCAGGCCCGCGAGGTAGGCGGCGCCCAGCGCCGTCGTCTCGGTCACCTGCGGGCGCACCACCGGGATGCCGAGCAGGTCGGCCTGGAACTGCATCAGCAGGTCGTTGACGCTCGCGCCGCCGTCCACGCGCAACTCGCTCACCGGTGCACTGCCGCTGGCGGCGGCGTCGGCGCTCATCGCCTGCAGCAGTGCCGCGCTCTGGTAGGCGATGCTCTCGAGCGCCGCGCGCGCGATGTGCGCCACCGTGCTGCCGCGCGTCAGGCCGGTGATGGTGCCGCGCGCATCCGCATTCCAGTACGGCGCGCCGAGCCCGGTGAAGGCGGGCACGAACATCACGCCGCCGCTGTCGGGCACGCTCGCGGCCAGCGCCTCCACGTCGCGGCTGGATTCGATCGCGTGCAGCCCGTCGCGCAGCCACTGCACGACGGCGCCGCCGACGAACACGCTGCCCTCGAGCGCGTACTGCTTCGCGCTGCCGACCTGCGCCGCCGCGGTGCTCACCAGCCCGTGGCGCGAGCGCTCGAAGCGGCTGCCGGTGTGCATCAGCATGAAGCAGCCGGTGCCGTACGTGTTCTTGGCCATGCCGGGCGCGAAGCAGGCCTGACCGAACAGTGCGGCCTGCTGGTCGCCGGCGATGCCGGCGATCGGCACTGCGGCGCCGAGCAGCGCCGCATCGGTCTCGCCGTAGACGTGGCTGGAGGCGTGCACCCTCGGCAGCACGCTGTCGGGCACGTGGAAGGCGGCCAGCAGCTCGTGGTCCCACACGTGGTGGCGCACGTCGAACAGCATCGTGCGTGCGGCGTTGCTGACGTCGGTGGCGTGCACGCGCCCGCCGGTGAGCTTGAACAGCAGCCAGCTGTCGACGGTGCCGAAGGCCAGTTCGCCGTGCGCGGCGGCGATGCGCGCGCCGCTCACGCGGTCGAGCAGCCAGCGCAGCTTGGTGGCCGAGAAGTACGGGTCGATCACGAGCCCGGTGGCGGCGCGCACGTGCTCGGCCAGCGCCGGCTGCGCGCGCAGCTGCGCGCACAGCGGCTCGGTGCGGCGGTCCTGCCAGACGATGGCGTGCGCCACCGGCTGGCCGGTGCGGCGGTTCCACAGCACGGTGGTCTCGCGCTGGTTGGTGATGCCGATGGCGGTCACGTCGCGCGCCGCGAGCCCGGCCTGGGCCAGCGCCTCGCGCGCGGTGTCGAGCTGCGTGGCCCAGATCTCGTTCGGGTCGTGCTCGACCCAGCCCGGCTGCGGGTAGATCTGCCGCAGCTCGCGCTGCGCCATCGCGACGACGCGCCCGCGCGCGTCGAACACGATGCTGCGCGAACTGGACGTGCCCTGGTCGAGGGCGAGCAGGTGGGTCATCGCGGGGCTCCGGCCACGGGGGCGTGCGCAGGATAGCCGCGGCACGCCCGGGGCGGCATCGCGGCCGACCCGCAGCGACAATGCGCGTCCCATGCCGCACCGCACCGCGCTCGTCACCGGCACCCTGTTCGCGCTCGCGGCGGGGCTGATGTGGGGCCTCGTCTTCGTCGCGCCGGTGCTGCTGGCCGACTACCCGCCGGCGCTGCTGTCGTTCGCGCGCTACCTCGCGTTCGGTCTGATCGCGCTGCCGCTGGCGTGGCTCGATCGCCAGCGCCTGCGCCAGCTCACGCGCGCCGACTGGGTGCAGGCGCTCGAGCTCGCGCTGGTGGGCAACGTCGTCTACTACCTGTTCCTCGCCGGTGCGATCCAGCACGCCGGCGCGCCGCTGCCGACGATGATCATCGGCACGCTGCCGGTGGTCATCGCGGTGAGTTCCAACCTGCGCGACGCGCGCCGTGACGGCCGCCTGCCGTGGGCGCGGCTGGCGCCGTCGCTGCTGGTGATCGCCTCCGGCATCGCGCTCGTCAACCAGGCCGAGCTCGCGCACCTGCGCGACGATCCGGCGGCCGACCTCGGCCGCTACGCGCTGGGCGCCCTGCTGGCCGTGGGCGCGGTGGCGTGCTGGACCTGGTACCCGATCCGCAACGCCGACTGGCTGCGCGCGCACCCTGACCGTTCGCCCACCGTGTGGGCCACGGCGCAGGGCGTGGCCACGCTGCCGCTTGCGGTGGCGGGCTTCGCCGGCTACTGGGGCTGGAGCGCGGCCAGCGGCAGCGCGTTCGCGATGCCGTGGGGACCGCAGCCGCAGCTGTTCGTCGGCCTGATGCTGGCCATCGGGCTGCTCGCGTCGTGGCTCGGCACGCTGTGCTGGAACGCGGCCAGCCAGCGCCTGCCGACGACGCTGACGGGCCAGCTGATCGTCTTCGAGACGCTGTCGGCGCTGGCCTACGCGTTCGCGCTGCGCGGCGCGTGGCCCGACGCGACGACGCTGGCGGGCATCGCGCTGCTGGTGGCCGGCGTCGTGCTCGCGCTGCGCGTGCGGCCGGTGCCGCTGGCGGCCGACGCCCACGCCGCCTGAAGGGGCATCGGCGCCGCCGGCGCGGCGGTTTGACTTCGATCAACGCCGGCGCCGGCGCGGCGGCGAAGATGCGCGCATGGCCCACCGCACGATCCCGATCCACCCCGCCGGCACCGCGCCGACGGTGCTGCCGCCGACGCTGGTCGGCGAGCCGGGGCGCGTGCGCGGCCTGCTCTCGGCTTTGGAGCGCGCCGTGTGCGGCGAAGTCGGCCGCGCGTTGCCCGCCGGGGCGTGGCTGCGCGAGTTGCGCGTCGACGACGACGAGGCCGTCGTCGCGCTGGCGCCGGCCGTGGGGCGGCCCGAAGTAGTGCAGGTCGCGTTCGAGACGCTGCGCCGGCTGCTGCGCGACACCGACATCTACGTCGGCGCGGCGCGGCACTGACGACGGCACAACACTCCCAAGCCCGCGCTGAGTCCCCGCCCGTCGTGCCGTGGCGGCCGGCGCAGACAGGCCGCGCGCCGCGGCCTTCAGCCCAGCGCCTCGTCGACGACCTCGACCCAGTGCTTCACCGGCAGCGGCGTGCCGGTCTGCAGGTGCTGGATGCAGCCGATGTTGGCCGAGACGATGACCTGCGCATCGATCGGGGCCAGCGCCTGCAGCTTGCGGTCGCGCAGCTGGTAGGCCAGTTCGGGCTGCAGCACGCTGTAGGTGCCGGCCGAGCCGCAGCACAAGTGGCTGTCGTTCGGCGCGAGCTGCACGTCGAAACCGAGTGCGCGCAGGTGCGTCTCGACGCCGCCGCGCAGCTTCTGTCCGTGCTGCAGCGTGCACGGCGGGTGGAACGCGAGCCGCTTGACCGGCGCGCCGCGCGCCCCGGCGCCTTCGGCCGCGTGCGCGAGGCGCTCGCGCAGCGCCGGCACCAGGTCGGGCAGCAGTTCGCTGAGGTCCTTCGTCAGCGCGCTGACGAGGCGGGCCTTGTCGGCGTAGTCGGGGTCGTGCGCCAGCGCGTGGCCGTACTCCTTGACGGTGACGCCGCAGCCCGAGGCGTTCATCACGATCGCTTCGACCTCGCCGCGCTGCACCAGCGGCCACCACACGTCGACGTTGCGCCGCATGTCGTCCAGGCCGCCCGCCGTGTCGCCCAGGTGCGTGCGCAGCGCGCCGCAGCAGCCGGCGCCGTCGGCCACCAGCGTCTGGATGCCGGCGGCGTCGAGCACGCGCGCGGTGGCGCTGTTGACGTTGGGCATCATCGCCGGCTGCACGCAGCCCAGCAGCAGCAGCACCTTGCGCGGGTGCTGCCGCGTCGGCCAGCGGTGAGCGCGCGCCGGGGCCTTCGCCGGCACCTTGTTCCTGAGCGCCTGTGGAAGCAGCGGCCGCGCGAGCTGGCCGAGCTTCAGCGCCGGCGCGAACAGCGGCGACGTCAGCCCCTCCTTCAGCAGCCAGCGCACCGCGCGCTCGCCGGCCGGCCGCTCGACGCGCTGCTCGACGATCTGGCGTCCGATGTCGACCAGGTGCCCGTATTGCACGCCGCTCGGGCACGTCGTCTCGCAGTTGCGGCACGTCAGGCAGCGGTCGAGGTGCAGCTGCGTCTTGCGCGTGACCGGCGCGCCTTCGAGCACCTGCTTGATCAGGTAGATGCGCCCGCGCGGGCCGTCGAGCTCGTCGCCGAGCAGCTGGTACGTCGGGCACGTGGCGGTGCAGAAGCCGCAGTGCACGCACTTGCGCAGGATCGCCTCGGCCTCCTGGCCTTCGCGGGTGTGCTTGAACTCGTCGGCAAGCGCGGTTTGCATGGAACCTCGGTGGAACGTCAGAACAGCCGGAACGCCAGCGGCAGCAGCAGCGCGGCGAGCACGACCTGCAGCCCGAGCGCGAGCCCGGCGTAGGCACCGGCGTCGGGGTCGACCTGCAGCGCGCGCGCCGCGCCGAGTCCGTGCGACGCGGTGCCGAGCGCGAAGCCGCGCACCGCGCCCGGCGGTACGCGCAGCGCGTCGAACAGGTACTTCGCGCTGACCGCGCCCGTCATGCCGGTGAGCACCGCGAACGCGGCGGCCAGCGCCGGGATGCCGCCGATCTGCTCGGCGATGCCCATCGCCACCGGCGCCGTGACCGACTTCGGCGCGAGCGACAGCACGACGTCGCGCGGCAGGTCGAGCGCGAGCCCCAGCGCCACCGCGCTCGCCGCCGCGGCGCCGCCGCCGGCCAGCGCGGCGAGCACGATCGGGCCCACGCGCCGGCGCAGCTCGGTGCGGCGCTGCCACAGCGGCCACGCGAGCGCGACGACCGCGGGTCCGAGCAGGAAGTGGATGAACTGCGCGCCCGAGAAGTAGGTCGGGTACGGCGTCGCGGTGGCCCACAGCAGCACGGCGAGCACGACGACGGTGACCAGCACCGGGTTGGCCCACGGCGGCTGGCCCAGCCGCTGCGCGAGCCCCTGCGCGCCGACGTAGACGGTGAGCGTGGCCGTCAGCCCGAACAGCGGCGTCGCCGACAGGTAGACCCACAGCTCGACGAAGCTCTGCACGGCCCGCCCCTCAGACCCGTGCCGGCCCGGGCAGCAGCGCGCGCAGCACGAGCGCCGTCACCGCGAGTCCGACCCACGTCGACAGCACGACGACCACCGCCATGCGCACGCCGAAGCGCGCGATCAGGTCCAGGTGCACGACGACGCCGACGCCCACCGGCACGAACAGCAGCGACAGGTGCGCGAGCAGCGCGTCGGCCGCAGCGGCCACCGGGCGGCGCAGCGCCTCGACGTGCAGCAGCGCCACGAGGATCAGCAGGCCGAGCACCGGCCCCGGCAGCGGCGCGTGCGTCAGCCGCGCGAGCGCCTCGCCGGCCGACTGGCACAGCAGCAGCACCGCGAGGCCCCGCAACGCGTCCATCGGCGATCGCTCAGAGATCCGGGTACAGCCGGCCCGGGTTGAAGACGCGGTCGGGGTCGAACGCGGTCTTCAGCTCGCGGTGGATGCGTGCCAGCGCGGGCGGCAGCGGCGCGAATGCGCCGGCGCGGCGGTCGCCGCCGCGCCACAGCGTCGCGTGGCCGCCGGCGGCCGCCGCGGCGTCGCGGATGCGCTGCGGCGCCTCGTCGCTCACCAGCCAGCGCTGCGCGCCGCCCCACTCGACGAGCACGTCACCGGCGAGCGCCAGCGGCGGTGTCGTCGGCGGCAACGACAGGCGCCACAGCGCGGCGCCGGCAGCGACCCTCGCGTGCGCGGCGGTGAAGAACTCGTCGCGCTGGTCGCGCAGTCCGTCCCAGAACGCAGCGGCGAGGGCGTCGTCGACGCGTTCGCCGCCGAGCTGCGCGCACGCCGCGTCGACCGCGGCACGCGCACCGGCCAGCCGCACCGCGAGCGTGCCCTGCCACCACGCGCTGGCGTTGAGCGGCAGCGGCTGGCCGCCCCACGCATTGAGCTCGCGGATGGCCTGCGCCTGGTCCATCTCGAAGCGCAGCGTCGCGCGCGCCACCGGCGCCGGCAGCACCTTCAGCGACACCTCGCAGATCACGCCGAGGATCCCGAGCGAGCCGGCGAGCAGCCGCGCCACGTCGTAGCCGGCGACGTTCTTCATCACCTGGCCGCCGAAGCTCAGGACTTCGGCCTTGCCGTTGAGCATCGTCGCGCCGAGCACGTAGTCGCGCACGCCGCCCACCGCCGCGCGCGCCGGGCCGGCCAGGCCCGCGGCGACCATGCCGCCGACGGTGCCGGCGTCGTCGAGGCGCGGCGGCTCGAACGGCAGGCACTGGCCCTGCGCGGCCAGCACCGCCTCGAGCTCGGCCAGCGGCGTGCCGGCGCGCACCGTGACGACGAGCTCGCTCGGCTCGTAGCGGCTGATGCCGGTGAGCTCGCGCACGTCCAGCGGCTCGCCGACGGGCTCACCACCGTAGAACGCCTTCGTGCCCCCACCGCGGATCTCGAGCGCCGTGCGACCCGCGCGCGCCGCCTGCACCCGCTCGACGAGCCGTGCCAGAGCCGGGTCCATTCAGGCCTCCTGCGCGTGCTGCGACGCGGCCGTCGCGGTATGCCGGGCCGATCCAGCGGCCGCCGCGGATCCGGCTTCGCCGCTGCGCTGGCGGCGCCCCCGTGGGGGGAAGGCGCCGAAGGCGCTTCGGGGGGGTGCCATCAAAACCTCTCCAGTTCGGGGAAGGGCAGCAGGCCCTTGCGCACGTGCATCTTTCCGTACTCGGCGCAGCGCGCGAGCGTCGGAATCACCTTGCCCGGGTTCAGCAGCCCGGCGGGGTCGAACGCGCGCTTGAGCGCGAGCATCTGCTCGCGCTCCTCGGGGCTGAACTGCACGCACATCGAGTTGAGCTTCTCGACGCCGACGCCGTGCTCGCCGGTCACGGTGCCGCCCAGGCGCACGCTGGTCTCGAGGATGTCGGCGCCGAACAGTTCGGCGCGGCGCAGCTGGTCGGGGTCGTTGGCGTCGAACAGGATCAGCGGGTGCAGGTTGCCGTCGCCGGCGTGGAACACGTTGCAGCAGCGCAGCCCGTACTTCGTTTCCATCTCGGCGATCGCGAGCAGGATGTCGGCGAGCTTCTTGCGCGGGATCGTGCTGTCCATGCACATGTAGTCGGGGCTGATGCGCCCGCTGGCCGGGAACGCGTTCTTGCGCCCGCTCCAGAACGTGAGCCGTTCCTGTTCGCTGCGACTGACCTGCAGCCGCGTCGCGCCGGCGGCCGACAGCACGGCCTGCATGCGCTCGATCTCCTCGGCCACCTCCTCGGGCGTGCCGTCGCTCTCGCACAGCAGGATCGCCGCCGCGTCGAGGTCGTAGCCGGCGTGGACGAAGTCCTCGACGGCGGCCGTCATCGGCTTGTCCATCATCTCGAGGCCGGCCGGGATGATGCCGGCGGCGATCACGGCGGCCACCGCGTCGCCGGCCTTGCGCACGTCGTCGAAGCTGGCCATGATGCAGCGCGCCAGCCGCGGCTTGGGTACCAGCCTGACGACGACCTCGGTCGTCACCGCGAGCATCCCCTCGCTGCCGACGACGGCGGCCAGCAGGTCCAGCCCCGGCGCGTCGAGCGCCTCGCTGCCGAACGTGACCGGCTCGCCGTCGACGGTGAAGCCGCGCACCTGCAGCACGTTGTGCACCGTCAGCCCGTACTTCAGGCAGTGCACGCCGCCCGAGTTCTCGGCGACGTTGCCGCCGATCGTGCACGCGATCTGGCTCGACGGGTCGGGCGCGTAATACAGGCCGTACGGCGCGGCGGCCTCGCTGATCGCGAGGTTGCGCACGCCGCACTGCACGGTCGCGGTGCGGCTGACGGGATCGACCTTCAGGATCTTGTTGAACTTGGCCAGGCTCAGCGTCACGCCGAGCGCGTGCGGCATCGCGCCGCCCGACAGCCCGGTGCCCGCGCCGCGCGCGACGACCGGCACCTGCAGCCGGTGGCAGGCCTTCAGCACCGCGGCGACCTGCGCCTCGGTCTCGGGCAGCGCGACGGCCAGCGGGCGCTCGCGGTAGGCGGTGAGGCCGTCGCACTCGTACGGCACCGTGTCTTCGGCGTGCCACAGCAGCGCGTGCGCCGGCAGCACGCGCTGCAGCGCGGCGACGACCTCGGCCTGGCGCGCGGCGCGTTCGGCGCCGGCGAGCGGGGCAGCGGGTTCGGGAGCGTTCATCGCGGGGTCCTCGGGCGCGGGCCACCCGCCTCACGGCGGCACGGCGGGGTGCGGCAATGTAGCGTGGCCGGCGCCGCTGCCGGCCGCGGCCCGCGCCGGCGTGCGGTCAAAACGCCTTTGCGCCGGCCGCTGCAATGGCCGGGTGTCCGCGCACAGCCGACTGAACGGCGGGCGCGCGGTCAGTGCCCGACGAAGACCGTCAGCACGCCGGTGTAGCCGTACAGGTGGCGATGGCCGATCTCGCCGCCGGCGAAGAAGCCGGCCAGCGGCACGTCGCCGAGCGCGTGGCGCACGATCTGCAGCTCGGCCGACGGCCCGCCGAAGTGCGGCCCGCCGCGCCCGGCGCAGCTGACGTAGATCGCGCCGCGGATGCGCGCTGCCGCATCGAACGGGGTCGCGGTGTGGGGCGGGTGCACGGCGGCCACCGGCTGCGTCGCGTCGGCGCCGAGCTCTTCGCGGATCTCGGCGCAGATGCGCACGAGGTCGCGCCGTGCGGCGTCGGCGTCACGCTGGCAGAACGCGAGCTGCATGCCCGGCTCGACGACGTCGGCCACCGCGATCGCGCGCTCGGCGGGGTCGATGCCCACCAGGTGACGCACGCGCGTGTCGACGCCGAACGGGCTGGCACGCGCGAGCCCCGGCACGTCGCCATCGCTCAGGCCGACGAGCGTCGTGCGGATGCGCGCCAGCGCGCTGCGCGGGCGCTGCGGGTCGGCGCCGAGGTCGCGCAGCAGGCAGTCGAGCGCGGGCTCGCCGTCGAGCGTGCGCACGACGTGGCGCTCGGCGGCCGTCACACGCCGCGCCGGTGCCACCGGCTGGCAGCCCTGCGTGACGCGCGACACCAGCGCGACGTCGCGCGTGAACGCAACGCCCGACAGCCCGCCGCGCCACGCGCCGTCGGCGAAATGCACGACGGCGCCGCGCGACGACGCGAGCCCGCCGAACAGGTAGCCCGAGCCGGTGCGCGCGGCGAGCTCGGCGATCAGCTCGGCGAGGTCGGGCGTCGTGCCGTCGGCGTGCACGAGCGCGGTGTGCGCGTCGAAGCGGCCCAGCGGCTGCGCGCCCGAGAACACGCGAAAGCGCTCGCGCGGCAGCGCGGCGAGCATCAGCACCAGCGCCGGCTCGTCGATGTACTCGACGCCGCTGGCGGCCACGCCGACGCCCACCGCGCCGACCCATGCGACGCCGGGCCAGCGCCGGCGCAGCGCGTCGAGCAGCGCGCCGGCGTCGCCGGCGTAATGGTCGGTGACGTAGACGAAGCCCAGCGTCGGCGCGGCGGCGGCATCGCCGCCGCCACCGCGGCGGTGCCGGTCGAGTGGGGCGTCGCGCTGGGCGTCGAGCTGCGCCGCTGCGAGCGACAGCGCGATGCGCCAGTCGGGGTGGGTCGCGTGCGCGTGCAGGAAGGGCAAGGTCATCGCAAGCGGCGGGCGGGGCCCACGGCGGGGATCGAGGCGTGGATCACGGCCGGCAGCGCAGCGAACAGCGGTGCGCGCGCGTCAGCGCGCGCTCGGCGGGGTCCTTGCGCGTCGTCTTGCGGCCTGCCGCGCCCTTGGCCGGCGCGTTCGCAGCCGCCGCACGCCTGCGCCGCGCGGCCGGCGTCGGCGCTGCCGGCGCGCCGGCGGCATCGGCGCCG
>NZ_JALBGB010000009.1:0-107768 GCF_022631395.1 Calidifontimicrobium sp. SYSU G02091
ATGTCCAAGCTCAAGCACCTGCCGGCCAGTCCGTTCGCGCCGGCGATGCCAACATGACGCGAAGCGTTTCCACACAAAACGGCATAGAGCCCCTTCTGGCGATGCACCATCAGCATGAGCAGCGGGAAGCACAGATACGCGAGAGTTTCTGTGCTGATGGACCAAGACGGGACATTCCACTCCAGTCGATCCAAGGATCGCCACGCATGTGTCAGTGACAGATGCTGGAGGATGGAAAGCCAAGACTTTCGGTCGCTAGCAAAGGCATCGGCAATCGCTGGACGGGCCACGTAAGCCGACAGCTCAACCCCGATCATGGCGAACAAGGTAGCTAGGTGCAGTGGGTAGATGCGGGCAAATCGAGCCCAGTAGAAAGCTCGGCTCACGCGACCGCTTGAATACGGGGCCGCGAACGAGCGGGCATATACATGGGACAGGATGAAGCCGCTCAGGATGAAGAAGAAATCGACCCAGACGCGACCGTTGGTAAAGAAAGCAGTCTGCTCATCGATCACCTTGCCTAAATAGGGCGTGACATCTCTGAAGTGGTAGAGGACCACGAAAAGGGCGGCTAGACCTCGTAAGGCGTGGTGCGGCCGGATCAGCGCGTCTCCCGAACCGCTCATGCTGCCTCGGCCTGCTGCTTCCTACCCCAAAGCCACGCCCTCGGCGCGAGGACCGGCAATACGTCCACGGCGGGGGTGCCCGATGGTGTGCGCCAGTCCACGGCAGCTGGCGGCGCTGTCGCCCATCGCAGTTCGATTGGGCGGTCGGAAGGATTGACCACGAGCCATTCCGTGGATCCGCTGCAGCTCAGGTTGGCTACGCGCAGCCTGTCATCGGCTGGCATGGGACATGGGTGCTGCTCAGTGGATCCGACGGCTTCCGCGTTCGAACCCAACAGCGACGGGGGCAAACCGAGGCCGTTGTCCTCGAGGTGGAGCATGGCCTGCGCGAGCCATTCGCGGTAGCGTGCGTCGGGGCGCGCCAAGGCCAGGTGGTAAAGCGCTTCTGCCCAGAAGCCTAGGGAGTCGTCCTCTTTGCCCTTCAGCGCCTTCCAGCGGTCGACCAACCCGCAGGCATTCGTGAAGGCGAAGCTCTCAGTCAGGAGCGTATCGAGGGATCGGTCGTCGAGTGCGCGCCGTGTGCGGGCCAGGTCCATCAGGTTGACCGGTTGGTATCGCACCGAGAACGCCTGCATCGAGAGCTCGCGCTCGATGTAGCCCCCTGGCATCACCAGACGCGGCCGCCAGCGCTTGATGCGGGGCAGCCAGGGAATCAGATGCCTCCACGCGATGCGCTTGATCGCGCGCAAGTGCAGTGGAAGTGTGCGTGCCCGCTCTGCCGGCAGGAAAGTCAGTGCGACGGCACGGAACAAGGGCCGATAGAGCCACTCAGCAGGGCGCAGGCCCAGCACCGCGCGCGTCGAGTCGGCGGCAGACTGCACCAGCCCATCGTACCGCGCGTCACCCGTGACTTGTCGGTACCGCACCATCGCGATGTTTGTGTCCAGGTGCGTGTTGAGCACCAAGAGGTTGCTCTCGGATTTGCCGAGCGCGCGGCTGGGCAGGCACTTGAACGGATAGCGCCTGAGCCCTTCGCACGTCTCCTCGAGCGAGTCGTGCAGGTACCACGCGCCGCTGTGCAGATGATCCTTCTTGCTGGCTGCGAAGGCGGCGGCCTTCTCCAGTGCGACCCTGACGACGGGGTCGTGCGACTCCTCATAGTGTGCTGCCAGCAGATGCACCCCCGCGGCATGCAGCCGGAAGTGAGATTCCATCTCGTCGGTCCACTCTCCGTGATACCAGCCGCCATCGTTGGACTGGCGGTCGATCACGGAGAAAACGACCTGGGTCCTGAGCCAGTCGTAGAGGGGCTTTCGCGTCGCGCGCCACAGCCCGGTCAGCACGACATATAAGGCATAGGCGTCCAGTTCGGAGCACACTCGCCAGTATTTCGGCCAGACCTCATGATTCTCATAGATATGACCGTGAACCCAATGTAGGTAGAGGTCCGCCGGTCGGGCGTAGGCGGTGTGCGAACTCCACAGGAAGTAGCGTTGACGTTCCAGGGAGGACAACTGCATCAGCGCTCGTGTCGACTCGTCGTTCGCCGGCAGGCGCCAGATGACCAAATCGAGGACGTGGCCCACCGGATGATCCAAGGTGACCTGCAGGCCGTCGGCCGAGGCCTCCAGTCCTGATACGTCCGCCGTCCGGTGCGAGAGGATGTGGCCATCCTTGTCCAGCCGACGAACGACAGGGGCGCGCGGAATCCAGTACGCGTAGACACCTTGCCTCGCCGGCGTCAGCAGCCATCCGCCGGCGGCGGCACTCTTGACCCGGTACCCGCCACTGAGGCTTAGGACCCTCTGCTCTCCACCTGGCGTGGGAAAGCGGAGGGCCGCGCAAGCCACTCTACCTTCAGCGAAGTGATCCAACAGCAGGTCGAAGTCCCCGCGATGGACCTGTCTGCAGAAGCCTTGGCCTCTGACAAGCCTGAGCGCACCGTCACCCGTGACGCTTGCTGCCCGCTGTGATGCCTCTGGCCCGGCAACTCGCGAAGCCGAGCGCGCAGTCGCGGCGCCGTGCTCGCCGAATCGGGTATTACTCAGCTGACCAGGGCGTGCCGTGTCGTGGGCATCCGAAACGGTGGACGTGAACAGTGCAGCGATATCCATAGGCGTCTAGGCACGCTGCAGTCGCAGCAACTGCATCCACCGGGCGCGTTCGCCGGAAAGCGAGGCAATCGGCATCGTGAGGAACGCGGCGGCGTAGGCGGCGCCTCCGACGAGGCAGCCCAGCGCGAGCTCGAGCAGCGGCCAGCTCCACGCAAAGCGTGGCAGCACGAGATACTTCATGAGCAGGAACGCTGCCAGCATGAATAGCGAGAGGAAGATGCTGGAGCGTAGAGCCCGGACCACCTCCCATCCGCTCAGAGGCAGCCGGGTCGCGACGAGCCAGGTGATGTGCACGGCAGCGATGCCGCGAGCGATGACGATGCCCGTGGCGATGCCGGCGACTCCCCAGTGCATCCCAATGAGGATGCCCAAGACGGTGGTTCCCAGGAAGGTGAGCTGTACGACCAACTCCCGCCCGAGCATGTTCTGGGCGGCCAGTACCGCCCCGGCCGGGTGACCCACGCAGGTAAAGATGCCAGACAGCGCCAGCACGGCCAGCGGTATGGCCGCGTCCGCCCACTTCGGACCATAGATGCCCAGGATGAACGGCTCTGCCAGCCATGCCATGCCGATGTAGATCGGCAGCGTGTAGACCCCGAGCAATTCGATGCTTCGCAGGTACAGGCGCTTGGATTCGGCCAGATCGTCCTGCACCGTCGACAAGCCGCGGAAGAGCGCCTCGTAGACGGATCCGCTGATCGTCTGGAACGGGATGTTGACGAGGCTGTCTGCCTTGTTATAGGTGCCAACCGCCGCCGGGCCCATCTCGCGGCTCATGACCAAGTTCGCCGATTGCGCGCGTGCGTAGCTGACGATGTCGTTGAGCGAGAACTTCAGGCCGAAGGCGGCGAAGCGGCGGGCACGTTCCAGCGCAAGGACAGGCTTGGGCGAGTACCGTGCGAGCCACATCAGTGCCGCGATGGTCGCGAGCGAGCCCACATAGCCCGAGATCACGAGGCTCCACACGCCCCAGCCCAGCCAGGCCAGGGCGATGCCGACGGCGCCGGTGAGGAGTCCAGCAGCCACGTTAACGATCGACGTCTCCTTGAATCGCATGTCCCTGCGAAGGATGACGGAAGGAATGTTGACCAGCGGCCGAAGCAGGAAGGCCAGCGTGGAGATGCGGACGAGGTCCGTATACACCGGATCGCCAAAGGCCTTGGCGATGAGCGGTGCCGTCACGAAGAAGACGAAGTAGATGACGGCACCGATGAGAAGCTGCGCTACGAAGACCGCGTGGAAGTCGAGCCGCTCGACATCCTTCTCGCGGATCAGGGCCTGCCCCATCCCGCCGCCAGCAATGAGACCGGCCAGGCCGGTGAAGATCTGCACGGTGACGATCAAGCCGAAATCAGCCGGTGTCAGCAATCGCGCGAGCACGACGCCGATCGCGAACTGGATCACCTGGTTGCCTATCGATCCGAACAGCAGCCATTTGGCGCCAGAGCGGATGGAGTCCCCTAGGTTCATTCGATAGTGTCCCTGCCTCGTGAAGTGCGCATCCGGAGGCCAAGGCTCCCGACGGCTGTCTCGACGGCGAACGGCGTCAAGGCCGATCCTCCGCCTGCCCGCGCATCCACTGCTCCAGCATCATCAGGATCCACACCATCTCGCCGTAGTAGCCGGGGTGCTCGGCCAGCCGCTCGTCGAGCAGGCGGCGCACGAACGGCTCGCGCACGATGCCGCGCTCGGCGAGCGCGTGCAGCGAGTCGCGTGCGAAGGCCTTGAGCCCCTCGTGCCGCGTCGCCCACACCCCGAACGGCAGCCCGAACCCCTGCTTCTTCTTCGTGAGGATCTCGTCGGGCAGGAAGCCGCGCAGCGCCTCCTTGAAGAACCAGCGCAGCTTCAGGCCCTTGAGCTTGTAGTCGCTGGGCAGGCGCAGCGAGAAGTCGACGAGCGCCTGCTCGAGGAACGGGAAGCCCACCTGCACGCCGGCGAGCTGCGTGCTGCCGCGTACCTTGGGCAGGTCGGCCTCGGCGAGCGTGTAGCGCCAGTCGTAGGCCAGCATGCGGTTGAGCGCGCTGGCGCCTTGCACCTGCTGCCACACGGCTTGCTGCTGGCGCAGCGCGTCGGCCTCGTCCACCTGCGCGAGGAAGTCGGGCGTGAAGACGTTGTCCAGGCCCAGGCGCAGCAGCAGGTTGTACTGCTGCATGCGGTCGGGCAGCGGCACCTTGGCCTGCTCGACGTAGCTGCGGCCCTTGCGCGCGAGCGGCAGGCGGCCGATCGGCGTGCGCTCGAGCACGGGCTCGAGCAGCCCGCGGCGCAGCGGCGCGGGCACGCCTTCGTACCAGCCGAAGACGCGCTGCTTCGCGTAGCGCGCGTTGCCGCCGAAGAGTTCGTCGCCGCCGTCGCCGGCCAGCAGTTTGGTCACGCCGTCGTCGTGCGCCATCTTCGCGCAGTAGTACGCGGGCAGCACGCTGCTGTTGCCGAACGGCTGGTCGTAGTGCTCCGCCACCGCCGGGATGCTTCGCACCAGGTCGTCGGGCGTCACGTAGTACTCGTGGTGCTCGGTGCCGAAGCGCTTGGCCGCGATGCGCGCGTACTGCATCTCGTCGTAGCCCTCGGCTTCGAAGCCGATGCTGTACGTGGCTGCGCGGCCGGCCACGTCGCGGATCATGCCGGCCACCGTCGAGCTGTCGGTGCCGCCGCTCAGGAAGCACGCCGGCTTGCTGCCGTCGAGCTGCGCGCTCACCGCGTCGCGTACGTGCTGGCGGAACTGCGCGGCCAGCGTCGCGAAGTCGGCGCGCTCGGGCTCGACGAAGCGCGGCACCCAGTACGGCTGCATGTGCACCTGACCGCCGTCGAACCACAGCCCGTGCGCCGGCGGCAGGCGGTACACGCCCTGGAAGATCGTGCGCGGCGACGGGATGACGTGGAAGTACAGGTAGTCGAAGACGGCCTGCGGGTCGATGGCGGCGCGCGGCGGCAGCGCGGCGAGCTCGTCGGCGCGCTCGGCGAAGTGCATGCGCCCGTCGATGACGCGCCAGCACAGCGTGCGCATCGCGAAGCGGTCCACCGCGAGCAGCGTGCGCCCGCGCTCGTCGCGCACGCCCACCGCAAAGTCGCCCTGCACGCCGGCCAGCGCGGCGGGCAGCGCCGCCGCGCCACCGCCCGCGACCACGCGCGCGTGCAGCGCCTGCCACGCGGTGGCTGCGTCGGCGCCGCGCGCCAGGTGCGCCAGCGCGGTGTCGTCGAAGCGCGGCGCCCCCAGCGCCAGCGTGGCCACCGGTGTGGCGGTGCGGGGAACGGCGGTGGCGATGCTCATCGACATGGAAGGCGGTGTGGCCCGGGGCCGGGCTGCGGGCGTGCGCAGGGCACGGCTGCAGCGCGGGATGCTACCCGCGGCGTTCAGGGCGGCCCGCCCACCCCCCTGGATCGGGTGTGTGCGAATTCACCGCTTCGGCGTCGCGGCTGCGCTGCCTTGTCGGCAGCTCAAGGCGCACCGGTGGCCTGCAGCGCCCCGGGATGGCGGGCCCCGCCGTTGAGCGCGGCCAGCGACCGGGGGTGCACGTACTCGTGCGTCGGGGCCAGTGGCAGGCCCTCGAACGCGCCGGGGTCGACGGCCTTGCCGGCCACCGCGGCGCCGGCGGCGAGCCGGTAGTCCTCGCGCGCGGCGCGCACGAACACGTCCCAGTCGACGTGGAAGTTATTGACGTACTCGCCGGGGCCGGCGGCTTCGAGCTTGCCAGGGTTGCCCACCAGCAGGTTGTTGACGGCCTTGATCGTCACTGGTGCGGTGTACCGGCCCTCGCCGCGCATCACGCGCAGGAACACGCCTTCCTTCGGGCGGTTGTCGACCAGCGTGTTGTGTGCGAGCACCAGCTTGTGCACGCTGCCCTCGAAGCCCTCGGCGCCGAACGAGATCATGATGCCGTTCTCGCTCGTCGAGCTCTGCTGGATCAAGTTGCCGACGAGGACCGCGACGCCGCCGTTCGGAAACTCCAGCTCGTAGCTCGCGGTGCCGCCCATCTCGTCGGTCAGGCGGTTGTAGAAGATGTGGTTGACCGCCGCGCGGCTCTTGAGCAGGTGGCCGATGTGGCCGTGGTGGAAGTAGCTGCCGCGCACCGTCAGCTTGCCGATGGTGCCGACGTAGAGCTGGTGGTTGTGGCCGTCGAGCCGCTTGTTGTGCGCGAACTCGCTGCGCTCGACGACGAGCTCCGCCTTCGGGTCGTTGCCGGTCAGCAGGCCCATCTCGTTGTCGACGAAGCGGCAGTCGCGCACGGTGAGCTGCCCGGCCTCGAAGCGGATGCCCGCACCGTTGCGCGAGGGCACGCGCGTGCCCTCGAAGTCCAAGCCCTCGATCACGACGCGCCCGCCGCGCACGACGAAGATCGCCTTGCCCTCGGCCGAGCCGCCCACCGCGATCATCCGCACCCGCCCGCCGACGGCGCGGATCGTCAGGTCGTTCTGCGTCCACACCGCGACGTCGCGGCGGTATTCGCCCGCGTCGACCTCGATCGTGTCGCCGTCGCGGGCGCGCTTGGCGGCTTCGGCGAGGGTCTTGATCTCGCGCTGTGGGCCCACTTGGAGCACCGCGGGCACCGGCGCGCCCGCGGCCACCTGCCGCGCTGCCGTCGCAACGGTCTGGGCCGGCGCAGCCGCTGGCAGCACGAGCCACGCGGCGGCGAGCAGGCATCCGAGCCGACGCCAGAGGGCGACGGCAGATGCATGGCCATGCGTCGGGCACGGCCGGCTGCGTGTCGCTGCGCGGGGAGTGCGGGGTGGGACGGACGCGGGAACCATCGGCGCGCGGTCGGGGTGTCGGAACCAGACGATCGCTCCAGTATCGCGGCCAGACGGCGTCCCGGGAACCCCGTACCTGATGGAGAGGCTGCCGGATACTGGCGCCGCGATGAATGCAGGCCATGTTTCGCCGCCCGCACGCTGGCCGCTGGGTGCCGCGCTCGCCTACACGGCCTTCCCGGTCTACGGCAGCCTCATCCCGTTTCGCTGGACACCGCAGCCGATCGGCGACGCCGCTGCGAGCTTCGGGGCGCTGCTGCGGGGGCCGCTGACCGTGGCCTCACGGGCCGACTTCGCGGCCAACGTGCTGCTGGCGCTGCCGCTGGCGCTGCTGTGGCTGGCTGCGGTCGTGGCGGTGCTGCGGCTGCGCCGCCCGTGGGCCGTCGGCTTGGCGGCGGTGGCCGTCTGGGTGGCTTGCGTCGCACTGGCGCTGGTGCTCGAGTTCTCGCAGCTGTTCTTCAGCGGTCGCGAGCCGGCGCTGTCGGACTGCGTCGCGCAGGCGCTCGGGGCGGCGTTGGGCGTGGGCGCGTGGTTCGCCGTGCCGGCGTCGTTCTGGCAGCGCAGCACTTCACCCCACGGCGCCTGGCGGCGCGCGTTCGGCGCCTACCTGGCGTGCGTCGTGCTGTATGGCGTGCTGCCGCTGGACCTGACCGTCAGCCGCTCCGAGATCGCGGCCAAGTGGACGCAGGGCCTCGTGAACCCGGTGCCGTTCCTGGCCTGGCAGGGCCGGCCGCTCGCCGGTCTGACCGACTTCGTCCTGGACGCCGCGATCTGGGGCCTGGCCGCATGGCTGGCGCGGCGCGCCCGTGGCGGCTCGCTCGGCACGGCCGGGTGGGCGCTGGTGGCGGTCGCGGCGGCGCTGGAGGGGGCGCAACTGCTGGTGCTGTCGCGCGTGGTCGACACGACTGACATCGTCGCGGCGGCCGTCGGGGTGCTGGCCGTCGGGCTGATTCCCGACGCGGCGGGCGACCGCCGCGCGCGGTTCGGTCGGCTCGCGCTGCCGGGATTGGCGGCGCTGGCGCTGCTCGCGCTGCACACGTGGCCGTTCGATTTCGCCACCGACACCCAGGCCCTGCGGGCACGCCTGGACACGCTGAGCGCCATCCCGTTCGCCAGCTACGCGACCAACACCGAGCTGTACCTGGTGACCAACGTGCTGCGGCGCGTCGCCCAGTTCGCGGCGTTCGCGGCGGTGTGCCTGTGGGCCGCGAGGCCCTGGCACCTGTCGCGGACCTCCGCGACCGTCGTGGTGGCGACGACCGCGGCCGCACTGGCGGCTGCGATCGAAGGGCTGCAGGTGTTCCTGCCGCAGCGCGTAGTCGACACCGGTGACGTGCTGATCGCAGCCGTCGTCGGGGCGCTGACGGCCGGGCTGTGGCCGGGCGCCACTGCGGCGACGGCGAGCCGGGCAGGCCAGGCGGCGGGGCGCGACGCGGCAGCGGCAAGCCGGGTGTCGGCCCTCCGACCACCCGGTGGCCGCGACGACCCGGCTCGGCTGGACCGGCGATGGGCGATCGCGGTCTCGCTCGCCGTGCTGGCGGCCGCCGTGGGCGTGGCCTATGTGCCCCAGGTGCCTTACAACCTTCGCGAGCTGCTGGCCCCGGGCGGCGTGCCCTGGCCGGCCGTGACGGTCACCGCGGCGGCGCTGGCACTGTTCGGCGTGCCGAGCTGGCTGGCACGCGTCGCGGTTCCCCGGCCGGCCGTGCCGGTGGCGGCCACCGTCGGCGGCCTGCTCGGGGTGCCGCTGGTGCTGGCGGTGCTGCTGTTCGCGGGAGCACCGCGCGAAAGCGTGTACGACGTCGTCGGCAGCCCGGTGCTGGGCATCGGGGCGGCGGTCGAGACCGTCGGCCGGCTGGCGGTGCTGATGCTCGGGTTCGTCTGGAGCCTGGCGCTGGGCCATGCCCTGCACGGAGGCCTGCTGCGTCCCGGCCAGCGCGGCGCGAGCGTGTCGCACCTGCTGCTGCACGGGTGCTGGGTGGTACCGCTGTGGCACCAGGTGGTGGTGCGCTGGGCCGGCACCGACAACCTGACCGAGCTGATGGCCGGTGGCGGAGGCGCGATGGCCACAGCGTGTCTGCTCGGATACGCCACGGTGCTGGGGGCGACGGGCAGCGTCATCCATCGCATGCTGCGCGAGCCCCGGTGGGGCCGCGCGGGCGCGGCGATTGCGATGCTGGCGGCGAGCACGCTGCTGGGCTGGGCTCTGCTGGCGGCCGGCACCGAGTCGGCCGTCGTGAAGTACGGCCGGGTGTTCTCGACGCTGCAGTTCCTGCTCAGCACCGACCGCAGCGTCTACGTCGAAGGGGCGTCGCTCGCGCTGCGCTTCGTGCTGGCGCACCTGGCGCTGTCGGGGCTGTCGGCCGCCGGAGTGCTGGTGGCCGCGGCGCTGCCCGCCGTGCGTCGACGCTGAGCAGCGCCGGCGGCGCGGCCGGGTGTCCGGTCAGGTTCCGCAGAACGTGCGGTACGCCGCCGTCACGTGCGCCGGCGCCGGCTCGGCGTAGGCGGCGAGTTCGGGCGCGTCGTCGTACGGGCGCTTCAGCGCCGCGAGCAGGCGCTCGAACGGCGCGAGGTCGCCGTCGTCGCTGGCAGCCGCCAGGGCCTCCTCGACGCGGTGGTTGCGCGGGATCACGAGCGGGTTGACGGCGCGCAGGCGCGCGGCGCGGGCGGCGGCGGCCTGCGGCGTCGTCGCGCCGCCGTCGTCGAGCGCGCAGCGCGCGTGCCAGCGCGCGAGCCAGGCGTCGGGCGCCTGCGGGTCGGCGAACAGCGCGCGCAGCGGTGCCGCGTCGCCGGCGGCGGCGTCGGCCAGGCGCCGCCACGCGAGCGTGAAGTCGACGCGCTGCGCCTGCAGCAGCGCGAGCCAGTCGGCCGCGAGCGTCGCGTCGGCGTCGTCGAGCTCGGCGTCGGCGCGCTGCAGCCCGAGCTTGGCGCGCTGGCCCTGCAGCAGCGCGTGGCGGTACCAGGCCGGGAACGCGTCGATCACCTCGGTGGCGAGCGCGACGGCGCGCTCGGTGTCGTCGGCGAGCAGCGGCAGCAGCGCCTCGGCCAGCCGCGCGAGGTTCCAGCGCACGATGTGCGGCTGGTTGCCGAACGCGTAGCGGCCGTGGTGGTCGATCGAGCTGAAGACGGTGCGCGGGTCGTAGGCCTCGAGGAACGCGCAGGGGCCGTAGTCGATCGTCTCGCCCGAGATCGTCGTGTTGTCGGTGTTCATCACGCCGTGGATGAAGCCCACGTTCATCCACTGCGCGACGAGCGCGGCCTGCCGCTGCGCGACGGCGCGCAGCAGCGCGAGGTGGCGCTGCGGCTCGCCGGCGAGCGCGGGGTCGTGGCGCGCGATCGCGTGGTCGGCGACGCGGCGCAGGTGCTCGACGTCGCCGCGCGCGGCGAAGAACTCGAACGTGCCCACGCGCAGGTGGCTCGCGGCCACGCGCGTGAGCACCGCGCCGGGCAGCGCGCGCTCGCGCCGCACGCGCTCGCCGGTGGCCACCACGGCGAGCGCGCGCGTCGTCGGGATGCCCAGCGCGTGCATCGCCTCGCCGATCAGCACCTCGCGCAGCATCGGGCCGACGGCGGCCTTGCCGTCGCCGCCGCGCGAAAACGGCGTGCGCCCCGAGCCCTTGAACGCGATGTCGCGTCGCCGGCCGTGGCGGTCGACGACCTCGCCGAGCAGCAGCGCGCGCCCGTCGCCGAGCTGCGGCGAGAAGCCGCCGAACTGGTGCCCGGCGTAGGCCTGCGCGATCGGCTGCGCACCGTCGGGCAGCACGTTGCCGGCGAGCACCGCGGCGCCCGCGTCGCCGTCGAGCAAGGCGGCGTCGGCGCCGAGCTCGTGCGCGAGCTCGAGGTTGAGGTAGAGCGTCTTCGGCGCCGGCACGCGGGCTGGCGGCCACGCGACGTAGGTGCCGGGCAGCTCGCGCGCGTAGGTGTTGTCGAACGCGAACACCCGCGGGCCGCGCGCCGCGTCGGGTGGCGTCTCGACGGGGGCTTCGGCGGCGGGCAGGGCGTTCATGGGGGCAGGTGGCGGGTAGCGACGGATCCGCCAGTGTGCGCGATGCCGAGCGGCCCGGTCGGCGGCAGGGGCGCGATCGCGGCCACGGGGTGCGGCCGCATCGGGGTTGACCCGGCGCGGGTTTGTACGCTTGTCAAAACTTTCGGTACGACCGTTCAATCGCGGCATGCGCGCCCCCGTGCCCGCCACCGCCCGCCCCCGCCGCACCGCAGCGCGCGCCGTCGCGCCCGAGCGGCGCGACCGCCGCGCCGACATCCTCCTCGCCGCCGAGCGGCTGTTCGCCGAGCGCGGCTACCACGCGGTGACGATCCGCCAGATCGCGCAAGCCGCCGGTGTGCCGCTGGCGCTGGTGGGCTACTACTTCGGCGCCAAGCATGAGCTGTTCCGCGCGCTGTTCGAGCACTGGAAGGGCACGATCGACGAGCGCATGGCGGGGCTGCGCGCGGCGGTCGACGCCGGCGGTCCCGAGCTGCTCGAGCGCATCGTCGACGCGTTCGTCACGCCGGTGCTGCGGCTGCGCGCCAGCGCCGAGGGCGAGTTCTACGCGCTGCTCGTCGCGCGCGAGCTGCAGTACCGCACGCCCGGCGTCGACAGCGTGCTGTCGGAATACTTCGACCCGATGGCGCACGCCTTCATCGACGCGCTGCAGCGCGCCGCGCCGCACGCGACGCGCGCGCAGGTCGCGTGGGGCTACCAGTTCGCGCTCGGCGCGCTGCTGCACCACCTGTCGGACCGCCGCGTCGGCGAGCTGTCGCGCCGGCAGGCGCGGCCGAACGATCCCGCCGCAGCGCCGCTGCTGGCGGCGTTCATCACCGCGGGGCTCAAGGCGGTGCTGGCGGCGCCGCCCGCTGCCGCCCCGACTTCCACGACCCCAACCCGGAGACGCCCATGAAGCACCGCCTCGCCTTCCTTGTCGCCGCTGCCGCGCTGGCCGCCGGCGCGACCGCCGCGCACGCGCAGCAGGTCATCAAGCTGACCGCCGTGGCCGGGCACCCGCCGGCCTTCCTGTGGGTCAAGCTGCTCGACGAGTTCTACATCCCCGAGGTCGACAAGCGCCTGGCCGCGGCCGGCAACAAGCACAAGATCGAGTGGACCAAGGCCTGGGGCGGCACGCTCGTCAAGCTCGGCGGCGAGTCGAAGGGCATCGCCGACGGTGTGGGCGACCTCGGCTTCGTCAGCACCGTGTTCGAGGCGCCCAAGTTCCCGCTGCAAAACGTCTCGTACTTCACGCCGTTCGGCACCGACGACCTGGGCCTGGTCACGCGCACCGTGGCCGACATGCAAAAGCGCATCCCGGCGATGGCCGACGCGTGGACCAAGAACGGCCTCGTCTACCTCGGCGGCGCCGCGCTCGACACCTACCACCTGTGGACCAAGTTCCCCGTGACGAAGTACGAGGACCTGCAGGGCAAGAAGATCAGCGCGCCGGGCCCGGCGGCCAACTGGATCCGCAACACCGGCGCGGTCGCGGTGGCGGGCAACCTCAACAGCTACTACGAGGACCTGAAGTCGGGCGTGTCCGACGGCGTCATCGTGTTCACGACCGGCGCGTGGGGCGCCAAGCTGCACGAGGTCGCGCCGCACATCACCAAGGTCAACTTCGGTGCGATGTTCGCCGGCGGCATCGCGATCAACAAGTCGCGCTTCGACCGCCTGCCGCCCGAGGTGCAGCAGGTGCTGCGCGAGGTCGGCGACGCGTACTCGGCCGAGTTCGCGAAGGCGCAAAGCGCCGCGGCCGGCACGCTGCTGCAGAACATGGCGGGCGCCGGCGCCAAGGTCGCCGACCTGAGCGAGGCCGAGCGCAAGCGCTGGGCCGACGCGCTGCCCCACGTCGCGAAGACCTGGGCCGACGACGTGACGGCCAAGGGCCTGCCGGGGCAGCAGGTGCTCGAGGCCTACATGGGCGGCCTGACGAAGGCCGGCGTCAAGCTGCCCCGCGACTGGTCACGCTGACGTGGCGGCGAGCCTCGACGCGCCGCAGCCGCAGGCCACGTCGTACGGCCAGCCGCTGCCGCTCGCGCTGCACCGCGTGACGGGCGCGATGAACGCGCTCGGCACGCTGTGGATCCTGGCGCTGATGGTGCTGATCAACGTCGACGTCGCCGGGCGCAACCTGTTCGCGGCGCCCTTGCGCGGCGTGCCGGAGCTCGTCGCGCTGTCGATCGTCGGCATCGTGTTCCTGCAGCTGGCCGACACGCTGCACCGCGGGCGCTTCACGCGCGCCGAGGTGCTGCTCGGCCACCTGCAGAAGGCGCGCCCCCTCGTGGCCGACGTGCTGCACGCGCTGTACCACGCGGTGGGCGCGGCGCTGATGCTCGTGATCCTGTGGGCGAGCTGGACGCCGCTCGTCGAGTCGGTGCGCATCCGCGAGTACACCGGCGCGATCGGCGACTTCCAGGCCCCGGTGTGGCCGATCCGGCTGATCACGCTGATCGGGCTGGGCGTGACGGCGCTGTGCTACCTGCTGCTGCTGGCCGCCGACCTGCGGCGCGCGCGGTCGCGCCGCCGCGCCGCGTAAGAGAGCCGATGGACAACACGACGATCGCGCTCGCCTCGCTGCTGCTGATGCTGGCGCTGATCTACGCCGGCCTGCACGTCGCGATCGCGCTGGGTGTGGTCAGCTTCGTCGGCGTGTGGCTGATCCGCGACGACGTCACGGTGGCGGCCAACCTGCTCGCGCAGGCCGTCAGCGACGCGATCGCGAGCCACGTCTTCGGCGTCGTGCCGCTGTTCGTGCTGACCGGCTTCCTCGTCGCCTACGCCGACATCGGCAAGGACGCCTTCGACGTCGCGAACCAGCTGCTGCGCCGGCTGCGCGGCGGGCTGGGCATCGCGACCGTCGCGGCCAACGCCGTGTTCGCGGCGATCACCGGCATCTCGATCGCGTCGGCGGCGGTGTTCAGCCGCGTCGCGGTGCCGCAGATGGTGCGCTTCGGCTACCGCACGCGCTTCGCGGTCGGCGTCGTCGCCGGCTCGTCGGTGCTGGGCATGCTGATCCCGCCCAGCCTGCTGATGATCCTGTACGCGTTCATCTCGAACCAGTCGGTGGGCGACCTGTTCACCGCCGGCATCGTGCCCGGCGTCGTGCTCGCGCTGGCGTTCTCGGCAGCCATCGTCGCGCTCGCGCGCTGGCGCCCCGGCGAGGTGTTCGACACCACGGCCGCTGCCGCCGGCGACGACACGCCGGCGATGGGCTGGGGCGAGATGGCGCTCAAGACCTTCCCCGTGGTGCTGCTGATCGCCTCGGTGCTGGGCGGCATCTACACGGGCCTGTTCACCGCGACCGAGGCCGGCGCGGTCGGTGCGCTGGTGGCGCTGCTGATCGCGGTGCTGCGGCGCAAGCTCACGTGGCGCAGCTTCTGGGGCGTGCTCACCGAGACCGGCCACGTGACGGTGGCGGTGAGCTTCCTGATCATCTGCGCGAGCATCTACACGCGCATGCTCGCGATGAGCGGCACGCCGCAGGCGCTCGTCGAGGCGATGGCCGCCGCCGGGCTCGGCGTCACCGGATTCCTGCTGTGCTACGTCGCGCTGATCCTGCTGCTGGGCACGATCGTCGACTCGTCGTCGATCATGCTGATCGTGCTGCCGCTGGCGCTGCCGCTGGCCGAGCAGTTCGGCCTGAACCTGATCTGGTTCGGCGTCGTCACGGTCGTCGCGGTCGAGGTCGGCCTGCTGACGCCGCCGTTCGGGCTGTCGGCCTACGTCGTCAAGAGCTCGCTCGCGGCGGCGCACGACGTGCCGATCGGCCACGTGTTCCGCGGCGCGGCGCCGTTCACGTTCGTGATGCTCGCGGTGCTCGCGCTGCTGATCGCGTTCCCGTCGCTGAGCCTCGTCTTGCTGAAGTAGCCCGCGTGGAGGTGACGCCGATGTCCATCGCCAACCCGCTCGACGGCTTCGAGGTCGACCGCGCTGCGATCCGCACGATCGGCCGCGACCTGCAGCGCCCCGAGTGCATCCTCGCCGAGCGTGACGGCACGCTGTGGGCCGCCGACGCGCGCGGCGGCGTGATGCGCATCGCGCCCGACGGAGCGCAGCAGTTCGTCGGCCAGCGCGTCGACGAGCGCTTCGCGACCGCGGCGGCCGACACCGCCGACGCGTTCGAAGCCAAGTTCACGCAGGGCACGCTGCCCAACGGGCTGGCCTTCGCCGCCGACGGCTCGATCCTGATCGCCAACTTCGGTACCGACCGGCTCGAGCTGATGACGCGCGACGGGCGCACGCGGACGCTGTACGACCGCATCGACGGCCAGCCGATCGGCAAAGTCAACTTCGTGCTGCGCGACTCGAAGCAGCGGCTGTGGCTGACGGTGTCGACGCGCGTGAACCCGTGGACCAAGGCCGCGGCCACGCGCGTGCGCGACGGCTACATCGCCGTCGTCGACGAGCACGGCCTGCGCGTCGTCGCCGACGGCTTCCACTTCACGAACGAGGTGCGGCTCGACGCGGCCGAGCAGTGGCTGTACATCGTCGAGACGACAGGCCCGCACATCACGCGCATGCGACTGGACGAGCGCGCCGACGGCGTGCGCCTCGTCGACCGCGAGGTGTTCGGGCCGTCGCACCTGGGCGGCTACCCCGACGGCATCGCGTTCGACGCGCACGGCAACCTGTGGTGCACGCTGGTGATGGTCGACAAGCTCGTCGCGCTGACGCCGCAGGGCGACCTGCGCGTGCTGCTCGACGACGGCGACCCCGACGCGAGCCGCCACCTGCTCGCGAAGATGGCCGCCGGCGAGGTGAGTGCCGACGACATGGCCCGTGCCCGCGGCACGATCGCGCCGTGGATGGCCAGCATCACGTTCGGCGGGCCCGACCTGCGCACCGTCTACGTCGGCAGCCTGCTCGGCACGACGATCCCGTACTTCCGCTCGCCGGTGCCCGGCCTGCCGATGGTGCACTGGCACGAGCGTCCGTAGCGCCGCACCCCCAGGAGGAGACCCATGACCCGCCGCTTCGTCGACCTGTCGATCTACCTCGAGAACGACGTGCTGTCGGACCCGCCCGGCTACGGCCCGAAGATCCAGTACTTCACGCACGGGCAGACCTTCGAGCAGATCGCGCCGTTCTTCCCCGGGCTGAAGAAGGAGGACCTGCCCGACGGCGAGGGCTGGGCGATCGAGCAGGTCACGCTGATCACGCACAACGGCACGCACCTCGACGCGCCGTACCACTTCCACTCGACGATGGACGCCAAGCTCGGCGGCCGCAAGCCCGCGACGACGATCGACGAGGTGCCGCTCGAGTGGTGCTTCCAGCCCGGCGTCAAGCTCGACTTCCGCCACTTCCCCGACGGCTACGTCGTCACCGCGGCCGACGTCGAGGCGGAGCTCAAGCGCATCGGCCACGAGCTGAAGCCGCTGGAGATCGTCGTCGTCAACACGCGCGCGGGCAGCCGCTACGGCGAGTCCGACTACGTCTCGGCCGGCTGCGGCATGGGCTACGAAGCGACGATGTACCTGCTCGAGCGCGGCGTGCGCCTGACGGGCACCGACGCGTGGAGCTGGGACGCGCCGTTCGTCCACACCGCGAAGAAGTACGCCGAAAGCCACGACGCCGCCCTGATCTGGGAGGGCCACAAGGCCGGGCGCGACATCGGCTACTGCCACCTCGAGAAGCTGCACAACCTCGAGGCGCTGCCGCCCGACGGCTTCTACATCAGCTGCTTCCCGCACAAGATCCGCGGCGCGTCGGCCGGCTGGACACGCGCGGTGGCCATCTTCGACGACGCGCTGATGAAGGCGTGAGATGAGCGCGCTGGACCACACGCACGATCCGGCCGCGCGCAGCTGGCTGGCCAGCGCCAACGCGCCCGGCACCGACTTCCCGCTGCAGAACCTGCCGTTCGGCGTGTTCCGCCGCGCCGGCAGCACCGAGCCCTGGCGCGGCGGCGTCGCGCTCGGCGACCGCATCGTCGACCTCGCGGCACTGGCCGCCAGCGGCCTGCTGGCCGGCGACGCGCAGCGCGCCTGCGCGGCCGCCGCGCAGCCGGTGCTCAACGACTTCCTCGCGCTCGGCCCCGGCGCATGGCGTGCGCTGCGCCATGGCCTGTTCGCGCTCTTTGCCGACGGCGGCGCGGCGCAGCCGCACGCCGACGCGCTGCTCGTGCCGCAGGCGCAGGCCGCACTTGCGCTGCCGCTGCGCATCGGCGACTACACCGACTTCTACACCTCGATCCACCATGCGCTGAACATCGGCAAGCTGTTCGGCATCCCCGACGTGTCGCCGAACTTCCGCTGGCTGCCGATCGCCTACCACGGGCGCGCCTCCAGCGTGGTGGTCAGCGGCACGCCGGTGCGCCGGCCGATGGGGCAGATCAAGCCGCCGGGCGCCGACGCGCCGGTGTTCGCGCCGTGCCAGTGGCTCGACTACGAGCTCGAACTGGGCCTCGTCGTCGGCGTCGGCAACGCGCTGGGCACCCGCGTGCCGGTGGCCGAGGCCGACTCCCACCTGTTCGGCGTGTGCCTGCTCAACGACTGGTCGGCGCGCGACATCCAGGCCTGGGAGATGGCGCCGCTGGGGCCGTTCCAGGCGAAGAACTTCGCGACCACCGTCTCGCCGTGGATCGTCACGCTCGATGCGCTGGCGCCGTACCGCTGTGCCTGGGGCCGCGATGCGGGCGAGCCGCAGCCACTGCCGTACCTCGATGCGCCGCAGGTGCGCGCCGCCGGCGCGTTCGACATCCGGCTGTCGGTGTGGCTCGAGTCGGCCGCGCGGCGCGCGCGCGGCCTCGGGCCGGTGCGGCTGACCGAGACGAGCTTTCGCCACCAGTACTGGACGCCGGCGCAGATGCTCGCCCACCACACGGTGGGCGGCTGCAACCTGCAGCCCGGCGACCTGCTCGGCAGCGGCACGATCTCGGGCCCGACCGCTGGAGAGGCCGGTGCGATGATGGAGCTCACGCAGGCCGGGCGCGTGCCGCTGCAGCTCGAAGGGCCCGACGGCACGGTCGAGACGCGCGGCTTCCTCGCCGACGGCGACACCGTGATCTTCCGTGGCGGGTGCGAGGCCCCGGGGCGCGCGCGCATCGGCTTCGGCGAGTGCCGCGCGACGGTACTGCCGGCTGCCGCCTGAGCCCGCACACCGACCCGCGGCCGCAGCCCGTCGACCGCCGAGGCGCAGCCCCCGTCGACGTGCGCGGCGCCGCCCAGCGTGCAGGCGACCTCGGCGCAGTCGGCAGCCGGTGCGCGTGAACGCCGTCACGCCGCCGGCCGCTGCGCACGGCCGGTCATGGGACCGTCACGCACCTGCCATCGGTGCAGCGGCACACTGTCGACCGCAGTTGCAGGAGGGGAAGACCATGGCGCTGTATCGGGTGCTGGACGCCAACGACCAAGGAATCATGCTGGTCGACGCCGTCGGCCGGCGCCATGTCGCGCGGGCGCTGCACGACGCACTGCCGGTGGGCGCCGAACTGCACGGCCCACGTCCGCTGCTCGGCTTCGCGATCCTGTCCGACGCGTCGTCGCGGCGCCTGTGCCGTGTGATCTTCGAGCAGGTCGACTGCGGCGACGGGGCGCCGTCCGCCGGGTCGCGCCTGCAGTAAGGACCGCCCGCATCGTCCCGCGCGTCCTTGCGCCTGCACTGCATCCGCTGACGACGCCGCTCGCGCCGCTCGACGGCCGGTGACCCTGCGGGCCGGCTGCCGCGATACTCGCGGCGGTCGAGACCGCACCGGGAGTCCAACCATGAGCCAGACCTACGGCATCGAAGTGCCGGGCCACCACGGCGGCGAGCCGCACCGGCCGGCGGCGCGCTACCTCGTCGTGATCGACAGCGAGGGCGGACGCATCGCGCGCCTGTTCACCGCGCAGCGCGAGGCCGTCGGCGAGTTCGACGCCGGCACCGACGACCTCGTGCGCCTGACCGGCGGGCGCACGCCCGCGCACGGCGCCGCCGGCCCGGAGTGGGACGCCGCACTCGCCGGCCACAGCGACGCCGAGCGTCGCGCTGCCGAGGTCTACACGCTCGAGCCCTGACGGCGCGTGCGGGCGCGGTCAGTCGTCGTGCCCGTGGCGGTGGCGGTGGTGGTCGTGCCGGTGGCCGCGCTTCCAGTGCCTGCGCTCGTAGACGTAGACCGGGGGCGCATACACCACGGGCCGGGGCGCCACGTAGACCGGGTGGGGCGCGTAGACGACGGGCGGCGGGGCGTAGACCACCGGTGGCGGCGCGACGACCACCGGCGCCGGGTAGGCCACCACGCGCGGCGCGTTGGACAGGTTCACCCCCACGCCCACCGGGTAGCCGGGGGCGCTGATGTCGAGCGACCAGTACACGTCGCCGCGTGCGTGCGCGGCGCCGCCGGCCAGCGCGCCACCGAGCGCCAGCGCGGCGATCCACAGGGTCTTTCGGGAACGGGTCATCGCAGCTCCTTTGCCGGCCGCGGTCGACGAACGAAACGTGGCGGCCCGTGCGTCACAACGGCGCAGCCCGCGCGCCGGTGGACCGCCGATGTGTGAAGTTGCGTAAACGCGAAGGCGTCCGCGCGCCGGAGCCGGCGCCTGCGCGCGCCGAGTGAACCCGGCGTGCGCGGTGCCGACCGCGCCGCCCGTGGTGCGGCGCGCGCCGCGCGCAGCGTCAGCGCCGCGCGACGAGGCCGATCAGCGCCGAGCGCCCGTGGTGGCCGCTGCCTTCGTGGATGTCGGCTTCGTACTCGCGCAGCTCGACGATCTGCAGCGCGGCGAAGGCCTCGCGCAGCATCGCCTCGGTGTACAGGTGCGACGCCACCGGCGGGCCGCCGGTCCTGTACTCGAGCTGCTTGGGCGTGTAGCCCTGCAGGATCAGCACGCCGCCGGGCTTGAGGCTGTGCACGATGCGCTCGAACATGCGCGCGCGCAGCGGCGGGTCGGCGAACTGCACGAAGATCGCGACGACGCCGTCGTAGGCCGCCGTCGGCCACGCGAAGCCGTCGACGTCGGCGACGTGGAAGTTCACCTGCACGCCCTCGCGCGCGGCGAACGCGCGCGCCTTCGCGACGCCGACCTCGGCGATGTCGAACGCGTCGACGCTGAAGCCCTGCTTGGCCAGCCACACGCTGTTGCGTCCCTCGCCGTCGGCGACGCTGAGCACGCGCCCGCCCGCAGGCAGCGCGTGCACGTGCTCGCGCAGCCACGCGTTGGGCTCGGTGCCGAAGAGGAAGTCGTCGCGCTCGAAGCGGCGGTTCCAGTGCTCGGCAGCATCGGGGAAGGCGGTGGTGTTCATCGGGATGCCGGGGTGGCTGCTGGGCGTGTGCGGTAGAAGGTCAGCGGTTCGCTCTTGAGCTGCCGCAGCACGTGCTTGCGCATCGCGCCGACGACGTGCATCTCGCACGGCTTGCAGTCGAAACGCAGCGTGAAGCGGTCGTTGCCGTGCACCAGCGTCATCGGCTCGGCACGCACCGTGCCTTGCACGCCGGTGACGCCCTTGGCCTGCTTCGGGCACAGGCTCAGGCTGTAGCGCACGCAGTGCTTGGTGATCATCAGGCTCACGTCGCCGAGCGCCTCGTGGCTCTCGTAGGCCGCCTCGATCACGCGCACGCCGTGGCGCGCGTAGAACGCCGCGGCGCGGTGGTTGTAGACGTTGGCCAGGTAGGTCAGCGCGTCGTCGGGGTAGGGCACCGGCGGCTCGACCGGTTTGGCGCGCGGCAGGCGCTGCCATGCGGCGGCGCGCGCGGCCTCGAGCGCAGCGACCGCGTCGCGGCGCAGCGCGTTGACGGCGGAGGCCGGCACGAACCACGGCCGCGCGAGCGCCAGCCGCACGCGCCGCGCCTCGAAGATCGTGTCGCCCAGGCGCGCGAGCGCGTCCTTGAGCTGCGCCTCGGCGCGCGCCGCGTCGCGCGCGACCTCGTGCGGGTGCGCGACGCGCGCGACGCCGCGGTGGCCGTCGGCGTCCTTGAGCGTCAGCTCGAAGCCCGGGCGGCCGTCCACCTCGGCCTGCGCCAGCGTCGCATCGACCGCGATGCGCCGCTCGGCCGACGGCTTGGCGAGCAGCCGCTCCCACGCCATGTCGCGGTTGCGGCTGACGGCGGTGTCGCGCCGCAGGTCGGCCTCGCGCGTCAGGTCGGCCACGGTGCGCCCGCGCGGCAGCTGCGGCACGATGCGCCAGCGCGTGCCGCCGGCGCCGTCGAGCGCGGTGGCGGTGTTGACCGGCACGCCGTGCAGCTCGCCCTGGCGGTCCCACCAGGTCAGCGCGTCGCCGTTGTGCAGCACGGTGGCGGCGTCGCCGGTGTCGAGGTCGAAGTGGTCGGCGGCGACGGCCACGACGTGGCCCACCGGCAGTCCGGCGTGCTTGGGCGTGTCGAACGCGCCGATGTCGGCGCGGCGCCCGTGGACGAAATAGTCGGTGCCGCCGCGGTTGAAGCCGAGCTCGGGCCGCGGCGTGAACGTGAACCGGCAGCGCCCGCTGCTCGCGCGCGCGAACTCGGGGCGGCGCTCGAGCAGCGCGTCGAACAGCCGGCGGTAGTGCGCGGTGACGTTCTTCACCGTCGCCATGTCCTTGTAGCGGCCCTCGATCTTGAAGCTGCGGATGCCGGCGTCGACCAGCGCCTCGAGGTTGGCGCTCTGGTCGTTGTCCTTCAGGCTCAGCACGTGCTTGTCGTGCGCGACGACGCGGCCCTGCGCATCGAGCACCGTGAACGGCTGGCGGCACTCCTGCGAGCAGCTGCCGCGGTTGGCGCTGCGCCCGGTCAGCGCGTGGCTGATGTAGCACTGCCCGCTGTAGGCCACGCACAGCGCGCCGTGGACGAAGAATTCGAGCGTGGCCTCGCGCACCTCGGCGGCGATGGCGCGGATCTGCGCGAGGTCGAGCTCGCGCGCGAGCACCATCTGCGAGAACCCCACGTCCTGCAGGAAGCGCGCCTTGGCCGGGGTGCGGATGTCGGTCTGCGTGCTCGCGTGCAGCTGGATCGGCGGCAGGTCGATCTCGAGCAGGCCCATGTCCTGCACGATCAGCGCGTCGGCGCCGGCGTCGTACAGCTGCCACGCGAGGCGCCGCGCGGGCTCGAGCTCGTCGTCGCGCAGGATCGTGTTCAGCGTGACGAAGATGCGCGCGCCGAAGCGGTGCGCGTGCGCGGCCAGCCGTCCGATGTCGGCGACGCTGTTGCACGCCTTGTCGCGCGCGCCGAAACCGGGGCCGCCGATGTAGACGGCGTCGGCGCCGTGGTTGACGGCCTCGATGCCGATCGCGGCATCGCGCGCCGGGGCGAGCAGTTCGAGGTGCGGGCGGGGCATGGGCGCGCAGTGTAGGCGCGCCTCAGGCTGGCCGGTGCGCGTGGGGGGACGCGCCGGCGATCAGCCGGTCGATCTCGGCGGCCAGCGCCGCGGCGTCGTCGGCGAAGTAGTGCGTGTGCGCGCCGGCACCGAGGCAGAACTCGCTGCGCCCGTCGCGGCGCGCGGCCACCGCGTGCTGCTGCGCGTCGATGCGCGCGACGTCGAACGCGCCGGCAGCGTCGGGCGGCGTCCACAGCGCACGGCCGACGTAGTCGCCCGAGCGGTACGCGTTGACCCACTCGTGCAGCCCGAGCAGCGAAGGCTGCGGCGCCGCGTGCGCGAACGCGGCCGGCGCCGGCCCCATCCAGCGGTACAGCAGCGGGAAGCGCGCCGCGTACAGATCGCGCAGCGGCGAGCCGAGCGTCACCAGCGCGCGCGGCGCGTCGCCGGCCAGCGCGCGCAGCCGCCCGTCGTGCTGCAGGTGGCGCAGCAAGTCGGCGCTGATCACGCTGCCCTGGCTGTGCGCGACGATCACGACGCGCGCGTAGCCGAGCCGGCGCACGTGGTCGAGCAGCGACGCGTAGCGCGAGAAGATGCGCGCGCGCGGCGCGCGCCGGTCGCTCGGGTCGCGGAAGTAGTTGTCGACGTCGAGCACGGCGTCGAGCGCGACGCGCAGCTTGCCGAACGTGCGCGAAAAGCGCGCGCCCAGCGCGACGACGACCGCGGTGAGTGCGGCCAGGCCCTTGCCGATGTCGACGAGCAGTGCACCCCACGGCGCGCGCAGCTCGCCCACCAGCGCATCGAGCAGCGGCAGCCCGCCGAGCTTGTCGACGGCGAACAGCAGGTAGACGGCGCCGCTGCCCAGCGCCAGCGCCGGCACGACGGCGCCGAACAGCACGGCCACCGCGCCGCGCGCGCGCGTCCACCAGCGGCCGAGCCGCGCGCTGGCCACGTCGCCGCGCGCGGTGGGCTGCACGGCGGTGGGTGCCAGTTCCTCGCGCAGCGACGGCGCCACCGCGACGACCGCGACGGTGCCGACGACGCCGGCCAGCGCCATCAGCGGCGTGAACAGCGCGCCGACGTCGCGCACCTGCGCCTCGAGGAACGCGGCGCCCGACGGGTACGCGCCGGCGACCAGCAGCGCGGGCTCGAAGCGCAGGTCGGCCAGCGCGAACCCGCCGACGTAGGCGACCACCGACCACAGCAAGAGGCTCAGCATCACGAACAGCGCGGTGGACACCGACAGCGCGATGCGCGCCGTGGCCAGCGACGCCGCGACCGCGCCGCCGGCGCGCGCGAGCGCGAAGCTCAGCGCCAGCGCCGCCATCTGCACGACGACCAGCACGCCCCACACGACGAGCAGCGCGACGAGCAGCGCCTCGCCGACGTGCAGCAGCGTGGCGAGCATCCACTCGCGCAGCGTCGTCGCGTGCGCGAAATCGCGCCGGCCGTGCCACAGCAGCAGTGCCGCGGTGGCGGCGAGCACCGCGACGCCGACGGCGCCCGCGCCGCGCACGGTGCGCACGTAGCGCTGCAGCAGTGCGGCACCGACGGCCAGCATCGCCAGCCCCGCCGTCAGCGCGTACAGCGTCACCGGCGGCGTCGGGTCGAGGAGCGCGGTGGCCGCGATGCCGGCGCCGGCCAGCGCGGCGGCGAGCGACGGCAGCGCGCGCGCGAGCGCGGCGGTCGCCGGCTCGGCGCGCTGCGTGGCCAGCCACGCCGCGATCGCGAGCACGACGGCAGCCACGCCGCCGCCGAGCGCGAGCAGCAGCTGCGCGTGTTCGTGCGGCACGAACGCTGCCGCGCCGTAGCCCACCAGCAGCAGCATCGCCAGCTGCAGCAGCGCGGCCGGGCCCGTGAGCAGCCACGCCGACCACGCGTGCAGGCGCTGCAGCGCCGCGAGCGCGCGCCGGCCCGTGCCGTCGCTGCCGTCGCTTGCGGCGGCTAGCGCGACGTGGTCGACGACGTCGCGCGCGAGCGTGCCGAGGTGGAACAGCAGCTGGTACGCCGCCGACAGCGCACGGATGCCGCCGGGCTGCAGCCGCGAGCAGTCGGCCCAGTACAGCTCGTACAGATCGACGCCGGTGCCGTCAGCGCGCCGGCGCAGCGACACGCGCGTCGACGCGTACAGGCCGTCGGCGTCGTCGGGGCGGTAGCGCGCGAGCAGGTGGTCGGTCAGCGCGAGGCCGAGGTCGCTGGGGCGCTCGTTCGCGCCGCGCTGGCGCAGGTAGAACTCGCTCGGGCGGCCGGGCTCGAGCGTGGCCTCGGGCGGCACCGACGCTGCGCCGCCGGCGCGCGGCGTCGGCGCCAGCGGCGTGACCGGCACGAGCACCTCGTGCACCTCGCCGTCGACGTAGCGCGGCGCGCCGTCGCGGCCGTGGCACAGCAGCCGCGCCAGCTCGCGCACCGTCTGCCCGGGGGCCTGGTCGGCGACGCCGTGCACCGCGATCACGGCCACGCGCGGCGCGGGCGAGGGGGTGGCGGCGTCGTGCGCACTCATCGTGGCGCCGATTGGAGCCCGGCAGCCGGTGCGCGGCAAGGCGCGGGTGTGGGGGACGGGCTTGGCCTATGCTCGCGCGCCTTGCGATGAGCGACTTCGACGATTCCGCGCTGGCGCTGCTGCGCCAGCCGCAGTTCCTGCGCCTGTGGGCCACGCGGCTGGCGGGCACCGGCGGCAGCCAGATGCTGATGGTCGCGCTCGGCTGGCAGATGTACGACCTGACCGGCAGCGCGTGGGACCTGGGCCTGGTCGGCCTCGCGCAGTTCGTGCCCGCGCTGCTGCTGACGCTGCCCGCCGGCCACTGGGCCGACCGCCACGACCGCCGGCGGCTCGTCGTGCTGGCGCTGGCGGTGCAGGCCGCGGTGGGTCTCGTGCTCGCGCTCGGCTCGTGGCAGCAGTGGGTCGGCCGCGAGCTGATCCTCGCGCTGTCGGTCGTGCTCGGCGCGATGCGCGCGCTGCAGATGCCGGCGCAGCAGGCGCTGCTGCCGTCGGTGGTGCTGCCGCGCGAGCTGGCGCGCGCCACCGCGCTGGCCTCCAGCGGGCTGCAGGCGGCGATCATCGCCGGCCCGGCGCTCGGCGGTGCGCTGTACGCCGCCGGCGGCGCGGTGACGGTCTACGGCGCGAGCGCGGCGCTGTTCGGCGTCGCGGTCGCGTGCATGGCGGGCCTGCGGCCGCGGCCGGTCGAGCGGCTGCGCGAGGCCGCGACCTGGGCCACGCTGCTGGCTGGCGTGCACTACATCCGCGGCCGCCCGGTGATGCTCGGCGCGATCTCGCTGGACCTGTTCGCGGTGCTGCTCGGCGGCGCGACGGCGCTGCTGCCGATCTTCGCGCGCGACATCCTCGACGCCGGACCGACGGCGCTCGGCCTGCTGCGCGCCGCGCCGGCCGTCGGGGCGCTCGCGATGAGCATCGCGCTCGCGCACCGGCCGCTGCAGCGGCACGTCGGGCGCTGGCTGCTCGCGGCAGTGGCGGTGTACGGCGCGTGCATGATCGTCTTCGGGCTGTCGACGAGCCTGGTGCTGAGCTGGCTCGCGCTGGCGGCGTCGGGCGCGGCGGACATGGTCAGCGTCGTGATCCGCCAGACGCTGGTGCAGCTCGAGACGCCGGAGGCGATGCGCGGTCGCGTCGGTGCCGTCAATTCGGTGTTCATCGGCGCGAGCAACCAGCTCGGCGAGTTCGAGTCGGGCGTCACCGCCGCGTGGTGGGGGCCGGTGGCCTCCGTCGTCGTCGGCGGCGCGGGCACGCTGGCGGTGGTGGGCCTGTGGTGGCGGCTGTTCCCGTCGCTCGTGCAGCGCGACCGCATGCACGAGCACGACGCGCCGCCGCGCTGACGGGTTCGATTCGCGGGCTCAGCCGTGTGTGGGGCGCGCATTCGGCGAACGAGGCGGGATGGATCCCCGTCGTGCGGCTCACGAAGGGAGGTGAATTCCGATTCGCTGCCTCGTACCGGTGAGCAGTGGGCATGGGCTAATATGAGCCGTCATGTCGTCCGAGACGTCCGAGATCATCTTCCAGGTCACCGAAGCCGACGAGGGTGGCTATGTGGCCTCGGCCCTCGGCCACGGTATTCACACGCAGGCGCAGACACTGGACGAATTGCGCGCGATGGTGCGCGATGCGGTGGCCTGCTACTTCGACGACCCCGAAACAGCGCCCAAGCTCATCCGTTTGCATTTCGTTCGTGACGAAATCCTGACGGTATGAGGTTGCCGCGAGACCTCGACGGGCGCGAGCTGGCCAAGGCGCTCGAAGTCCTCGGGTACACCATCACACGGCAGACGGGTTCGCACCTGCGGGTGACGACCGAGTTGGACGGCCAGCATCATGAGGTGATCCCGAATCACAGCCCGATCAAGATCGGCACGCTGCAAAGCATCCTGCGCAGTGTGGCGATGCATCACGGGCTGACGGTCGCGCAACTCCTGGCACGCCTCGACCTTTGAGGTGGCTGTGCTCGTGGGCGCGAAGCGTCCTCGCGCCGGCCCAGGATCGGGACGGCGTCGCGAGCAGGGCGGCGGACCTCAATCGCCGTCGAGCCAGCGCACGAGGTAGTACAGCCGCACGCCTTCCGACGAGCGCGACGGGCCCATCACCTCGGCGGCGTGGCGGTGCCGCGCCGGGTCGGCGGCGGCGAGCGCGGCGTCGGCGCTGGGCATGGTCTCGACGCAGGTCTCGGGGAAACGCTTGCGGCTGCCGCGGCGCACCGCGACGACGGCGAAGCAGCGTGTGACGAGGTGCGCCGCCTCGGGGTCGAGCGTCAGGCCGCCCTTCACCGCCGGCTCAAGGCGCCGCGCGCACCACTTGCAGGTGCTGCAGCAGCGGCTGCAGCACCGGCGCGAGGTGGCGGCGCATCAGCGGGCCCACCGCGGTCGTGCGGCCGAGGATCGGCTCGGCCGCGGCACGGCCGGTGGCGGCGAGCGCGGCGACGGCCGCGTGCACGTCAGGCGGCACGCCAGCGAGCGCGGGCGCATCGCGCGCGGCGGCGAACCACGCCGCTGTCGCGTCGAGCACGCGAAACGTCGCATCGTGCGTCGGCGGCTTCTCGAGCGCGAGCGCGAGCGCGCGCAGGAAGCCCTGGCCCTCGGCCGACGCACAGCGCACGAGCAGCGCGGCAAGCGGGTGGCCGGCGCGCGCGGCGTCCTCGACGGCCGCGGGCACCGCGTGCGCTGCTGCCGGCGGCAGCGTCAGCGGCGCGTGCTCGAGCCAGCCGATCAGGTAGTGCGGGCGGTGCTGCGCGGCGCGCCACAGCCGCTCGCGCGCTGCGTCGTCGAGCAGCCCGGCAGCGGCCACCGCCGCGACCGACGCGATCGCCACGTCGGGATCCTCCTCGAACGGCAGGTGCTCGAGCAGGTGCTGCGCGAGCACCGGGCCCATCGCGCCGCGGCGCACGGCGTCGTGGCCGAGCATCGCGCGCGCGATGTCGCTGGTCGGCTGCGCCCACCACGCGCGGCGGGCGAGCTCGTCGGTCAGGTGCGCCGACAGCGACACCGCGGTCACCGCCTCGGGTTCGCCCAGGCGCAGCAACGCCTCGAGGTTCTTCGGGCTCGCGTGGCCGCTGCGCGTCCAGCGCCGCAGATGCACCGGGTAGCCGCCGGGCGAGCCCATCGCGTGGCCGGCGAGCACTTCGCGCACGCGCATCAGG
Organism: Calidifontimicrobium sp. SYSU G02091; assembly: GCF_022631395.1. Classification (NCBI taxonomy): domain Bacteria; kingdom Pseudomonadati; phylum Pseudomonadota; class Betaproteobacteria; order Burkholderiales; family Sphaerotilaceae; genus Azohydromonas; species Calidifontimicrobium sp. SYSU G02091. Next base: position 28,255 of record NZ_JALBGB010000009.1, read on the forward strand.
TAGCGCTCGGCGCGCGTGTCGGGGTGCAGCGCCACGCGCGCCTCGCCGCGCGGCGTCAGCGCGTGCAGCGTCAGCGCGCCCTCGTCGATACGCACCGCGTGCACGTCGCTGGCCAGCAGCACGGCCAGGCGCAGCGCATCCTCGGAGGCGAGTTGGTCGAGCGACATTTGCAGCCGCCGATGATGGCACCGGCCGTGGCCCCGGCCTGCTGCCCGTTCGGGCTACTCACAAGGGGAGCGCGAGGGGAGGGCGTCAGGCCAGCGGCACGCGCCGGCCCCACGGCACCGGGGCGCGCCCCTTGACGAGCCACAGCACCGGGTAGTCGGGCGCGCGCGCCGGAAACGTGCCCTCGGCGTCGGTGAAGTAGACGAGCGCGTCGGGGCGCAGCCCCTCGCGCGCGACCCAGTCGAACACCGGGCGGAAGTCGGTGCCGCCGCCGCCGGCCAGCGCCGGCAGCGCGAGCGGCTCCCACGGCTCGGCGACCCACGGCGCGCCGGCGGCGAGCGCGCTGTCGCACGCGAGCAGCGTCGTGCGCACGGCGAGCGTGCCCTTCAGCGCGTTGAGTTCGGCGACGAACTGCGCGAGGTCGGCCTCGCCGATCGAGCCCGAGGTGTCGACCGCGACGACGAGGTCGCCGGCGGCGCTGCGCAGGCTCGGCAGCAGCGCGTCGCCCTCGCGGCGCGACGGGCGCGACCACGCGTAGTCGTCGCGCGCGGTCTGCGCGAGGTACTGCGCGAGCGCGGCGCGCCACGACACGCGCGGCGCCAGACCCTCGTCGACGAGACGCGCGAGCGCGCCGGCGAGCTTGCCCGCCTCGCGCGCGCGCTGCGCCGCGGCGGCGAGGTGACGCTGCCACTGGCGGTGCAGGTGCTCGCGTTCGGTGGGCGTGAGCGGCGGCGGGCGCGCGTCGCCGTCGTCGTCGCCGGCACCCGACGGCCGCCCCTGCGCGCCGCCACCGCCGCCGGCATCGTCGCGCGGCGCGCCGTCGCCACGGCCACCCTGGCCGCCGTCGTCGCCGTCCCACGCGTGCTCGTCGAGCGTGTCGCTCTCCAGACTGTCGTCGAGGCAGGGGTAGATCTCCTCGGCGCTCAGGCCCCGGTACAGCGGCAGCACCTGCGCGCCAGGCGGCGGCGCGAGGCCCTCGTCGAGCAGCAGCGGGTTGATCGCGAAGTCGCACGCCAGGTCCCAGCGCCGCTGCACGCGGTGGCCCCGGCGCGCGAAGTGGCCGAGCGCGCAATGCAGCGCCTCGTGCGCGAGCGCGAACTGCAGCTCGGCGGGCTTGAGCGCCGCGATCCACTGCGGGTTGTAGTACAGCGCCCGCGCGTCGGTGGCGGTGGTGGCGCACCAGCGCCCGGCGGGCTTGAGCGGCAGGCGCAGCGCCAGCGCGCCGAGGAACGGGTGGTCGAGGATCAGCCGCGTGCGCGCCGCCGCGAGCCGGCGCGCGGCGTCGTCGGCCGGCTCAGTCATAGAGCAGCACGTCGGCCGCGCGCTCGGCCCAGCGCTTGAACGCCGGCACGGCGAACAGCGCGGTGCCCAGGCTGCGGTGCAGGTCGGCGACCAGCATCACGCCCATCTCGCGCGTGGGCAGCCGCTCGGCGTAGTCGAGGATGTGGCCCCAGGTGCGTGCGGCGTCCGCCGTGTCCTTCGCGCGCAGCGCGCGGCCCACCAGCGCGGCGGCCACCGCGTACTGCAGGTCGATCTCGGCGGGCACCGCGGCGTCGCGGCCCTCGACGATCGCGTCCAGATCCGGCAGGCGGTCGAGCGTGGCCAGGTACGCCGCGCACTCGACGCCGGCGGCCTGCCCGACGCAGCCGGCGAGCGCGCCCTGCAGCAGCGCGGGCTTGTCGGCGAACTTGCGCAGCGCGCGGTGCGCGAACTCCCACGAGCGCGGGCTCGGGAACGCCATCTCGCCGGCCAGCGTGCGCGCGGGGTCGAAGTCGAACAGCAGCTCGGGCTTGAAGCGTAGAAAGCCGATCAGCCGCTCGTCGATGCCGGCGCTCCACGCCCACTGCACCCAGTCGTCGAGGTCGACCTCGACCTCGAGGTGTGCGAAGCGGTTGGCCAGCGGCGCCGGCATCGCGTAGGTCACGCCGCGGTCGCCCTGGCGGTTGCCGGCGGCGAAGATGGCCCAGCCCGCGGGAATCGCGTACTCGCCCAGGCGCCGGTCGAGGATCAGCTGGTACGCCGCGGCCGACACCGCGGGCGCCGCGCTCGTGATCTCGTCGAGGAACAGCACGCCGCGCGGCCCGTGCCGCTGCGCGTCGGGCAGCATCGCGGGCGTGGCCCACTGCACGAGGTCGCCGACGCGAAACGGGATGCCGCGCAGGTCGGAGGGCTCCATCTGCGACAGCCGCACGTCGACCACCGGCACGCCGTGGCGCTGCGCGAGCTGCGCGACCAGCTGCGACTTGCCCACGCCGGGCGGGCCCCACAGCATCACCGGCGTGTGCTGGCCCTCGGCGGTGGCGAGGAACTCGCGGTCGAGGACCTGGGCGAGGTGGGCAGGGCGCATCGGCGGTCGGCGCGGGCAAGCGATGCGGCGCAGTCTAACGGCCGCGCCGATAGGGGCCCACGTACCGGCGCCTTGCCGCCGCGGCCGCGGTCAGCGCAAGCCCGCGGCGACGAAGTGCGGGTTGTCGAAGCCCGGCTTGCCGTAGCGCAGCGGCTGGCCGTCGTCCAGCCGCGTGACCTCGCCGCCGGCGGCGCGCAGCACGGCGTGGCCGGCGGCGATGTCCCACTCCATCGTGCGGCCCAGGCGCGGGTACAGGTCGGCCTCGCCGGCCGCAATCAGGCACAGCTTCAGCGACGAGCCGGCGCTGGCCAGCGACGCAACTTTCTTGCCGGCGAGGAAGGCGTCGAGCGCCGCGGCGTCGCCGTGCGAGCGGCTCGCGACGACGGTCAGCCCTTCGGGTGGCACGGCGCGGCAGCGGATCGGCCGCCGGCCGGCGTCGTCGTCGACCCAGGCGCCCAGGCCCGCGGCGCCGGCGAACAGCCGCCCGCGTGCGCCCAGCGCCGGCGCGAGCACGACGCCGAGCACCGGCTCGCCGCGCTCGACGAGTGCGACGTTGACGGTGAACTCGCCGTTGCGGCCGATGAACTCCTTGGTGCCGTCGAGCGGGTCCACGAGCCAGAAGCGCTCGCCGATCGCGGGCACGCGGCCGGCGGCGACTTCCTCCTCGGCGACGACCGGCACGTCCGGCGTCAGCGCCGCCAGCGCCGGGACGATCAGCCGCTCGGCGCGCTCGTCGGCTTCGGTGACCGGTGACGCGTCGTCCTTGCCGCGCACGGCGAAGTCGGTTGCGTAGACCTCGAGGATCACCCGCCCGGCGTCGCGCGTGATCTGCGCCACGGCGTCGAGCAGTTCTTGCATGGATTGGGCCTTCGCGTTCATGGGACTCCCGGGTGGCGTGGATAATCGGCGTCAGAAAATCTTGCTGACTTTCTCAAGGTTTAAAGTTTAACTGTCATGACAGTGGGTTCGTCGCCGCCGTCGTCGCTGCCGCTGCCCGAGCGGCGCCGCCGCGCCGTCGAGCTGCGGCTGGCCGGCCGGCCGCTGCCGCAGATCCGCGCCGAGACGGGGCTGAGTGCGCCGACGATCATCGCCGCCCACAAGGCCTTCCTGGCCGGCGGCTGGGCGGCGATCGCGGGCAAGGGCCGCGGTCGCGCGCCGGGCGAGGGCCGCGCGCTGACGGCGGCGCAGGACGCGCACCTGCGCCACGAGGTGCTCGAGGCGCTGCCCGCCGACGGGCGGCTGTGGACGCCACAGGGCGTGCGCGCGCTCGTCGCGGCGCGCTTCGGCGTCGAGGTCAGCGAGCGCACGGTGCTGCGCACGCTCGCGCGCTGGGGCTTGCAGCCGCCTGCGCTGCGCGAGGCCGCGCAGTCCACGAGCGAAGGCGCGGCGTGGTGGCGCGACGCGTATCCGGCGCTGGCGCGCCGCGCGCGCGCCGAAGGCCGCGCGCTGCTGTGGGCGGCCGACACCGCGGTGCCCGGCGGCACCGGCCGGCTGCTCGTCGTGCAGACGCTGCGCGGCAGCCTCGCGTGGCTGCCGGTGCGCACGATCAACGACACGCAGCGGCTGTTCGACTTCGCGCAGCGGCTGCGCCGCACCTGGGCCGGGCCGCTGGCGCTGCTGTGGCACGGCGTGCCGATCGAACCGCTGGCCGCTTTGCTGGCGCAAGACGCCGCGGGCGACCTGCAACTGCTGCCGTGCCCGGTCGGCCTACCGGTGGCGGCGCCCACCGCGCCAGCGGCGCGCGTGCCGTCGCCAAGCGCTGCCACGGCCCCTTCGGTCACACCCGCTGCTGCCGCATCGGCGCCTGCCGTTGCCGCACCGCTGGCCACGGCGCATCGCCGCGATGCGCCCCCCAACCCCATCCCTTCGACTCCCGCAAGGACCGGCACGATGAAGCTGACCCACCTGCAACGCCTCGAAGCCGAGAGCATCCACATCCTGCGCGAGGTCGTCGCCGAGTGCGAGAAGCCGGTGATGCTGTACTCGATCGGCAAGGACAGCGCGTGCATGCTGCACCTGGCGAAGAAGGCGTTCTACCCGTCGCCGCCGCCGTTTCCGCTGCTGCACGTCGACACGACGTGGAAGTTCCGCGACATGTACGCGATGCGCGAGCGCATGGCGCGCGAGATGGGCATGGAGCTGCTGGTGTGGCGCAACCCCGAGGCCGAGCGCCTGGGCATCAACCCGTTCGACCACGGCTCGCAGATCCACACCGACATGTGGAAAACGCAGGGCCTGAAGCAGGCGCTGGACCACTACGGCTTCGACGCCGCGTTCGGCGGCGCGCGGCGCGACGAGGAGAAGAGCCGCGCGAAGGAGCGCATCTTCAGCTTCCGCACCGCGCAGCACCGCTGGGACCCGAAGAACCAGCGCCCCGAGCTCTGGCACCTGTACAACGCGCGCAAGCACCGCGGCGAGTCGATCCGCGTGTTCCCGCTGTCGAACTGGACCGAGCTCGACATCTGGCAGTACATCCACCTCGAGAACATCCCGATCGTGCCGCTGTACTTCGCCAAGGAGCGGCCGGTCGTCGAGCGCGACGGCACCCTCATCATGGTCGACGACGAGCGCATGCCGCTGCGCCCCGGCGAGGTGCCGGTGATGCGTAAGGTGCGCTTCCGCACGCTGGGCTGCTACCCGCTGTCGGGCGCGATCGAGAGCGACGCCGAGACGCTGACCGACATCATCCAGGAGATGCTGCTCGCGCGCACCAGCGAGCGCCAGGGGCGGCTGATCGACCACGACCAGGCCGCGTCGATGGAGAAGAAGAAGCAGGAAGGCTATTTCTGACCACCCCCGAAGCGCCTGCGGCGCCTCCCCTTCGAGGGGGCGCCGCCGGCGGACCGGCGCAGCCGGATCCGCGGCGGCCGCTTGAAGGCCGTCGCAGCCAAACGGACGTCATCACCAGCATTGCACGGGGAACACCACCATGGCCCACGTCAGCGACCTGATCGCCACCGACATCGAGCAGTACCTGCACCAGCACCAGCACAAGAGCCTGCTGCGCTTCATCACCTGCGGCAGCGTCGACGACGGCAAGAGCACGCTGATCGGCCGCCTGCTGTACGACAGCAAGATGCTGTTCGAGGACCAGCTCGCCGCCGTCGAGGCCGACAGCAAGAAGTGGGGCACGCAAGGCGGCGACATCGACTTCGCGCTGCTCGTCGACGGGCTGGCCGCCGAGCGCGAGCAGGGCATCACGATCGACGTCGCGTACCGCTTCTTCAGCACCGAGCGGCGCAAGTTCATCGTCGCCGACACGCCAGGCCACGAGCAGTACACGCGCAACATGGTCACCGGCGCCTCCACCGCCGACGTCGCCGTGATCCTGATCGACGCGCGCAAGGGCGTGCTGACGCAGACGCGCCGCCACAGCTACCTCGTGCACCTGATCGGCATCCGCAAGGTCGTGCTCGCGATCAACAAGATGGACCTCGTCGACTACTCGGAGAAGGTGTTCCGCCGCATCGTCGACGAGTACCGCGAGTTCGCGCAGCGCATCGGTCTCGCCGACGTCACGCCGATTCCGCTGTCGGCGCTCAAGGGCGACAACATGCTCGCCCACAGCGATCGCACACCGTGGTACCGCGGCCCGACGCTGATGGCCTACCTCGAGACCGTCGAGGTCGACGAGGCGCGCCAGCAGGCCGGCCCGCTGCGCCTGCCGGTGCAGTGGGTCAACCGGCCCAACCTCGACTTCCGCGGCTTCGCCGGCACGATCGCCAGCGGCGTCGTCAAGCCGGGCGACCGCATCCGCGTGCTGCCGTCGGGGCGCGAGAGCCGCGTCGCGCGCATCGTCACCGCCAGCGGCGACCTGCCGCTCGCGGTCGCGGGCCAGTCGGTCACGCTGACGCTCACCGACGAGATCGACATCTCGCGCGGCGACATGATCGTCGCGGCCGACAGCCCCGCCGAGGTCGCCGACCAGTTCGAGTGCACGATCGTCTGGATGGCCGACGAGCCGATGCTGCCGGGGCGCCAGTACGTGCTGAAGATCGGCACGCGCACCGTGGGCGCGAGCGTGACCGAGCCGAAGTACAAGGTCAACGTCAACACGCTGGAGCACCTGGCGGCCAAGCAGCTCGCGCTCAACGAGATCGGCGTGTGCAACCTCGCGCTCGACCGCCCGGTCGCGTTCGACCCGTACGCCGTCAACCGCGACACCGGCGGCTTCATCCTGATCGACCGCCTGACGAACAACACGGTGGGCGCCGGGATGCTGCACTTCGCGCTGCGCCGCGCGCACAACATCCACCTGCAGCACCTCGACGTCGACAAGGCCGCACGCGCGCGCCTGAAGGGCCAGCAGCCGGGGGTGCTGTGGTTCACCGGCCTGTCGGGCGCGGGCAAGTCGACGATCGCCAACCTCGTCGAGAAGAAGCTGCACGCGATGGGGCGCCACACCTACCTGCTCGACGGCGACAACGTGCGCCACGGGCTGAACAAGGACCTCGGCTTCACCGAGGCCGACCGCGTCGAGAACATCCGCCGCGTCGCCGAGGTCGCCAAGCTGATGGTCGACGCCGGGCTGATCGTGCTCACCGCGTTCATCTCGCCGTTCCGCGCCGAGCGCGCGCTCGCGCGCAGCCTGCTGGCCGACGGCGAGTTCGTCGAGATCCACGTCGACACGCCGCTCGACGTGGCCGAGATGCGCGACGTCAAGGGCCTGTACCGCAAGGCGCGCCGCGGCGAGCTGAAGAACTTCACCGGCGTCGACTCGCCGTACGAGGCGCCCGAAGCGCCCGAGCTGCGCGTCAACACCGTCGAGTGCACGCCCGAGCAGGCCGCCGACGCGGTGATCGAGCGCATCCGCGCGCTGGGCCTGATCGACTGAGCGCGCCGTGACCTGGCAGCAGGTGGCCGTCTTCGTCGGCCTGGCCGCGCTCGTCGTCGAGCTGCTGCGCGGCAAGCGCGCGCCGGCGGCGGTGTTCGCCAGCGTCGCGTTCGCCTTCGTGCTGCTCGACCTCGTCAGCGTGCAGAAGGGCCTGGCGCAGCTGACCAACAGCGGGCTCGTGACGGTGGTCGTGCTGCTGCTGCTGTCGGTCGTGCTCGACCGCTCGCACCTGCTCGAGACGATGGCCGGCTGGCTCGTGCGCGGCCCGTACCGCTGGGCGCTGGCCAAGCTGTACGTCGCGACCGCCGCCTACTCGGCGTTCCTCAACAACACCGCCGTCGTCGCGTCGCTGATCGGGCCGCTGCGCTCGCTGCGCACGCACGCGCCGTCGCGGCTGCTGATGCCGATGTGCTTCGCCGCGTCGCTGGGCGGGATCCTGACGCTGGTCGGCACGTCGACGAACCTGCTCGTCAACAGCCTCGTGATCGGGCAGGGCATGCCCGCGCTGCACATCTTCGACCTCTTTCCGGTCGGCATCCTGATCGTGCTCGCGTGCGGCGCGACGATGGTGCTGCTGTACCCGCGGCTGCTGCCCGCGCAGCCACCGGCCGAGGAGACGTCGTCGGACTACTTCCTCGAAGCCACCGTGCGGCCCGACTCGCCGCTGATCGGCAAGACGGTCGAGGCCGCCGGGCTGCGCAACCTCGCACACCTGTACCTCGCCGAGATCGTGCGCGACGGCTTCACGATCGCGCCGGTGCAGCCCGACCGCATGCTGCGCGCCGGCGACCTGCTCGTCTTCACCGGCGACCTGACGCGGCTGGACGTGCTCACGCGCTTCGAGGGCCTGGAGACGCACGGGCAGCACTACCGGCTGCCGCTGGACAACCTCGTCGAGGTCGTGATCGCGGCCGACTCGACGCTGGCGCGCCGCACGCTCAAGGACGTCAACTTCCGCGCGCAGTTCGACGCCGCGGTGATCGCGGTGCGCCGCGGCAGCGAGCGCCTGCGCGGGCCGATCGCCAACGTGCCGCTCGAAGTCGGCGACACGCTGGTGCTCGTCGTCGGCAACGACTTCGAGAAGCGCAACAACCTGCAGCGCAACTTCGTCATCGTCTCGCGCCGGCAGGTGCAGAAGTTCACCGACCCGCGCAAGGGGCTGCTCGCGATGGCCGGCTTCGTCGGCGCCGTCGCGCTCGCGGCGCTGGGCGTCGTCGACCTGCTCAAGGCGCTGCTCGTGCTGCTGGCGGCGTTCCTGCTGCTCGGCCTGGCGAAGCCGGCCGACCTGCGGCGCAACATGCCGTACGCGATCATCCTGATCATCGCCTCATCGCTCGTGATCTCGGAGGTGATGGTCTCCAGCGGTGCGGCGGTGCTGCTCGCGCAGGCGCTGCTGGCCGGCATCGACGCGTTCGGGCCGTACGGGGCGCTGGCGCTGATCCTCGTCGTCACGTGGATCCTCACCGAGCTGATGAGCAACAACGCCGCAGCCGCGCTGTCGTTTCCGGTGGCGCTGGGCGTCGCGCAGACGACGGGGCTGGACCCCCAGCCGTTCGTGATGGCCGTGATCTACGGCGCGAGCTGCAGCTTCCTGACGCCGTACGGCTACCAGACCAACCTGATGGTGATGTCGCCGGGGCGCTACACGCTGCGCGACTTCGCGCGCGCCGGCGCGCCGCTGGCGCTGGTCTACCAGGCGACGGCGCTGGTGGCGATTCCCGTCTTCTTCCCGCTGCGCTGAGCGGGGCGGCGCGTCAGTCGACCTTCGCGCCCGAGGTCTTGACCACGCGCGCCCACTTCTTGGTCTCGGCGTCGACGAACGCGGCGAATGCCGCCGGCGTGTTGCCCACCGGCACCGCGCCCTGCGCGACGAGGCGCTCGTTGACGGCGGGCAGCGCCAGCGCCTTGGCCGTTTCCTGCTGCAGGCGCGCGATGACGTCGGCCGGCGTGCCCGCCGGCGCGAACAGGCCGAACCACGAGCTGGCCTCGTAGTCCTTGAGCGCGTCGCCGCCGGCTTCGGCCACCGTCGGCACGTCGGGCAGCGCCGGCGAGCGCTGCGCGCTGGTGACGGCCAGCGCGAGCAGCTTGCCGGCCTTGATGTGCGGCATCGAACTGGGCAGGTTGTCGAACATCAGGTCCATGTTGCCGGCCAGCAGGTCCATCAGCGCCGGGCCGGAGCCACGGTACGGGAAGTGGACCATGAAGGTGCCCGTCATCGCCTTGAACAGTTCGCCCGACAGGTGGATGCTGGTGCCGTTGCCCGAGCTGGCCATGTTGAGCCGGCCGGGGTTGGCGCGCGCGACGCGCACCAGGTCGGCGACGCTGGCGATGCCGTACTTCTGGGCACTGGCCGGGTTGACCACCAGCACGTTGGGCACGCTGGCCACCAGCGTGACCGGCGCGAAGTCCTTCACCGGGTCGTAGGGCATCTTCGCGTACAGCGACGCGTTGATCGCGTGCGTGCCCACCGTGCCCATCAGCAGCGTGTGGCCGTCGGCCGGGGCGCGCGCGACCTCGGCGCTGCCGGTGTTGCCGCCGGCGCCGGGCTTGTTGTCGACGACGAACGGCTGGCCGAAGACGCGCTGCAGCTCGGGCGCGAGCGCGCGCGCGAGGATGTCGGTGGTGCCGGCGGCCGGGAACGGGACGACGATGCGCACCGGCCGCGTCGGCCACGGGGCCTGGCCCCACGCGGCGTGCGGCAGCACGATCGGCAGCGCGGCGGTGGCGCTCGCAGCGGCGAGCAGGCGGCGGCGGGTCAGCGTCATCGGGGTCTCCTCGGTGTGTGGTGGTCTGTCGCGTCGCGGCGAGTGTGCGTGCGGCGCGCCGGCGGCGCCATCCGGGTAAGCTGCAAGCCGACCGACACGACAAGGGATCTGCCGATGAATCAGGAGCTTTTCGACCGCGGGCTGGCCACGCGCCGTGAGGTGCTCGGCGCCGACTACGTCGATGCCGCGATCCGCGACGCCGACGACTTCAGCCGCCCGCTGCAGGAGCTGGTCAAGCAGTACGCCTGGGGCGACGTCTGGAACCGCCCCGGGCTGGACCGCCGCACGCGCAGCCTGCTGAACCTGGCGATCCTCACGGCGCTGAACCGCCCGCACGAGCTGAAGCTGCACATCCGGGGCGCACTGCGCAACGGCGCCACGAAGGACGAGATCCGCGAGGTGTTCCTCCACGCGGCCGTCTACTGCGGGATGCCGGCGGCGGTGGACAGCTTCCGCCTGGCGCGCGAGGTATTCGCCGAATCGCGCGGCTGAGCGTTCGGCGGCGCTGCAGGCAGCGGCATGCCGCACGTCTGCGGGGGCCGCTGCGCGGGGCGAATCGGCCAGAATCGGGCGCGCCGGGTCGAACCCGGTCTGGTGCCTTCCGTCTCGACAGCGACTGCGACCACCCATGACCCTCCTCGTCACCGGCGGCGCCGGCTTCATCGGCAGCAACTTCGTGCTCGACTGGCTCGAGCGGTTGGACGAGCCCATCGTCAACCTCGACGCGCTGACCTACGCCGGCAATCTGCGCAACCTCGCGTCGCTGCAGGGCGATGCGCGCCACGTCTTCGTCAAGGGCGACATCGGCGACCGTGAGCTGGTCGATCGCCTGCTGGCCGAGCACCGGCCGCGCGCGATCGTGCACTTCGCCGCCGAGAGCCACGTCGACCGCAGCATCCACGGGCCGGCTGCGTTCATCAAGACCAACGTCGAAGGCACGTTCACGCTGCTCGAGGCGGCGCGTGCGTACTGGACGGCGCTCAACGCTGAGGCTAAAGCGCGCTTTCGCTTCCACCACGTCTCGACCGACGAGGTCTACGGCAGCCTGGGCCCCGACGATGCGCCGTTCACCGAGGCGCACCCCTACCAGCCCAACAGCCCGTACTCGGCGAGCAAGGCCGCGAGCGATCACCTGGTGCGCGCGTGGCATCACACCTACGGGCTGCCGGTGGTGACGACGAACTGCTCGAACAACTACGGGCCGTACCACTTCCCCGAGAAGCTGATCCCGCTGATGATCGTCAACGCGCTGGCCGGCAAGCCGCTGCCGATCTACGGCGACGGCCTGAACGTGCGCGACTGGCTGTACGTGCGCGACCACTGCAGCGGCATCCGCGCCGTGCTCGAGCGCGGCCGCATCGGCGAGACCTACAACATCGGCGGCTGGAACGAGAAGACCAACCGCGAGATCGTGCACACGATCTGCGCGCTGCTCGACGAACTGCGCCCCGACCCCGCCGGCCCCTACAGCCGCCTGATCACGTACGTGACCGACCGCCCCGGGCACGACCGCCGCTACGCGATCGACGCGCGCAAGATCGAGCGCGAGCTCGGCTGGCGCCCGGCCGAGACGTTCGAGAGCGGCATCCGCAAGACGGTGCAGTGGTACCTCGACCACCCCGACTGGGTCGCCGAGGTGCAAAGCGGCAGCTACCGCGAGTGGCTGGCGACGAACTACCGCGACACGCTGCTGGCCTGAAGTGAAACAGCCCCATGCTCACTGCGTTCGCAGCCCCCGAGGGGCTGTCAGCACCTTCGCAGCGGCCGGGCGGTGCTGACGCGATGAAGATCCTGCTGCTCGGCAAGAACGGCCAGGTCGGCTGGGAGTTGCAGCGCGCGCTGGCGCCGCTGGGCGAGGTCACGGCGCTCGACGTCGACACGCCCGCGCCGTGGCGCGCCGATTTCAGCGAGCCGCAGACGCTGGCGGCGATCGTGCGTGCGGCCGCGCCCGAGGTCGTCGTCAACGCCGCCGCGCACACCGCCGTCGACAAGGCCGAGAGCGAGCCCGAGCTCGCACGCGCGATCAACGCCACGGCGGTGGGCGTGCTCGCGCGCGAGGCGGCCGCGATCGGCGCGACGCTGGTGCACTACAGCACCGACTACGTGTTCGACGGCTCCGGCCACGCCCCGCGCGGCGAGGACGCGCCCACCGCGCCGCTGTCGGTCTACGGACGCACCAAGCTCGAAGGCGAGGAGCTGATCCGTGCCAGCGGCTGCCGCCACCTGATCCTGCGCACGAGCTGGGTCTATGCGGCGCGCGGCGGCAACTTCGCGCGCACGATGCTCAAGCTCGCCGCCGAGCGCGAGGTGCTGACCGTGATCGACGACCAGATCGGCGCGCCCACCGGCGCCGACTTGCTGGCCGACGTCACCGCGCACGCGCTGCGCACGATCGCCGCGCGGCCCGCGCTCGCCGGCACCTACCACTGCGTGGCCGCCGGCGAGACGAGCTGGTTCGACTACGCGCGCTTCGTCGTCGAGTGGGCGCGCGCGCGCGGCCACCCGATCAAGGTCGCGCCCGACGCGATCCGCCCGATCCCCACGCGCGAGTACCCGACGCCGGCGCGCCGGCCGCTGAACTCGCGCCTGGACACCGCGAAGCTGCGCGCCGCGTTCGGCCTGCACCTGCCGCCGTGGCAGGCGGGCGTCGAGCGCATGCTCGCCGAAGTGCTCGATCACTGAACGAGGAACGGCTTCATGCAACGCAAAGGCATCATCCTCGCCGGCGGCTCCGGCACCCGGCTGCACCCGGCCACGCTCGCGCTGAGCAAGCAGCTGCTGCCGGTGTACGACAAGCCGATGGTCTACTACCCGCTGTCGACGCTGATGCTCGCCGGCATCCGCGACGTGCTCGTGATCAGCACGCCGCAGGACACGCCGCGCTTCGAGGCGCTGCTCGGCGACGGCAGCCGCTGGGGGATGAACCTGAGCTACTGCGTGCAGCCCAGCCCCGACGGGCTCGCGCAGGCGTTCATCCTCGGGCGCTCGTTCGTCGGCGGAGCGCCCAGCGCCCTCGTGCTCGGCGACAACATCTTCTACGGCCACGACCTCAAGGCCGCGCTGCAGCGCGCCCACGCGCGCACGCACGGCGCCACCGTGTTCGCCTACCACGTGCACGATCCCGAGCGCTACGGCGTCGTCGAGTTCGATGCGCAGCGCCGCGCGATCAGCATCGAGGAGAAGCCCAAGGCGCCCAAGAGCAACTACGCCGTCACCGGGCTGTACTTCTACGACGCGCAGGTGTGCGACATCGCCGCCGACATCAAGCCCTCGGCACGCGGCGAGCTCGAGATCACCGAGGTCAACGCGCGCTACCTGCGCCAAAGCGAGCTGAACGTCGAGATCATGGGCCGCGGCTACGCGTGGCTCGACACCGGCACGCACGACAGCCTGCTCGACGCGGGCCAGTTCATCGCCACGCTCGAGAAGCGCCAGGGCCTGAAGGTCGCCTGCCCCGAGGAGATCGCGTTTCGCGCCGGCTGGATCGACGCCGCGCAGCTCGAGCGCCTCGCCCAGCCGATGCTGAAGAACGGCTACGGCGCGTACCTGTTGCAGGTGCTGCGCGAGACGGTGTACTGAAGCGATGCAGCTCACGCCCACCGCCATCGCCGACGTCGTCGTCGTCGAGCCCGCCGTGTTCGCCGACGAGCGCGGCTGGTTCATGGAGAGCTACAACCAGCCGCGCTTCGAGCAGGGGCTGCGCGCGCTCGGCCTGCCGGTGCCGCGTGCGTTCGTGCAGGACAACCACTCGTGCTCGAAGGCCGGCGTGCTGCGCGGGCTGCACTACCAGCTGCCGCCGCACGCGCAGGGCAAGCTGGTGCGCGTCGTGCGCGGCCGTGCGTTCGACGTCGCGGTCGACATCCGCCGCGGCTCACCCACGTTCGGGCGCTGGGTCGGCGTCGAGCTCAGCGCCGACAACCGCCGCCAGCTGTGGATCCCCGAGGGCTTCGCGCACGGCTTCGTCGCGCTCGAGGACGACACGCACTTCCTCTACAAGACGACCGACGTCTACGCGAAGGACTGCGAGCGCGCGATCCGCTGGGACGACCCGGCGATCGGCATCGCGTGGCCGCTGCCGCCGGGCCTGCGCGCGCCGCTGCTCGCGCCCAAGGACGCCGCCGCGGTCGGCCTCGCCGATGCCGAGGTCTTCGCCGCGTAGCGGCGCGCCCTCGGGGCTGCGTCGAGGCGGCCGTGGCCGTTCGGCGGCCCGGGCGGCGTCGAGGTCGACGGCGTGTCGCCGCCGCCATTGACCACCGCCACGGCGCCGCGCTGGGCGGCGGCGCTGCCCAGCGCGCTGCTCGCATCGGCGGCCGCAGGCCTCGCGCTCGCGCTGGGTGCCTCGCACCCGCTCGCACCGGGCGTCGCGCTGGCCGCGGTGGCGCTGGCCGTCGCGCTGGCGGCGCGCTGGCCCGGCCTGACGTGGTTCGTGCTGCCCGCGGCGATGCCGTGGGTCGCGCTGAACCCGTGGACCGGCTGGACGATGGTCGACGAGTTCGACCTGCTCGTGCTCGCGCTGCTGGCCGGCGCTCACGCGGCGCGCGCGGTGGCGCGGTGGCGCGGCGTCACGCCGCCGTTGCCGCGTCGCGAGCTTGGCCTCGCCGCGCTGCTGGCCGTGCTGCTCGGGTTCGGCGTCGTGCGCGGCTGGCTCGACGCCGGCGGCGGCGCACCGAGCACGTTCGACGGCTACACCGATGCCACCAACGCGCTGCGCGTGGGCAAGAGCCTGGCGTTCGCGCTCGCGCTGTGGCCGCTGCTGCCGCGCGAGCCGGCGGCGCTGGCCGCGGCCGCGCGGCGCTTCGCGCTCGGGATGGCGTTCGGCGTTGCCGTCGTCGGCGTCGCGGCGCTGGGCGAGCGCATCGCGTACCCCGGCCTGCTCGAGTTCTCGGGGCCGTACCGGATCACGGCGCGGTTCTGGGAGATGCACGTCGGTGGCGCGGCGATCGATGCGTACCTCGCGCTGGCCGCGCCCGTCGTCGCGTGGGCGGTGTGGCGCGCGCGCACGCCGGTGCGCTTCGCCGTCGCGGCGCTGCTGGCCGTGCTCACGGTGCATGCGGCGCTGGTGACCTTCGCGCGCGGCGTGCTGCTGGCGG
Source organism: Calidifontimicrobium sp. SYSU G02091 (assembly GCF_022631395.1). Classification (NCBI taxonomy): domain Bacteria; kingdom Pseudomonadati; phylum Pseudomonadota; class Betaproteobacteria; order Burkholderiales; family Sphaerotilaceae; genus Azohydromonas; species Calidifontimicrobium sp. SYSU G02091. The sequence goes on from NZ_JALBGB010000009.1 coordinate 43,456, forward strand.
TGGGCGGACCGCTGCTGGGACTGGGTCTGGCGTGGCTGTGGCAGCGCGTCGGGCCCGGCCCCAGGGACGCGGCGCGGCCCGGCGCGGGGGCGGCACCGTCTTCGCGGCAATCCGCTGCGCCGTGGCCGCGCGGCGCGGTGGTCGGGTTCGGGCTGCTTGCCGTCGTCGTGCTCGTCGGTGCCTTCGCGATCGAGGGCTACGCGGGCCTCGGCTGGGTGTGGCTCGCGGCGAGCGCGTTGCTGCTGCTCGCGTGGCGGCGGGTGCGCGCGCTCGGCTGGCGCGCGCCGGCGGGTGCGCTGCTCGCGCTGGCGCTGGCCACCGAGGTCGTCGCGGTGGTGGCCGGAGGCTCGTTCCTCGTCGAGCGCCTGGCGCAGACGACGCTCGACGCCGGCGGCCGCATCGCGCACTGGCGCCACGGCCTGGGCGTGCTGGACTCGCCACTGGACGTGGCCTTGGGCATTGGGCTCGGCCGCCTGCCGGCGCGCTACGCCGCCGCCGACGTGCAGCGCGAGTTTTCGGGTGCGATCCGCTGGGTCGCGACGCCGCAGGGCGTGCGTCCGCGGCTCGAGGGTCCGGCCGTCGTCGACGAGATCGGTGGGCTGTATGCGCTGACGCAGCGGGTGCCGCACGTGCCGGGCGCGCGCTACGTGGTGTCGTTGCAGGCGCGGTCGCAGGCGTTGCGCGCCGGCGCCGCCGAAGCCCCCCCGGCGCGGCTGTGGCTGCGCGTGTGCGAGCGCCACCTGCTGTACGACGCGCGCTGCCAGGAGGCGCTGGTCACGCTGCCGCCGCCCGAGGCGGTGGCGACGCTCGACGTGCCGCTGGACGGCCCCGCGTTCGACGTGCAGCCGTGGTGGCCGGCGCGGCGCGCGCTGCTGTCGATCGCCGTCTACGACGCCGGCACCGCCGCGCTGCTCGAGCGCGTGCAGCTGCGCGCCGGCGGCGGTGCCGACCTGCTGCACCACGGCGACTTCGCACGCGGCGCGGCGCGCTGGTTCCCGTCGGCGCAGGCGTGGTACGTGCCGTGGCACATCGACAACCTGTACCTCGAGCTTCTGATCGAGCGCGGTGCCGCGGGCGCGCTCGCGCTGCTGGCGCTGGCGGGGCTGGCGTTACAGCGCCTGCTCGATGCGGCGCGGCGCGGCGATGCGCTCGCGCCGTTCCTCGCCGCCGCGCTGGCCGGCGTCGCACTCGTCGGGGCGGTCAGCAGCGTGCTCGACGTGCCACGCGTCGCGCTGGTGGCGATGCTCGTCGCGATGCTCGGCCTGCGCCGTGGTGCGGCGACGCGCGCCGGGCGCAGTTGACGTGCCACGGCCTCAGGCCATCACGATGCGCACGTCGGGTTCGGTCGGCACGTCGGTCACCGCAGCGCGCAGGTCGCGGTGCGTGCGTCCGCTTTCGAGCGCGGCGACGCAGGCACGCCACGCGGCGTCGGGTTCGTCGATGCGGAACCCGTAGACGCACGAGCCGCCGGGGCGCACGCCGCGCACGGCGGCCACCTGCAGCGTCGAGCGCACACCCAGGCCGAGCTCGATCGACACCGTGCCCCAGACGTCGAGCGGCAGCGGCCGCGGCACGACGGCCTGGAAGCCCGACAGCGAGACCTCGACGACGTCGATGTCGAACGGCCCGGCATCGCTCCAGCCGTGCAGGTGCAGGCGGCCGGGGCACTTGAGCGAATAGCGCTGGTGGCGGCGCAGCGCGAGCCCCGCGGGGCGGCGCGCCGGCAGCGCCGGCAGCACGTCGCGGTACTCGGGCAGGTCGTAGATCGAGTGCAGCAGCAGCCGCCGGCGCAGGTCGAGCGATTCGAACACCTGCGTGCGCCGGTTGAAGAAGTGGTCGAGCAGTTGCGGCGTCATCACCGGGTCGTTCGTCGTGTGGTACGGGCGCGCCGGCAGCTCGATGTGGGGCATGCGCGTCTCGACGAAGTAGCGGTGCAGGTTCTTGCGCTCGCGCTTGTGGCCGTAGACCGCCTGGAAGTCGAGCCGCGCCTGCTGCAGGTCCAGCGTCGCACCCACCGCGGGTGCGCCGTTGGCGAAGTCGTAGTGATCGACGGTGTGCTGCGGCAGCCGCTGGAACAGCAGCAGCGACTCGTACAGCTCGATCTTGTTCGGGTTCACCGCAATGACGAGGTGGCGCGTGTCGAAGTACCGCGTGCAGTACTCGTACATGAACTTCATCAGCGGGAACAGGACCGCGCCGCCGGTCCTGCGAAACGCCGGGTGCACTGCCAGCGCCGAGACCTCGGCGATGCGCCCTTCGCGCGCACGCACGGCCGACAGGTCGAACGCCGACTGCAGCGGAAAGCCGAACACCCCCTCGCGGATCAGCGACAGCGTGCCGACGACCTCGCCGTCGAACTTCGCGCACAGCGTCGTCGTCGTCGGCAGCGCGTGGTATGGCGTCACGCGCAGTCCCGACGGGTGTGGCGTCATGAAGCCGCTGGCGACGTAGGCGTCGTGCAGCAGCGCGAAGCACGCTTCGAGGTCGTCGCGCGTGTCGGCGATGTGCAGCGAAAGGCGCGGGTCGGGGTGCGGGTCGCAGTCGACCAGCGCGCGGTACAGCGCGAAGCGCGACTCGCGCGGCAGGAAGCCGAGCGCGCGGCGCACGCCGTCGTGCACGGCGCGGCGCCAGCGCGAGCGCAGCGTGCGCTTCATCGCGCGGCGGCACCGCGGCACGGGTGCCGGGTGGGGCAGGGGTGGGCGAGGCGGGCCATCGGTGACGCGACGGGCGGCGTGCGGACCGCCCGTCGGGTTTTCGGCCGCCTCCGACCCCGACTTGAGGCGGGCGGCCGGCGGCCGCCCCGCGCCCGCGCCGCGCGCGTCAGCTTTCCTTCAGCGACTTGAGCAGCCGGCTCACCTCGGCCTGGCCGCTGAACTTGTCGCCCAGCGCGGCGAGTTCGTTGAGCGTCTTCTCGGCGTCGGCCTTGCGCCCGGCCTTGATGTAGATGTTGGCCAGCGTCAGCTTGTACATCGGCGTGTCGGGCTGCGCGGCGACGGCCTTTTGCTGCACCTCGATCGCGCGCTCGTGCTGGCCGGCTTCCGACAGCACGTAGCCCAGCGTGTCCATGAACACCGGCTGGTTCGGCGCCAGCCGGTTGGCCTTCTCGGCGTACTCGAGCGCACCGGGCTTGCCCTGGCGCGCCATCGTCCACGCGACGTTGTTCAGCGCGATCGCGCTGTCGGGGTTGATCTCGAGCGCGGCGCGGTAGCGCGCCTCGGCACCGGCGTAGTCGCGCTGGAACAGCGCCAGGTCGCCGAGGTGGAACAGGAAGCGCGCGTCCTTCGGGTGGTCCTTCATCCAGCCGGCCGAAAAGCGCTCGGCCTCGGCCGGCTTGTTGGCCGCGCGCAGCGTCGAGTGCAGCTTGACCGCGGTTTCGCTCTGGTTCGGTGCCTTCGCGAGCGCGGTGCGGTAGGCGCCAGCCGCGGCGTCGAAGTTGCGCTGCGCAGCGTGGATGTCGCCCTCGAAGACGAAGCCCACCGGCTCGCCGGGGCGCTGTTTCTGCACCGTGCGCGCCGTGGCCAGCGCCGCGTCGGGCTTCTTGGCCGCCATGTCCAGCGCGATCAGCTGCTGCTGGGCGGCCACGAGGTTCGGCGTGATCCTCAGCGCCCGGTCCAGGCTCTGCCGGGCCGCGGCCTCGTTCTTCATCGCCAGCTGCACGCCCGCCACGCGCAGGTGCGGCTGCGCCGCCTGCGGCTGCAGGCTCGCGAGCTTGTTGAACGTGGCCAGCGCCTGCTGGTGGTCGTTGGCGGCCATCTGCACGCGGCCCAGCGCGTCGAGCAGCTCGGGGCTGTTGGGCTGTGCGGCGACACCGGCCTGCGCGACGGTCGTCGCGGCGCGCATGTCATTGTTGCGCAGGTGGTGTTCGATCAGCAGCAGCCGCGGGCGCACCGCGTCGGGGGCGGCGGCGACGGCGTCGGCGAGCAGCTTGCCGACCTCGTTCTTGCTGCCGCCGGTGCGCGCGCTCAGTTCGGCCAGCGCGAGCAGTGCCGGCACGTTCTTCGCGTCCTTCGCGAGGATGCCCTGGAAGCGCGCGCGCGCCGCGTCGGTCTTCTTGTCGGCCAGGTCGAGCGCGGCCAGCGCGGCGGCGGCCGGGAAGTACACCGGATCGAGCTTCAGGGCCTGTTCGAAGCTCGCACGCGCCGCGTCGGTGTTCTTCTGTGCCAGCAGCACGCGCCCACGCAGGTTGTGCGCCAGCGGCTTGTCGGGCTGCTTTTTCTCGAGGCCGGCGATGGCCTTGAGCGCCGCGTCGAACTCGCGGCGCATCAAGTGCGCGCTGATCAGCGCCATGTCGGCGGTGGTGCCGGTCTTGTCCTCGGCGGCGAGCGCCTCGAGCTGCTCGAAGCCGTCGGCCACGTTGCCGCGCGAGATGTCGGCCAGCGCGACCGCCGAGCGGCTGCGGATGTCGGTCGGGTTCAGCTTCGCGGCGCGGCCGAAGTAGTCGGTGGCCTCCTTGACGTTGCCCGCCAGCAGGTGGGCCTCGGCGGCGAGCGCGAACGTGACCGCATCGGCGCTGGGCGCCTTCAGCGCGGGGCCGATCGTCTCGAGCGCCTTGTCGGCCTGGCCGCTGCGCAGGTACGCCTGCGTCAGCAGCCGCCGCGCCAGCGGCAGATCGGGGGCGAGCTGCAGCGCGCGAGCGAGGTAGGTCTCGGCCTGCAGCGGCGAGCCGGCCTGCAGCTCGACGGCGCCGGCCAGCTGCAGCACGCGCACGTTGTCGGGCGTGACCTTGACCAGCGCGAGCACCGTCTCGCGCGCCTTCTTGAAGTCGCGCTCGAGGAACGCGAGCTGGGCGTCGAAGTACTGCGTCTGCGGGTGCTTCGGGTAGACCTTGCGCAGCTGCTCGAGCTGGGGCTTGACCTGCGCGGCGTCGTTGCGTGTGAACAGGATCGCCAGCGCGCCAGCGTGCGCGTCGAGGTTGCGCGGGTTGAAGCCGGCGGCCTTGCGGTACGCGTCGAGCGCGCCGTCGCGGTTGTTGCGCGCGGCGAGCAGCAAGTCGGCCTTGAACTTCCACGCGCCGTCGTCCTGCGGGTACTGTGCGATGACCTCGTCGACGATCTTCATCGCGCCGTCGACGTCGCGCTGGCCGGCCAGCCGCCGCGCCTGCAGCACGCGCGCGCCGGGATGGTCGGGCTGCGCCGCGAGCGCGGCCTTGACCGCGGCGTCGACCTGCTCGGGCAGACCGCGCGCGACGTAGGCGTTGGCCAGCGTGACCTTCAGGTCGGCCTGCGCCTTCGGGTCGTCGAGGCGCACGTCGTCGAACTGGTCGTTCAGCGGCTTGAACTGGCCTTGCGCGAGCATCGCGCGCGCCAGCAGCGGCACGACCTCGTTGTCGGGGTGCTTGAGCTCGCGCGCCTTGCGCAGCTCGACGGCGGCGCCGGCGGCGTCGCCGCTGGCCAGCAGCGCGCGGCCGAGCAGGAAGCGCGCCTCGGCCGAGTTGGTGTCGGCCTGCAGCGCGTTCTTCAGCTGGATGATCGCGGCGGCGTGGTCGTTCTTCGCGAGGTACTCGCGCGCCGACGCGACGAGGGCCTGCGGGTCCTTCGAGTCGCCGCAGGCGGCAAGCAGCGCGGCGGCCGCAAGGGCGGCGATCAGGGGGCGGGGCGTGCGCATCGGGTGGGTCCGTTCGGGTGTCGGTGCGGCGGCGGCTAGGTCTTGATCGCCAGCCGGTTGAGCAGGTCGTACAGCGTCGGGCGGCTGACGCCGAGCAGCTCGGCCGCCTTCGCGATGTTGTCGTTGGTGCGCGCCAGCGCGGCGACGACGGCGGCGCGCTCGGCGCGCTCGCGCACCGTGCGCAGGTCCAGCGTGTCGGCGTCGGCCGCGGCGGGGTCGGCGGGGGCCGGCGCCGGCAGCCCGAGGTCGTCGCAGCCGACGCGGTTGCTCTCGGCCATGATCGCCGCGCGCTTGACGACGTTGAGCAGCTGGCGCACGTTGCCGGGCCACGGGTGGCGGTCGATCGCGGTCAGCGCCTCGTCGGTGAAGGCGAGGCTCCTGCGCTGCTCCTGCGCGAAGCGGCGCAGGAACGCGTGCGCGAGCAGCACCGCGTCGCCCTGGCGCTCGCGCAGCGGCGGGATCTGCACGACGATCTCGGCGAGCCGGTAGTACAGGTCCTCGCGGAAGCGGCCGTCGCGGATCTGCTGCTGCAGGTCCTGGTGCGTCGCGCAGACGACGCGCACGTCGATCGGGATCTCCTGCCGCGCGCCGAGCCGCTCGACCTTGCGCTCCTGCAGGAAGCGCAGCAGCTTGGACTGCAGCGCCGCCGGCAGGTCGCCGATCTCGTCGAGGAACAGCGTGCCGCCGTGTGCGGTTTCGATCTTGCCCGGCGTCGTCTTCGCGGCGCCGGTGAAGGCACCTTTCTCGTAGCCGAACAATTCGCTTTCGAGCAGGTTCTCGGGGATCGCCGCGCAGTTGATCGCGACGAACTTGCCCTTGCGCCTGCTCGCCTGGTGCAGCCCCTGCGCGAGCACCTCCTTGCCGGTGCCCGACTCGCCGAGCAGCATCACGGTGGCGTCGCTGGGCGCGACCTTCTCGATCGTGCGCGCGATCTTGAGCATCGCCGCATCGCGCGTGATGAGTCCCGCAAGCGCGTCGGGCTGGTGCATCTGCTGCAGGCGCTGGTTCTCGGTCTGCAGCTCCCACACGCGGTACGCGCGCGCGATCGTCAGGTTCAGCAGCTCGGGCTCGAACGGCTTGGCGAAGAAGTCGTAGGCGCCCAGTGCAATGGCCTTCAGCGCGTTGGCCTGGTCGTTCTGGCCGGTCAGCACGATGACCTTGACGTTGGGGTCGGCATCGAGCAGCTGCTCGAGCAGCTTGAAGCCCTCCGACGTCGAGTCGGGGTCGGGCGGCAGCCCGAGGTCCATCGTGACGACCGCCGGGTTGTGGCGACGCATCGCCACCAGCGCGCTGTCGCGGTCGTGCGCGGTGACCGACTCCCAGCCGTCGAGCGACCACTTGATCTGCTTCTGCAGCGCGAGGTCGTCTTCGACGATCAGCAGCGGAGGGGGCTTGGTGGCGCTCATCGGGGGCGGGGGGTCAGGCCTGCAGGGCCAGCGGGCGGTCCTCGGTGCCGGCGTCGAACAGCGGCATCAGCAGCGTGACGACGGTGCCGGCACCTTCGCGGCTGTCGACCTCGATCTTGCCGCCCAGTTCCTGCACGTACTGGAAGCTCTCGAACGTGCCGATGCCCATGCCGGTCTTCTTCGTCGTGCTGAACGGCTTGAACAGGCGGGTGTTGACGAACTCCTGCGACATCCCGCAGCCGGTGTCGCCGACCTCGATGCGCGCCTGGCCGCTGGCGCGCTCGAGCTTGAGCCACACGCGCTGGTCGGGCTGCGTCGCGTCGAGCGCGTTGTGCACCAGGTGGCCGAGCACCCGCTCGACGCGCTCCTCGTGCCCGCGGGTCATCACGCGGTCGATCACCATCACCTCCACCTCGCGGCCGCGTTCGCGCGCCATCGCCGCCAGCCGCTGCGCGATCGGCGCCAGGTCCACGCCGCTCGGGCGGCCGGCCGCGGGCGCCTGGCCCTCGCGCAGCTGCAGCATCAGCTGGCGCATCTTGTCGAGCGAGTTCTCGACCGTGGCCAGCATATCCTGCTGGAACTCGGGGTTGTCGCGGTGGCGCTGCGCGTTCTTCAGCAGCAGCGAGAGTTGTGTCACGATGTTCTTCAGGTCGTGCACGACGAACGCCGACATGCGGTTGAAGGCGTCGAACTTGCGCGCCTCGAGCAGCGCCTCGGTGGCCTGCATCTGCGCGAGGAAGGCCGCGGCCTGGCGCGCCGCGGTCTTCAGCAGGTCGGTGACTTCCCAGTCGAGCTCGAGCGGCGTGCGCGCGCGCGCGAGCACGACCCAGCCGATCAGCGCGTCGGCGACGATCAGCGGCACGACGAGCCACGCCTGCGGCGCGCTGCGCACGCTGTCGGGCACGACGAGGCCGTCGTAGCGCGCCGGCCGGTCGCGGCACTCGTCGAGGTCGACGATCCAGCCGCGCTCGAGCAGGAACGCGGCGAACGGCGAGTCGGCCGGCTCGCGCGCGGCGCTGGGCGGCATGTTCCAGCCCGCGGCCTGCACGAAGGCGCGGCTGTCGGCGCTCTTGAGCCACAGCGCGCCGGCTGGGCTCTCGACGAGGTCGGCCAGCCCGTGCGTCACCGACGTGCCCAGTTCCTGCGGCGAGTGGGTCGCCGTCAGCCGCGACGTGAACTGCAGCCACTCCTTGCGGTAGTCGTAGCGGTAGTGGAACAGGTGCTTGCCGAGGAACACGCGCAGCTTCGCGCGCACGGTGCCCGACACCGCGAGCACCGCCAGCGCGGCCAGCGCCGCGACGAGCAGCGCGATCTGCAGCGCGCGGCCCCACTCGCCGCCGGTGTAGCGCACGTAGTAGCCGATCGCCGACATGAACAGCAGGTACGCGCCGGCCAGCAGCAGCGTCGCCGAGTGGAACGCCGCCGCGCGCGAGACGCGCAGCTTGGCGATCCAGTTCGCGTGGCGCTTCGATGCGACGAACAGCAGCGGCACCGCCAGCGCGTGCACGACGCCGCGCACCGCGAGCGCGTCGCCGTCCAGGTGCGCGAACAGCACCGCCTGCGAGTACAGGTAGATGTCGTAGACGAACAGCAGCCCCAGCCCCAGGCACAGCGGCTTGGCGCTCCAGCGCGAGTCCTCGGGCAGGTTGCGGAACAGCTGCTCGACGAGGATCAGGCCGAGCACCGCGATGCCCAGCAGCAGCAGCGGCTCGACGCGCAGGCGCCAGGTGGGGTGCAGCACGCGCGCCGCATCGAGGGCGATCAGCGCGCCCGCCGCCACGATCAGCGCCGCGGCCGCCACGCCGAGCATGCCGAACTCCCGCCACGCCGGCCGCGCGCCCGTGCCCGGGTGCAGCAGCCCGAGCAGGAAGCCGAACCACAGCGCGTGCCGCGCCAGGTCGGCGCCGACGATCGACGGCGCCGCCGCGTCGCCGGTGACCCACATCTCGACCGCGCCGACGACGCCCCACAGCGCCGTGGCCGCGACGGCGCCGAGGAACGTCCACGGCGCCGCCGGCTGCGACTTCTTCAGCAGCCCCGTAGAGGCCAGATGGGCGCCGAACGCCGCGTACAGCAGCGCCGCGACGGCGAAGCCGTAGCCGGTCAGGTCGGTGGCGGCGGTGTCCATGGCCGAAAGTCTAGGGCCGGCGCCGCGGCGACCCGCACGGCGCCAGCGCGCCGAAGTGCCCGAGCAGGACCGGCGGCGTCAACGCGAGCCGCGCGCCGTCAGCACCACCGCGATCGTCTCGAGGATGATGACGAGGTCGAGGAACAGCGAGTGATTCTTCACGTAGTACAGGTCGTACTCGAGCTTGCGCTTGGCGTCCTCGACCGACTCGCCGTAGTGGTAGCGCACCTGCGCCCAGCCGGTGACGCCGGGCTTCATGCTGTGGCGCACCGCATAGAACGGCACCTGCTGCGTCAGCTGCTCGACGAAGTAGGGCCGCTCGGGGCGCGGGCCCACGAGGCTCATCTCGCCGCGCAGCACGTTGATCAGCTGCGGCAGCTCGTCGATGCGCAGCTTGCGAATCAGCCGCCCGACGCGCGTGACGCGGTCGTCGTTGGCCTTGGCCCAGCGCGGCTTGCCGTCGCCCTCGGCGTCGCTGCGCATGCTGCGGAACTTGATGACCTCGAACGGCTTGCCGTTGTAGCCCACGCGCACCTGGCGGTAGAACACCGGCCCGCGCGACTCGAGCTTGATCGCGATCGCGGTGACGACCATCACCGGCAGCGCCAGCGACAGCAGCACCAGCGCGCACACGACGTCGAACACGCGCTTGACGACGGTGCGCAGCCAGCCCTGGTTGAAGCCTTCGCCGAAGATCAGCGCACCGGCGTGCACGTGGTCGATGCGGATCTGCGCCAGCGACTTCTCGAAGTGCGCCGAGATGTCGAGCACGCGCACGCCCGACAGCTTGCAGTCGAGCAGCTGGCGCAGCGGCATGCTGCCGCCGCGGCGCTCCGACAGCGCGACGACGATCTCGTCGACGCGCAGGTCGCGCGCCAGCTCCGACAGCGGCCGGTCGGACTTCAGGATCTCGTGAGACGACACCGCGATCTCGGTCTCGTTCGGGCCGACGACGAAGCCGACGATCTCGGCGTGCGGGTCCGACTGCGTCAGCGTCTGCGCCACGAGCTGCGCCGCGGGGCCGGCGCCATAGATCAGGATGCGCGTGCGGATCAGCGACTGCGCCTTCGAGTGCGAGAAGAACACGCGCTGGCCGAACACGGCGGCCACCCCGCCCATCGCCGCGAGCTGCATCAGCTCGCGTCCGGGCACCGCCGCCGGCAGCAGCCCGAAGATCAGCCACGCCAGCGGCAGCCCGACGACGATGCCCGCCGTCGCACGCGCGAGCGACTGCAGCAGCGTGCGGTTGTGCGCGTACTCGTAGAAGCCGGTGGCCGAGTTGATCACGAACACGCACGCGGCCAGCACCAGCGCCGCCAGCAGCGGCAGCGCGATGCCCTGGCCGGCATCGCCCAGCGGCCCCAGGCTCAGCGCCAGCACCAGCGCCACGATCAGCCCGAGGTCGATCATCACCTGCAGCAGCGTGCGGCGGTGCAGGTAGTGGTTGAAGATGCGGATCATTGACGGCTTGACTGCGGACGTCGCGGGGCGCCTTGGGGGCTGCCCGGGTGCCCTGGATCACCCCGCGGGGTGTCGGTGCACTTGACACTCGATGCGAGCGGATCGTGCAGGACGGGTCCGCGTGCGTCATCCCCGCGAATGGGTGCCCGCTAGACGAACCGTGCACTGGTACACGATGGTCACACGCCAGTCACGAAGGCATGGTCACAGGCCGTGTGCGCAAGACGGCGTAGCCTTGGGGCGGTGGCGCGGCTCGCTGCCGCGTCGCGTCTGCGGGTATCAGCCGCCGCGCGCCGCCCGCACCTCGGCCGGGCGCAGGTCCGCGGCCACCTTGTCGAGCACGCCGTTGACGTACTTGTGGCCGTCGGTGCCGCCGAAGGTCTTGGCCAGCTCGACCGCCTCGTTGATCGCGACCTTGTACGGCACGTCGAGGCAGTGCCGCAGCTCGTAGGTGCCGATCAGCAGCGCCGCGTGTTCCACCGGGCTGAGCTCGCTCGTCTTGCGGTCGACGTGGCGCGCGAGCTGCGCGTCGAGGTCGGCCGCCTGCTCGATGCAGCCGTGCAGCAGCGCGTCGAAGTGCACGCGGTCGCAGTGCGCGAAGCCGTCCTGCTCGCGCACGTGGGCGTCGATCGCGCCGGCGTCGGCTTTGCCGACGAGCCACTCGTACAGGCCCTGCAGCGCGAACTCGCGCGCGCGCCGGCGCGCGTGGCGCGGGTTGGCGCGGCGGCCGCTGCGCGGCGGCGGCGTGGGGGTGGGCTCGGTGGTCATCGCAGGTCGTCCAGCAGCAGCGCCATCTCGACGGCCACGCGCGCGGCGTCGCGGCCCTTGTCCTCGGCGCGCGCCCAGGCCTGGGCCTCGTCCTCGACGGTGAGGATGGCGTTGGCCACCGGCACGCCGTGGTCGAGCGCGACGCGCGTGACGCCGGCGCCGCTCTCGTTGGCCACGAGCTCGAAGTGGTAGGTCTCGCCGCGGATCACGCAGCCCAGTGCGACGAGCGCGTCGAACTCGTCGCGCTCGGCCAGCGCCTGCAGCGCGACGGGCACCTCGAGCGCGCCGGGCACCTCGACGACGCGCGTGTTGTCGGCCGCCACGCCCAGCGCTGCGAGCTCGGCGCGGCACGCGTCGAGCAGCCGGGTGGTGATCGCGTCGTTGAAGCGCGCGCGCACGATGCCCACGCGCAGCCGCGAGCCGTCGAGCCGCGCGGCGCGGCCCTGGTCGGCGTGCTTCATGCCGCGGCCCGCTGCAGTGCGGCCGCGGGGCCGGCGACGAAGCCGGTCACCTCGAGCCCGTAGCCAGTCATGCTCGGCATGCGGCGCGGGTGGCCCAGCAGCCTCATGCGCACGACGCCCAGCTGGCGCAGGATCTGCGCGCCCACACCGTAGGTGCGCAGGTCCATCTGCCCGCGCGGCGCCGGCGCGGCGCTGGCCGGCAGCGCGCGCGCGAGCAGCGCATCGGCGTCGTCGCCGGCGTTGAGCAGCACGGCGACGCCGCGGCCTTCGGACTGCAGCGCGCGCAGCGCCTCGGGCAGCGGCCACGAGTGCGGGCTGCTGCCGGCGTCGAGCACGTCCATCAGCGACAGCGGCTCGTGCACGCGCACCAGCACCTCGTCGGCGCCGCTCCACTGGCCGATGGCCAGCGCCAGGTGCACGCCACCGGTGCGGTCCTTGAAGACGGTGCAGTCGAACGGCCCCCACGGCGTGACGAGCACGCGGCGGCCCATGCGCTCGATCAGCGACTCGTTGTGGCTGCGAAACGCGATCAGGTCGGCGATGGTGCCGATCTTCAGCCCGTGCTCGCGCGCGAAGACGACGAGGTCGTCCAGCCGCGCCATCGTGCCGTCGTCCTTCATGATCTCGCAGATCACGGCTGCGGGCGTGCAGCCGGCCATCGCCGCGAGGTCGCAGCCGGCCTCGGTGTGCCCGGCGCGCATCAGCACGCCGCCGTCCTGTGCCTGCAGCGGGAACACGTGGCCCGGCTGCACGAGGTCGCTCGGCTTGGCGTCGCGCGCCACCGCGGTCTTGATCGTGTGCGCGCGGTCGGCCGCCGAGATGCCGGTGGTCACGCCCTGCGCGGCCTCGATCGAGACGGTGAACGCGGTGCCGTGCTTGGTGCCGTTGCGCGCGGCCATCGGTGGCAGCTGCAGGCGCTGGCAGTGCTCGCGCGTGAGCGTCAGGCAGATCAGCCCGCGGCCGAAACGGGCCATGAAGTTGATCGCCTCGGGCGTCACGTGGTCGGCGGCCAGCACCAGGTCGCCTTCGTTCTCACGGTCCTCCTCGTCGACGAGGATCACCATGCGGCCGGCGGCCAGCTCGGCCACCAGCTCGGGGATGGGGGAAATCATGGGGTGGATTGTAGGTGGCGGGTGCAAGTCGCCGCCCGAGGCGGTCCGTCAGCCTGCCGGACGGTCACCACCGGCACGGCAGCCGACTCGCGCGAGAGCGAGCCCATGGCTTCGGGTCGGCGAAGGGGCGGCAAGAAGCCGAACAGCCCGATCGGGGTCGGGCTGTCGTCTTGAGTCCCGGCGGCGAACGCGCCGCTGCACCTCAGATCGATTGACGGCGGCGCATGCGTGCGATGGCGAACAGGCCGAGTCCGGCCAGGGCCAGCGTGTTGGGCAGCGGCACGTTCGTGGAGCCTTGCGTCGTGACAGCCAGCACCTTGATTGCATCAACGCCCGTGGTTGCGCCCGATCCTCCGAAGGCGCTGTTGAAGGCGCTGATCAGCCAGTAGCTCGACGACACCTTGCCTGCGTTGACCGCGTAATTCAGATCGGGTGTCGAGATGTTGCCGGCGCCGTTGACCGTCGTCACCAGCGACCAGCCTCCCGTCAGCATCTGGGCAGCCGTCTTGCCGACAATCGAGTCGGTCGAGAACGGTGCGCTTCCGGTGTAAGCCAGCACCTGGAAGTCGCCATCGGTGCCGGACCAGCCGATCGTGACGCTCTTGAGGATTTCGGCGCTGGTGAAGCTCAGCAACATCATGTCGATGGCGCCAACGCTGGTGCTGTTGTCCATCGAATGATTGGGGGATCCCACACTGGTGCCTTCAAGCTGGTTGTAGACACCGAACCCGGAATCAGGGCCCCAATAGTTCAGCGCTGCTGTCTCATAGACGGTCCCAGTGCCCGTCGAGCTGTAGGCACGCACGGTCAAGTCGGTGACCGTCCCGGCCGGTTGCTGAGTGCAGCTGGCCACGTTGCCGTACGAACCGTTGTTGATCGAGCATGAGCCGGGCGAAGTGGCATCACCGAAGCTCCAGGTCTTGGTCTGGGCCATCGCCGGGGCGGCGAACGCAGAGCCGATCACGAGGGCGGCGAAGGCAAGGCGCAAGCTCGGCATGATGGAATCCTTCTGGATCGCGGTGCTCGCCGCAAGAGCGGGCTTTGGCAGCTTCAAGCAATCAGCGGGCCACGGTGAAAAGTCTTTGCCTGACGTGGACTTGCAGTTCGAATCCAGCTCAGGCGTGACGGAGTGTAAGCCGCGCCGACAGATCCAGATACCCCGTGATCCGGTGCCTCGCGCCTTGTCGACGCCGGCCACGCAAGGCGGACGCACTGCCGGCGCCAGTCGCCCGATGCCTCGTCAGCGGCTGCCGCACGGCCCCCGGCCTTGGACGGCGGGCTTCGGGGCTACTTCAGCGTGGCCAACAGTTGCTGGGCTTGCGCGCGGTGCTGGCCACCCGTCCCGGCGGCCAGTGCCGCATTGAGTTCCTCCCGTGCCTCGGCGTCGCGCCCCAGGCTCGCGAGCACGCTGCCGAGGAAGTAGCGCGTGTCGCCGTTGGACGGGTCGCGCAGCCGCGCGTCGCGCAACAGCTGCACCGCGCGGTCGGTCTGCCCGGCCTTGAACGCCGCCCAGCCGACGGTGCCGACGATGTGCGGGGTTCCCGGCGCCAGCGCGAGCGCGCGCTCGGCCATCGGCAGCGCGGCGGGGTCGCTTTGCTGCACGAGGATGTTGGCGAGGTTGTTGACCGCGTCGGCGTCATCGGGCCTGAGCCTCAGCAGCGCCTCGTAGCTGCGGCGGGCGGCGGCGACCTGGCCGGCGTTGAGCTGCGTGTCGGCCAGCGCGCGCCAGACCACGGCGTCGCCCGGGTGACTGGCGAGCCACTGCTCGGCCAAGCGGAGGGCCCCAGCGGTGTCGCGCGGCGCCATCGCGGCGAAGACGCGCATCAGGCTGGCCGAGCTGCGCTCGAGTTCGTGCGACTGTCGATAGGCTGCGAGCGCCGCATCGCGCTGGCCGCGAGCGGCGGCGACGTCGCCGAGCAGCGCGTGCCCCAGCCCCGAGCGCGGCTGGCTCGCCAGGACGCGACGGGCGCGCTGTTCGGCCGCGGCCAGGTTGCCGAGCTGAATGTCGGCTGCGGTGCGCAGTACCAACAACGGGGTGTCGTCCGGCCGCTCGTCGAGCGCCTTGTCCAGGCCGGTGCGCCGCCGCCTGCGGCGCACCGGCCTGCAGTTGCAGCGCCGCGATCTGCCTGAGCAGCGGCACGTTGTAGCCTGCCGAAGTCGCAGCGCGCTGCAGGTGGCTGCGCGCGGCCGCGGCCTCGCCGCGCGCCAGCGCGACCCGGGCGGCGGCCAGTGAGGTCGGTGCCGCCTCGGGCGCCTTGCCGATCGCGCTGGCCACGGCCTCGCGCGCCGCGTCGAGTTGCCGATGCCGCAGGTGAAAGTCGACCAGGGCCAGCGCCGGCGCGGCGCTGCTCGGTCCGGCCACTTCGTCGGCGCGGCTCAGCCAGCGCTGTGCGTCGGCCAACTGGCCGGCGCGCTCGGCCACCTCGGCCAGTGTCATCAGCGTCTGGGTGTTGTTGGCGTCGAGCTTCAGCGCACGGTCGAGGTGTTCGCGCGCGCGCGGCAGCGCGCCGGTGTCGATCTCCAGTCGTGCCAGCTCGAGGTGGGCGGCAACGAGCGACGCGTCGGCGTCGACCGCCGCTTGCAGCGCGCTGCGGGCACCGGCCGAGTCCCCGGCCAGCCGCCGTGCCGAGCCGAGCAGCGCCAGCACGCCGGCGTTGCCGGGGTGTGCCTTGTTCACCGCTTCGGCCACGCGCACTGCCGGCCGGCCTTGGCCGGCGTGCACGTACATCGAGGCCAGCGCGTATCCGGCGGGCAGCGACTTCGGGTCTTTCGCGAAGGCGGCCTCGAACTCTTTGATCGCGTCGCCAAAGCGCGCGCCGCCGACCAGGCTCAGTCCGAGCGCGGTGCGCAGCTGCGGCTGGTCCGTCTGCTTCAGCGCGTCCTGCAGGATCTGCGTTGCGCGGCCATGGCGGCCCTGCGCCATGTGCGCGCTGGCCAGCAGCACCAGGGCTTGTGTGTCGCCGGGGTTGGCGCGCGCGTACTTGCCCAGCACGTCGATCGCGCCGTCGGGGTTGCGATCGGCGATGTAGAGGCTTGCCAGCACCTTGGCGACCGGGCTGCCGGGGTGCGAACGCAGCACGCCTTCCAGATAGGGCCGTGCCTTCTCACGCTGGCCCAGACCGTAGTGCGCCAGGCCGCCGAGCATCTGCGTCTGCGGCCGGTAGCGCAGGAACTGCGACGGCACGCGGTCGACCAGCGCGGTCACCTCGTTGAGTGCGGCACGCGCGTCGGCCGTCCGACCTTGGCGCTCGGCAACGACCGCCTTGAGGAACAACGCGCGCGGGTCACCGGCGCCGGCCTTGTCGACCTCGGCGATGTCGCGTAGCGCGGCGTCGAGGCGGTTCTGGTCGACGTGAATGCCGGCTCGCGCGACGCGCGCGGCGACGTGGCCGGGGTCGAGCTCGATCGCCTTGTCGTAGCTGGCCAGCGCGGCGCGCAGGTCGGGCACCACGTGCAGCGCCTCGCCGCGTGTGTAGTGCGCCTCGGCGAGCCGCGGCGCCAGCGCCACGGCGCGGTCCGCGGCAGCCAGCGCCTCGCGCAGCTGGCGCGAGCGGATGCGGATCGGCACTTCCGCGATCCAGCTTCCGGCGTCGGTGGCATCGATGGCGCGCGCGTCGTCGACCGCCTTCAGCGCCGTGCGCATGTCGGCCATTTCGGCTGCCGCCCCGGCGCGCAGCAGCAGCAGCCGGTACTGCGTCGTTCGCGGCAGCCCGTCGAGCGCGAATCGGTGGTCGTTGAGCACCGCATCGGGCTTGCCCTGGCCGACGAGCGCCTGCGCCAGCGGCACCACGACCTCGGCACGGTTGACACCGAGCCGCAACGCTTCGCTGAACGCCACCTCGGCCTGGACCACGTCGCCGCTGTCGAGCAAGGCGCGCCCGAGCAGCACCTGCACCGGCAGCAAGTTCTTGTCGATCTGCAGCGCGTTCTTCAGCTGGATGATCGCGCCGGCGAGGTCCTTCTTCTCGTAGCGCGCGAGCGCGTCCTCGTAGTAGCGCGACGTGCGCGTGTCGACGGCGGCGTCGGCGAGGGGGGCGCTGGCCACGAGCGCGGCCAAAGCGAGCGCTCGCAGTGCCGGTGTCGGAAATCTTGACTTCACGGCCGTCATCGTAGCCGTCGAGACCCGCGTCGCAGCCCGGAAGATCCCGGCGGCGCCGGCCGGCGTGCCAAACTGCCTGCGCCTGCCCCGCGAATCGGGGGGTGTCTTCACGCCGGGCGCAGCATCCGCTCGACGTAGCGCGCGATCAGGTCGACTTCCAGGTTCACGCGCGCGCCGGGCGCCAGCGTGCCGAGCGTCGTGTGGGCGACCGTGTGCGGGATCAGGTTGATGCTGAACTCGCAGCCGTCGGGCCGGTCGTCGACGCGGTTGACGGTCAGGCTCACGCCGTTGACGGTGATCGAGCCCTTGTAGGCGACGAAGCGCGCCAGCTCCTTCGGCGCCAGCACGCGCAGCTCCCAAGACTCGCCCACGGGGGCGAAGTGCGTGACGGTGCCGATGCCGTCGACGTGGCCGCTGACCAGGTGGCCGCCCAACCGGTCGTTCGCGCGCAGCGCCTTCTCGAGGTTGACCGGGCCGGTCTGCGCGAGCCCGGCGGTGCACGCCAGGCTCTCGGCCGAGACGTCGACGGTGAAGCGCGAGGCCGCCGTGTCGAGCGACGTGACCGTCATGCACGCGCCGTTGAGCGCGATGCTGTCGCCCAGAGCGACGTCGGCGAGGTAGCCGGCCGGCGTCTCGACCGTGAGCCGGCGACCGTGCTCGCGCTCGGTGCCCAGCGGGGCGGAGTCGACGATGCGGCCGACGGCGGTGACGATGCCGGTGAACATGCCGGCATTGTGGCAGGGCGGCGGCGCGTGGCCGCGGCCGAGTCTTCAGGGACGGCGGCGCCGGAACGCGGCGACACCACACAAGCCAAGGCCCAGCAGGGCCAGCGAGGCGGGCTCCGGAACGCCGTTCGTGGGCTGCTTCAAGTAGCCGGCGATGAGATCGTCGAAGCCGATGATGTCGAATTCGTCAGCCCCATTCGCGTTCTGAGTGATCGTGAACTCGACCCTATTGAATCCGTCCGCATTGGTGAAGCCGAAGAACAAGAGGGAGCCGTTCGGCCCGGTTGCTGATCCATCGAATTGTTGTTCACCTTGAGACTGCTCATTGAGGAACCACTCGACCAACAGCGACCCGTCGAAGTCGCCGAGGTCGGTCGCGAAGAAGGCGAACGCTTCGACGGCCTCTTTGAACGTGATCGTGAAGCTGCCCGATGACTGCCACCAGGCCTTGGTCTTGCCATTGGGCGTCGTGTTGAATCGGCCTGGAAATGATCCGTCGTCGCCGGTAAGCGCGTTCTCAATGCGCCCGGAACTGTCTGCGGGACTGGCGGGACTCGAGAAACCCAGCGAAGCGCGACCTCCAAACAGGGTCAACGGCGCGAGGTCATCTTTGTTGAAGGACTCGAAGCCCTCCTCCCAAGGAGTTTGGGCGGGATCAAGGGCGGACAAGAAATCGTTGCGAGCCGTCACCGACGCGCCCGTATCCGGCACCGTCCCATTCGCGTCGGCATCGCTGCCCACATACGTCGACGTCGCCGCGTGCGCCGAAAGCCCGAGGGCGACGAGAAGGACGGCGCCGATCGTGCTGGCGATGCGTGACGGGATGCTGTTGTTCATGGCTGCCTTGAATTGCGGGTTCGCAGTACGCGGTAAGCGTGGGTAGCAAAGTTCAAGCCAAAGAAGACCGCCTCATGAATCAACAACTTGGGGATGGACGCCCGTTCGCGTGTCAAATGTGGCGACACCGGCGGCCGCCGTCGATTCGGTCGGGACCGTGTCTGACCCAGACCGTGAGCTGCGTCGTCGGCAGTTCCGTCAACGCGCTTCACCCGGGTCAGCGAGGCCCGAGCGCCCCGGCCTGCGGGCGTGCGCGCACGCGCAGGTCGCTGCCGCACGGCTGGATGTCGACGTACTGCAGCCGCGTGCACTGGGCCAGGTCTTCGCGGGCGGGCAGTTGCGCGAACTCGCGCCCTGGCCCGAGCACGCACGGGGCCAGGTAGACGAGCCATTCGTCGACGAGGTCGGCGTCGAGCAGCGCGCCGTTGAGCCGTGCGCCGGCTTCCACGTGCACTTCGTTGACGCCGCGCTCGCCGAGCAGTGCGAGAAGGGTGGGCAGGTCCACCCCTCCTAGTGCGTTCGGCAGCGTCACCACCTCCGCGCCGCGGTTGCGCAGCGCGGCTTCCTGCTGCGGTGACGGTCTCGCAGCCGCGATGAGCACAGAGCCTGGCGGTGCGAGCAGGCGTGCCGTCGTTGGCAGGCGCAGGCTCGAATCGACCACCACCCGCAGCGGCTGCAGCGTGGTCGCAACCAGCCGCACGTCGAGCCGCGGGTCGTCGGCGAGCACGGTGCCGATGCCGGTGAGCACGGCACCGGCGCGCCTGCGCCACGCGTGGCCGTCGGTGCGTGCCGCCTCGCCGGTGATCCACTGGCTGGCGCCGTTGAGCAGCGCGGTGCGCCCGTCGAGCGACATGGCGACCTTCACGCGCACCCACGGCCGCCCGCGCTCCATGCGCGAGAAGAAGCCGATGTTCAGCTCGCGCGACGCGGTCGCGAGCTCGTCGTCGGCCATGTCCACCGCGATACCCGCCGCGCGCAGGCGGGCGATGCCCTGGCCGGCGACCTGGGGGTTCGGGTCGCCGACGGCCACGACGACGCGGCCGACACCCGCCTCGACCAGCGCGTCGCAGCACGGCGACGTGCGGCCGAAGTGGGCGCAGGGCTCGAGCGTCACGTAGACGGTGCTGCCGCGCAGGTCGCGCCCGGCCGCACGCGCGGCGCGCAGCGCCATCACCTCGGCGTGCGCCTGGCCGGCGGCCTGCGTGAAGCCCTCGGCCTGCCAGCCGTCGCCGACGATCACGCAGCCCACGCGCGGGTTCGGGTCGCTCAGGCCGATGCTTTGGTGCGCGAGCGCGAGCGCGCGCTGCAGGTGTTGCCGGTCGGCGTCGCTGAGCATGCGCGCAGTCTACGGGCGGGGCGGCGCTCGCCGCCGAGGCTCAGTTCGGCGGCTGGTGGTGCCAGGTGCGCCCGTTGACGAACTCGGTGGCCGGGTCGTCGTCGGGGCAGTCGAAGGCGAGCGTGCCGTCGCCGGCGCGGATCACGAGGAAGTTCTGGTTGGCCAGCGGCACCGTGACGTCGGTGTAGTCCAGCGGGTGCTGGTCGTTGGGCAGCGTCTCGTGCGAGCGCTGCGTGGTGTAGCGGCACACGCGGTAGCGCGCTGCGCTGGCGTCGTCGCGGTCGACGGCCAAGGGCAGCCCCATCAGCTGCGACCGGCCCGACCAGCGCAGCGCGCCGTCGCCTTCGGTGGCCACCGGCACCGCGCACAGGTAGCGCAGGTCGGTCGTGCGGCGCTGCACGAAGCAGGTGACGGTTCGCGCCGACGGTGCGGTGCGCTGCAGCGTGACGCCTACAACCGGGTCGACCGGACTCGGCGGCGCTTCGGCGTCCGCCGCGGTGGGGGCGGTGGACGTCGTCGCATAGCGCACATGGCCCGTGAGCAGCAGTGCGTCGACGGCGGCGCAGACGCTGGCGGGACTGCACACCGTCGTGATCGCGCCGGTCAGGTCGTTGAAGACGAGGGCCACCGTGCCGCCGCCGGGCTGTTCGAACTGCAGGCGGCTGCGGCCGCCTTCGATCGGCACCGCATCGAGCGGGATGGCCGGGTGGCGGCCGGCGGGCAGCCGCCCCGGGTTGCCGGCGCCGCGCACGCTCAGCGTGCCGGCCAGCTCGGGCGGCACCGCGGCGATCGCGGTGGCCAGGCGCACGCGCTGCGGCTCGTCGTTGCGGTCGCGCCAGTCGACGTCGACGACGACGGTCTTCGCGTTGAGCGGCGCGTCGTCGAGCACGAAGCGCTCGACGGTGTAGGTGGCGTTGAGCCCTTCGACGGTGTCGCTCGGCTGCGTCGCGACGGCGTCGTACGTGACGAACTCGGGGTGGTCGGGGTCGGCATGCATCGCCGTGAAGGCGCGCCACGACTCGATGGCTTCCTGGGCGATGCGCGTGGCTTCGGCGCGCTGGCGCGCGATGTCGCCGTTGGCGCGCAGCGCGCTTTGCACGCCGACATAGGCCACCAGGCCGAAGGCCATCACCGCCAGCGCGACGAGCGCTTCGACGAGCGAGATGCCGAGCTGGCGCTGCCGTGCCATCGTCAGAAGTCCTTCCAGCTGCCGGGCACGCGCACGAACGAGCCGTGCGTCGTGCGCAGCCGCGCGAGCGCCGCGCCGTCGTAGGCGACCACCGTGCGACCGGTGCCGGTGAGCGTCCAGTCGCCTTCGGCGACGAGGCCGCCGACGACGACGAGGCGCCCGTCGCCGTCCCAAGCCGAGCCGCCGCCGGCGTTGACGAAGTGCGCCAGACCATGCAGCCGCACGTCGCTGCCGGCGCGCACGACGACGTCGCCGTTGAAGACCAGCAGCGCCGGCTCGCCCGCCGCGCCGATCGCGCCGCTGGTGTCGAGGTCGGCGGTGCCGTCGATCCACAGCAGGCGCCCGGGATTCAGCCGCACGGCATCGGCCAGCATCGCGCGGCCGCAGCCGCTGGCGCAGTCCAGGCGCAGGGCCGCGGGCTGCTCGCGGTACGTCGAGCGGAACATGCCGAATACCGAGACGAACATGCGCTCGGGCGTCAGCGCCGCCATCGCGGCGTCGCCGAGCAGCTGGGTGCGCTCGGGCGGTGTGCCCGCCGGCCCGGCGACCGCCGCGGGGGCCTCGTCGATGCCGACGCCGACGTGCAGCGTGAGGCCGCCCGACGCCGCGTCGGCGTTGTACGCCTCGAGCGCGGACGCGCCGCCGATCGTGCGTCGCACCGTGACGGCGGCTGCCGGGGGGGTGACGAGCGCGCTCTTCAACGCGACGAGGGTCGAGACGGTCGCGCGGCTTTCGCCACCGACCGCCTGCGCCGGAAAGGCCAGGCACGCATCGTCGAGGCGGGTGCAGCCGTTGGCCTCGATGCGAACGACGCCGGGGCGGCTCGGCACGTTGACGAAGCGCACGCGAAACGCCGGGGCCGCGTCGGCGCCGGTGGGGGGTGTCAGATCGACCGGGCCGTCGAGCGGGCAGCTGCAGCGCCACGACGGCGGGTCGATGTCGGCTTCGAACACGCAGCCGGCCGTGAGCACGCCGCCGTCGGACCTCGTGCGCACCGTGATCGCGCTGGTGGCGGCGTCGATCGCGAGGTAGCGCTGGCGAAAGCTCGTGGGCAGCGCGGCGGCGCTGGCGTCGTCGTGCGGGCGGCAGAACTCGTCGATGCGCCCGCTGTTGAGCTGCCCGATGGCCCACTCGATGCCGGCCTCGGCGGCCTCGATGGCCTGCGTCGAGCGGTACTGGTTGGCCGCGGTGCGCTGCTCGAAGACGAGGTTGCGCGCGGTGTAGGCCGCCGTCAGCGCGACGACGAACAGCAGCGCCATCACGACGACGAGCGTCGCTGCGCCGCGCTGGCGGGCGGCGCTGGGGCGCGCAGTGGGGATGGAAGCGGCGTGGCGCATGGGGTCAGCCGGGGCAGGCCTGGTTGGCGACGCCGGTGCGGAACTCGACGAGGTCGTTGCGCGGCCGCACGACGGTGGTGAGGCGGCGCTCGACGAGGGGGTCGCGCACCGAGCGCGCGACGATGTCGACGACGAACTCGCGCACCGTCAGCGTCGGCCAGCAGTCGGTGCTGCCGTCGGCGCACAGGCGCGCACACGCGATCGGCAGCGCCGCACCGTGGCGCGGCGTCACGGAAAACGTCGTGACGTCGAGCACGAGGCTGTCGGTCAAGTCCTGCCAGCCGCCACCGGCCAGCAGCGTCTGCACGACGCCGCGCGCCGCGCTGCCGCTGCCGACGGTGGCGAGCCGGAACCCGAACGGGCCCTCCTCGCCGGGGCGCCGCATGTAGCGGAACTGGGCTTCTGTCGCTGCCTCCTCGTCGGGAGTGACGGCGGCGAACGGGTTGTTCTCGTTGGGGCCGGCGGCGGTCCACACCAGGCGTTCCGACAGTGTCCAGTGACCGGCACGGCGCAGCTCGCGCGTGATGATCTCGGCGGCGGCGCGCAGGTCCTGTTGCAGCTGGGTCTCGAGCAGCAGGCGGCGGTTGTCGTTGAGCTGCGTGACCACCAGCATCGCGGCGGCGGCGACGATGAACAGGCCCACCGCGATGCCCACCATCAGCTCGACGAGCGTGAGACCGCGCTGACGCGCCGGCCCGGGCGCCGCAGTGCGATGCCGACGGGTGTGCATCACGTGCATGGCGGCTCCGACAGCGTGGACCCGGGCGGGCTGCATACCGAGGTGCGCCCGGCGCGATTGACGATGGTGCGCAGCACGCGGCTCGAATCGATCGACGCATCGACCATGAAGCGGTTGACCGGCTGCGAGAAGTCATCCGTCGGGATGCGCGCGATCGAGTTGGTGATGTGGTCGAACGCGAATGCGGTGTCCGACTGCGCGGGCGTCACGCGCACCGAGAGCTTGGCCGGCACCTGCACGGTCTTGATCTCGGTGGCGTTGGTCCCGCAGGCGGCGCCGGCACCCAGCAGGCAGTTGCAGCGCACGCTGTTGACGTTGTTGACGGTGGTGTACAGCGTGTAGCAGGTCACGCTGCTGTTCGAGCGGAACGCCACGCGCACCCAGGTTCGCCGCGCGATGGCCTCGCTGCGGGCGAACTGCAGGTCGGTGACCAGCTGGGCGTTGATGCTCTTCAGGCGCTGGGTGAGGATGAAATCGCGCAGCGACGGCGCCGCCAGCACCACGATGACACCGAGCACGGCCAGGACGACCATCAGTTCGACCAGCGTGAACCCGCGCGGCGACTTCATCACCGCGCCCAGCAGCGGTTGCCCGCCGACTCGTCGAAGTCGCCGCTGGCACCCGCCGACCCGTAGAAGATGTTGCCGCCGGCCACGCGCACGCGCAGGCGCTGACAGCTGCCGTCACCGGCTTGCGTCGTGCCTTCGTTGGCCGTCGCGGTGACGGTGTAGCCGGTGGCCGTCGCATCGGAGATCGCCAGCGTGTAGTAGCCCTTGGCGCTGGTGCCCGGCAGGCCGAGGCCGGGCGGGTCGTCGGTGGCCGCCGCGGTGAGCGACGACGCGTACGCGGCGCGGTTGCTGCGCCAGCGCTCCTGCGCCTGCTGCACCGCGGACAGCGCGGCGAAGGCGTCGGTGCGGCGGCTCTTGCGCACCGAGTCGACGAACGACGGCAGCGCCACCGCGGCCAGGATGCCGACCACGACGACGGCGATCAGCAGCTCGACCAGCGTGAAGCCTGCCTGCCGGTGCCTTCTTCCCAACGACCCGGATACTTGCCGTGACATCGGTCACACCTTAGCAGGAAGCCGCCGGCGGGGCAGCGGGACGCGGCTGCCGTTCGTCCCCTGCGGTCGACCGCTCGTCGGCAGGCGCTTGGCGGCGCGTGGCGATGTTCAGCAGGCGCGGTAGCCCGGCACGGCGCCGTCGGGCGAGCACGAGCGCACGCGGCCCATGATGTTGACGGTGTGCTTCAGCGCGCGGCCGTTGGCGGTGGCCACGGTGACGGTGCCGGTGGGCGTCACGGTGCCGCGCACCGGGTCGAAGACCATCGACGCGACGTTGGCGGTCAGCCGCGCCTCGCGCGCCGCGTCGAGCCGCACCGTGCGCAGCGGCTCGGCGCCCGCGCCGCACACCGGTGCGCCGTTGGCGCCGCAGTGGCAGGCGCTGGCCGCGCCGGTGTGCAGCACGTAGCAGCTCGCCGCGGCGTCGCTGGCGAAACTGATGCGCACCGTCTGCTGGCGTGCGACCGCGACGCTGCGCGCGTGGTGCACGTCGGTCTCGAACTGCAGCGCGATGCCTTCGAGGTGCTGGCGCTGGCGCATCTGGTCGAACGACGGCACCGCGATGCCGACGACGACGGCGGCGACGGCGAGCACGGTCGTCGATTCGACCAGCGTGATGCCGCGCTGGCGGCGGGCGGTGGGGTGCGGTGCGGTGTGCATGGCGGGCGGCGGGTGACGCGTGGACGATGGCGTCACTGTAGGAACCGGCCGCGCCCGGCGCGTCCCGCGCCGGTGGGAGGCGCGGGGGGAACGAGGAGGGCGTCAGAACGGGGGGACGGCACGCCGCAGTGCGGCGCAGCGCCAGCGCACGCGCCGTGCCGTTGGCCTGCCGGTGGGCGCGCGCGGCAGCGGGCGCCGGGACCGCGTCAGATGTCGCGGATCAGCTGGCGGAACTCGTCGACGTCCTCGAAGCTGCGATAGACGCT
This sequence comes from Calidifontimicrobium sp. SYSU G02091, assembly GCF_022631395.1. Lineage (NCBI taxonomy): Bacteria > Pseudomonadati > Pseudomonadota > Betaproteobacteria > Burkholderiales > Sphaerotilaceae > Azohydromonas > Calidifontimicrobium sp. SYSU G02091. Next base: position 68,644 of record NZ_JALBGB010000009.1, read on the forward strand.
GGCGAAGCGCACGTAGGCCACCTTGTCGATGCGCTTGAGCTCGCGCATCACGAGTTCGCCCAGGCGGCTGGAGGGCACCTCGCGCGCGCCGCTGGCGAGCAGTCGGTCCTGGATGCGCTCGAGCGCGGCGTCGATCTGCTCGGTGCTCACCGGGCGCTTGCGCAGCGCGAGCTGCATCGACGCACGCAGCTTGGCCGGGTCGAAGTCGACGCGCGAGCCGTCTTTCTTGACGACGGTGGGCAGCGCGAGCTCGGGCCGCTCGTAGGTCGTGAAGCGCTTGTCGCACTTCAGGCAGCGCCGGCGCCGGCGCGTGACGCCACCCTCGTCGGTGTCGCGCGTCTCGACGACCTGCGTCTCCTCGTGGCCGCAGAAGGGGCAGCGCATGGGGCCCCGGGTCGGATTACCGGTACACCGGGAAATCGCGCGTCAGTGCCGCGACCTTCGCGCGCACCGCGGCGATGTTGGCCTCGTCGTGCGGGCGGTCGAGCACGTCGGCGATCAGGTGCGCCGTCAGGCGCGCCTGCTCCTCCTTGAAGCCGCGCGTCGTCATCGCCGGGGTGCCCAGGCGGATGCCGCTGGTGACCATCGGCTTTTGCGGGTCGTTCGGGATGCCGTTCTTGTTGCAGGTGATGTGTGCGGCACCGAGGATGGCCTCGGCCTCCTTGCCGGTCAGGCCCTTCGGGCGCAGGTCCACGAGCATCACGTGGCTCTCGGTGCGGCCGCTGACGATGCGCAGCCCGCGCTCGATCAGCGTGTCGGCCATCACCCTGGCGTTGGCCACGACCTGCTGCTGGTAGGCCTTGAACTCGGGCGACAGCGCCTCCTTGAACGCGACCGCCTTGCCGGCGATCACGTGCATCAGCGGCCCGCCCTGGATGCCGGGGAAGATCGCGCTGTTGACCTTCTTCGCGATGGCCTCGTCGTTCATCACGATGATGCCGCCGCGCGGGCCGCGCAGGCTCTTGTGCGTCGTGCTGGTGACGACGTCGGCGTGCGGCACCGGGTTCGGATAGACGCCGGCGGCGATCAGCCCCGCGTAGTGCGCCATGTCGACCATGAAGTACGCGCCGACGGCCTTGGCCACGCGCGCGAAGCGCTCGAAGTCGATGCGCAGGCTGTACGCGCTCGCGCCGGCGATGATGAGCTTCGGCTTGTGCTCGTGCGCCAGGCGCTCCATCGCGTCGTAGTCGATCGCCTCGTTCGCATCGAGCCCGTAGCTGACGACCTTGAACCACTTGCCGCTCATGTTCAGCGGCATGCCGTGCGTCAGGTGCCCGCCCTCGGCCAGGCTCATGCCCATGATCGTGTCGCCGGGCTGCAGCAGGCCGAAGAACACGGCCTGGTTGGCCTGGCTGCCCGAGTTGGGCTGTACGTTGGCGAAATTCGCGCCGAACAGCTGCTTGCAGCGCTCGATGGCCAGCGTCTCGACGACGTCGACGTTCTCGCAGCCGCCGTAGTAGCGCTTGCCGGGGTAGCCCTCGGCGTACTTGTTGGTCAGCTGCGAGCCCTGCGCGGCCATCACGGCCGGGCTGGTGTAGTTCTCGCTGGCAATCAGCTCGATGTGCTCTTCCTGGCGGCGGTTCTCGGCCTCGATGGCGGCCCAGATCTCGGGATCGATGGTGGCGAGGGTGTGGTGGGTGCGGTCGAACATGGCAGTTCCCTTCTCGTGGACAGTCACGCAAGGCGTCGGAGTGAAGGGCCTTCGCGCACCGCGCACAGCCGCCGTGGCGGCGCGGGGCGAGGGCTGCCCAGGCGAACGGCACACGCCGCCGCGGCACCGCAGGCGGTGGCACGGCGGCCCGCGCTTCCCGGTGGTCGTCCACCTCGGGCGCCGACCCCGGCCCGCGGGCCGCAGGGAGGGCGCGCCTATCGCCAGTCGCGCAGAGGGCGAAAGTGTATCGGACGCGTCTCGGACGCCGCGTGGCCGCGCGCGCCCGGCGGCTTTCAGTTCATCGCGAGCTTGGGCCAGCCCTGCGGGCCGTCCGACGCCGGCGCAGGCGCCGGGGCCGCGGTGGCCGGGTGCGCGGCGTCGGCCGCGCCGTCATCGGCGGGCGCCTCGGGCGCGGCCACCGGCGTGGCCGGCGGCTGCGGGCGCAGCGGCGTGAACGGCGACAGCGACTTGCCCTGCGCGACCTGCGCGAGCTTGCTCTGCTCGCCGAGCACCTTGCCGACGTAGCCGCCGTCGCTGTCGAGGTTGGCCGCGCCGACGTACCAGCGCAACCCGTCCTCGACGCTGCCGCTGCGCGCGACGTATTCCTTGAGCACCTGCACGCCCACGCGCAGGTTGGCCACCGGGTCGAACGCGGCGTGCGCGCCGCCGAAGGGCTCGTACTTGTCGGTGTGCACGCGCGTCATGACCTGCATCAGGCCCTGGGCGCCGACCGGGCTTTGCGCGAAAGGGTTGAAGCGCGACTCGATCGCCACCACCGCGAGGATCAGCGTCGGGTCCAGCCCGGCGCGCTCGCCCAGGTGCCAGGCCTCCTGCACCAGGCGGCTCACGGGCTCGAGCGCGACGCGGTAGCGGCGCGAGATCCACTGCGCGACCGCCGCCTGCTGGCGGTCGAGGGCGCCGGGGTCGGTCGCCGTGGCGCGTTCGACCGCCGTCGGCTCGGCCAGCGCTACCGTGAGGTCGGCGTCGGCGTCGATGCGCGCTTCCTGCCGCGACTGCAGCCAGTCCAGCGCGGCGACCTCGGCGCGGTGACGCAGGTCGTCGTGCCCGACGGCGAACACCGCGGCCAGCAGCACCGTGAAGCCCAGCAGGGCCAGCCCGTTGTGCCCGACTGCGAGCAGCCCATGGCCGACGTCGCGCAAGAACACCGACGCGCCTTCGCGGGCCTTGTGTGCGATATCGCGAACGCTCATCACACGCTCCTTTCTTCAAGTCACCGCTGCGGAGGCGGTCGTCGGCAGACGGCCGCGATGCGGTGGCGATAATGGTTTGCTGCACCTCGGTGCAGCCTGCAGCGGCGCGCATGGCCTGCGCTGCAGCGTCCGTCGTCGGCGTCCCAACTTGCGGCGGCGACGGGTAAACCCTGATCGGTTCGGGTTGGGCGGATTCTAGGAACGCCAAAAATAACCGGTCAAGCATAAAGAAAACCATATCCATTCCAATACGGCATGAAGTACCGCGACCTGCGCGACTTCATCGGACAGCTCGAGGCGGCCGGCGAGCTGCGTCGCGTCGCCAACGTGGTGTCAACGCGCCTCGAAATGACGGCTTTGTGCGACCGCGTGCTGCGCGCCGGCGGCCCGGCGCTGCTGTTCGAGCGGCCCGACGGTTACACGACGCCGGTGCTCGGCAACCTGTTCGGCACCCCCGAACGGGTGGCGCGCGGCATGGGCGCGCACAGCCTCGCCGACCTGCGCGACGTCGGCCGCGTCCTGGCGAGCCTGAAGGAGCCCGAGCCGCCGAAGGGCCTGAAGGACGCCGGCCGGCTGCTGCAGATGGCCAAGGCGCTGTGGGACATGAAGCCCGCGACGGTGCGCTCGGCCCCGTGTCAGGAGGTCGTGCGCGACGGCGCCGAGGTCGACCTCGGGCAGATCCCGGTGCAGTGGTGCTGGCCCGGCGACGCTGGGCCGCTGATCACGTGGGGGCTGGTGATCACGCGCGGGCCGCAGTCGGTGCCCAACCCGCGCCGGCGGCAGAACCTGGGCATCTACCGCCAGCAGGTGATCGGCCGGCGCGAGGTCATCATGCGCTGGCTCGCGCACCGCGGCGGCGCGCTCGACTTCCGCGATTTCGCGCGCGCGAACCCGGGACAGCCGTTCCCGATCGCCGTCGCGCTCGGCGCCGACCCGGCGACGATCCTGGGCGCCGTGACGCCGGTGCCCGACACGCTGTCGGAGTACCAGTTCGCAGGTCTGCTGCGCGGCGGACGCACCGAAGTCGTCGCGTCGTCGGTCGGCGAGGGCGACACGAGGCTCGACGTGCCGGCCAGCGCCGAGTTCGTGCTCGAGGGCCACATCCCGCCGGCCGAGCCGGGGGCCACCGCCACCAGCGAGCACGGCGTGCCGATGAAGGAAATCGGCGGCTACTGGCACGCGCTGGAGGGCCCGTTCGGCGACCACACCGGCTACTACAACGAGCAGGACTGGTTCCCGGTGTTTCGCATCGAGCGCCTGACGCACCGGCGCGAGCCGATCTACCACTCGACCTACACCGGCAAGCCGCCCGACGAGCCGGCCGTGCTCGGCGTCGCACTGAACGAAGTGTTCGTGCCGATCCTGCAGAAGCAGTTTCCCGAGATCGTCGACTTCTACCTGCCGCCCGAGGGCTGCAGCTACCGGCTGGCCGTCATCAGCATCCGCAAGAGCTACCCCGGCCACGCCAAGCGCGTGATGTTCGGGCTGTGGAGCTTCCTGCGCCAGTTCATGTACACGAAGTTCATCGTCGTCACCGACGACGACGTCGACATCCGCGACTGGAAGGACGTGATCTGGGCGATCACGACGCGCATGGACCCGGTGCGCGACACGACGCTCGTCGACTCGACGCCGATCGACTACCTCGACTTCGCGTCGCCGGTCTCGGGCCTGGGCGGCAAGGTCGGCTTCGACGCGACGAACAAGTGGCCCGGCGAGACGGCCCGCGAGTGGGGGCGGCCGATCGCGATGGACGCGGCCGTCGAGGCGCGCGTGACCGGCCTGTTCGACGACCTGATGCAGCCGGCCAAGCGCTGAGCCGGTCGCGATAGATCGAATTTCGCGCTGCGCCTGCCGATCGGGCTTGTCCGCCGCAGGCGGTGGCGGTAAGGTTGGCTCGCCTGCCGCAGGCAGGCCTTCAAGGCGGGGGCAGTCTTCTGCCCCCCAGGGGCCCCGGACCACATCTCTCCGGATCCCCGAATCGGCGGCGTCAGCCGCCAGCCCCTCCCCGCTTCGGCGCGGAGGGGTTTCCTTTTTTCGGCTCTGTTGAATTTCAAGTGGGTTGCGGGGCATGAGGGTTGATCGCGCGCAAGTCGAGCTTGCCGGCGATCAGGAAGATGACGGTCCTGATCGTCTGGAAGCGCGTGTAGCCTCTGGCGCGACGCTTGGCGGCCTGGAACAGGCCGTTGAACGCCTCGAGGAAGCCGTTGGTCTGGCGCGTCTGGGCCCAGGCGACGATGCCCTCGAGGTGGCGGCGCACGAGCGCGGCGACCTCCTTCATCGGCTTGACCTTGGAGCGCATGACGCAGGCACACCAGTGCCGCAGCATCGCGCGCACGACATTGATCTGCCTGCGCTCGAGGATCTCGCGCAACTGCTCCTTGTAGACCCGGGCGCGCGCGGTGCGCACCGTGCTCATGCGGGCGATGAGCGCATCCAGGTCGGCGGCGGCCTCGGGCTCGAGGCTGGCGCGGTCCTTCAGCAGCGACCAGCGCAGGCCCTTGAGGGACTTGTCGGCGCGCTGCTCGATGCGCCGCATCTTGTCCACCGCCGCGTTGGCGTGCCAGACGACGTGGAACTTGTCGAAGGTGATGCGGGCGTTGGGCAGTTGCTCGGTGCAGCCCTTGATGAACGCCGGCGACATGTCGATGCTGACCGATTCGACTTGCTCGGGCGCGCAGCCGTGTGCGGCCAGCTCGCCGGCGATCGCCTCGATGGTCTTGAGCTCGCGCCCCTGGGCCACGGCCAGCACTCTGCGCGCGATCGCATCGGCCGCCAGCGTGATGTAGTGGTGACCCTTGGCGCGCGAGGTCTCGTCGATGGCCAGCGCCTTGACCTGGCTGAAGTCGGCCTGCTCGAGCGCCAGCGCCACATAGCGCCGGCAGATGGCCAGCACCCGGTACGCCGAGATGCCCACGATGCGCGCCACGGCGGCAAACGGCATCTGCACGCTGAGCATCAGCACCAGCGCCTCGAACAGCAGCGTGAAGCCCGACAGCTTGCCCGCCAACGGCGGCTTGACCAGCACGACCCGCCCGTCGGGCAGCTTCACCCGCGGCGTGCGCACTTCGAGCAAACACTCGTGCTGGAAGAAGTTCAGGTGCCGCCAGGTCTTGATGAGCGTGTCGTGCACGGGGTGCTCGCCAGCCACCCCTTCGACCGCAAAGCGGCTGCCGACAGCAAAGTCGACGCCCACCGTCAGCACCTTGGAAGCCTCGTCGAAGCGCACGCCGGCGACGAACCACGGCGCGGCGATGCCCAGCGCCGCTTCGAACAACCTGTCATGCATCTCGATCGCTCCCGCTCGTCATGGCCGATGCGTCAGGATGCCGCATCGGCCATGACAGTCAGCGTACCGGCCAAGACCCGGCGTCAAGGGTTCGCTGCGCCGGGCTTCGTCCGCCCTTGACCCCGGTCCTTGGCCTGAACTCCCCTTGGCTTACCCACTCGGAATTCAACAGAGGCTTTTTTCTCTTCTGGGCCGCGCTGGATCCGTGTCGCCCACTGTGTCGCCTGCCCAGGTGGCCGCCCGCCGGTGGCGCTTGCGGGCGCCACTACACTGACCGCGTGAGTCGTCGCATCAGGGTCTGGCTGGCATCGGCGGCGGTGTTCGCGGCCGCCGCGACGGCGGCCGTCGTCTGGGGCCTGCCCGCGCTGGTGCAGTCGCAGGCGCAGCAGCGGCTGTCGGCGCTGCTCGGCCGCGAGGTGACGATCGGCCGTGTCGAGACGTCGCTGTGGCGTCTGTTGGTCGACTTCGGTGACGTGCGCGTCGCCGCGCGCGACGCGGCGCAGCCGCCCCAGCTCGAGCTGCGGCGCCTGACGGTCGATGCGCGCTGGCGCTCGCTGTGGGCCGGCGCGCCGGTGCTCGATCGGCTCACCGTCGAGGCGCCCCGGCTGCGGCTTCGCGTGCGCGCCGACGGTTCGACCGACGTCGACGACATCCGCGCCCGGCTGACCGCAGCCGACGCCGGGGCGGCGCCGCCCGCCGACGCGCCGCCGAAGTTCGCGCTGCACAACATCCGCGTCAGCGATGGCGAACTGCACGTTGCCGATGAAGGTGCCGGCGTGGTGCACGACGTGCGTGCCATCGACCTCGGGCTGCCGTTCCTGTCGAGCCTGCCGCTGGACGCCGACATCGACGTCGAGCCGCGGCTCGCGTTCGTCCTCAACGGTGCCGCGTTCGACACCGGCGGCGTGTCGACGCCGTTCGCGCCCCAGCGGCGCACGCGCATGACGCTGCGCATCGGCGACCTCGACCTCGCGCCGTACCTGCCGTACCTGCCGCGCGACTGGCCGTTCGCCCTGCGCTCGGCACGGCTGGCCGGTGAGGTTCGGGTCGACTTCGAGGTCGGTGCCGACCGGCAGCCGCGCGTGACGCTCAGCGGCCACGCGACGGCGCGCGACGTCGCGCTCGAAGGCGTCGTGAGCGGCGACGCGACGCTCGCGCCGCGCGTGCGCTGGGCTGCACTCGACGTCGCGCTCGCCGACGTGCAGCCGCTGCAGCGGCGCGTCCAGCTCGGCCGCGTCGCGCTGCGGGGGCTGCAGCTCGAGCTCGGGCGTGACGCGCGCGGCGAACTGGTGGTGCCCGCGTGGGGCACCGCCTCGCCGAGCGCCGCCTCGACGTCGCCGCCGCCCACGGCGTCGCCGTGGCAGGTGGCCGTCGAGCGCGTCGAACTCGACGACGCGCGGCTGCGCTGGCGCGACGCCGCGGTGCGGCCGGCGGTCGACTGGCAGTTCGCACCGATCACGGCCGCGGCCGGTCCGCTGGCGTGGCCGACGACGGCGCCGGTGCCGCTGCAGTTCAGCGTCGCCGGCCCCGTCGAAGCGGGTGGGGCGGCGGCGACGACGGTCAGCGGCGAGGGCGAGTTCACCGCCGAGCGTGCGCGCGTGCGCGTCGACGTGCAGCCGCTGGAGCTGCAGCGCGTCGCGCCGTATCTGGCGGCGGCGCTGACGCCACGCGTCGAGGGACGGCTGGCCGGGCAGCTCGCGCTCGAGTGGGCCGGCGGCGACGCGCCGGCGCTCGTCGTTGCGCTGCCGTCGGCCGCCGTCGACGGCTTGCGCGTGCGCGACGCGCCGCGCGGCGAGCCGGCCGCCGCGTGGCGGCGGCTCGAGGTCGCCGACGCCACCGTCGACCTGCGCGCGCGGCGCGTGCGCCTGGCGCAACTGACGCTGACGCAGCCGAGCGCGCGGCTGCGTCGCGACGCGCAGGGCCGCTGGAACGTGCAGCAGTGGTTCGCCGCCGCCGGCGCCAGCGGGGCCGACGCGGCCGGTGGGTCCGCCGCGGCCGGCGCGGGCCAGGCGCCGTGGCAGCTGCAGGCCGCGCAGCTGCGCATCGACGGCGGCCGGCTGCAATTCGCCGACGAGCGCCCGGCGCCGCCGGCGGCCGCCGCGCCCGCTGGCGCGTCGACCCCCGCGGCGGTCGCCTTCGAGCTGCGCGGCCTGCGCGCCGACGTGCGCGACTTCCAGTGGCCGCAGGGGCCGCAGGCGCCCGCAGCGCGCGTGCAGCTGGCCACGCGCATCGAAACGTCGGCGGCCGCGACGGCCGCCGATGACGCCACCGCCACGCGCACCGAGGGGCGCCTGGACCTGCGCGGCCGCGCGCGCGTGCAGCCGCTGGGCTTCACCGGCACGCTCGACGCCGAGCGCTTGCCGCTGCACGCGTTCATGCCCTACGTCGGCACCGCGCTCGACGTCGACGTCGTGCGCGCGCAGGCGAGCTGGCGCGGACCGCTCGACGTGCGGCAGGCGCCGCAGGGCTGGGCCGTGTCGGTGCGCGGCGACGGCGCGCTCGGCGACGTGCGCGTGCACACGCGCGGCAGCGACGCGCGCACCGGCAGCGAGCTGATCGGCTGGCAGTCGCTGGCGCTGCGGCAGGTGGCCGTCGAGGTCCCCGCCGGCGGGCGGCCTTCGATCGAGCTCGGCGAGGTCGTGTGGTCGGACTTCGACACGCGGCTGCTGCTCGACGAGCAGGGCCGCTTCAACCTGCGCGACGTCGCTGCCGCGCGCGCGGCGGGCGGCGCGCCCACCCCCGCGCCCGCGGCGCCGGGCGGTGCGGCGCCGGATGCGGCACCGCCTCCTGCCGCGCCCGCTTCGGACGCGGCACCGAGCGCTGCGGCCGCTTCGGCGGGGTTCGGCGCGTCGTGGCCGTTCGACCTCGCCGTCGGTGGCGTGCAGTTCGTCAACGGCCGTGTCGACTTCACCGACCGTTTCATCCGCCCGAACTACCACGCCGAGTTGACCGCGCTGAACGGCCGCCTCGGGGCGTTTCGCAGCGGCACGCGCGAGATGGCCGCACTCGAGCTGCGCGGCAAGGCGGCCGGCACCGCCGACCTCGAGATCCGCGGCGCGCTCAACCCCAGCGCCGACCCGCTCGCGCTCGACATCCAGGCGCGCGCCACCGGGCTCGAGCTCGCGCCGCTGTCGCCGTACGCCGGCAAGTACGCCGGCTACACGATCGAGCGCGGCAAGTTGAGCGTCGACGTGGCCTACCGCATCGACCCCGACGGTCGCCTCGAGGCGCGCAACCAGGTCATCCTCAACCAGCTGACCTTCGGCGAGAAGGTCGACTCGCCGCTGGCCACCAAGCTGCCGATCAAGTTCGCGCTCGCGCTGCTGTCGGACCGCAACGGCGTCGTCGACATCAACCTGCCGATCCGCGGCAGCATCAACGACCCGCAGTTCAGCATCTGGGGGCTGGTGTGGCGCATCGTCGGCAACCTGATCGTCAAGGTCGTCACGGCGCCGTTCGCGGTCTTTGCCGGCGGCGGCGGCCCAGAGCTCAGCCGCGTCGAATTCGCCGCCGGCACCTCCGCGTTCGCGCCGTCGGCCGCCGACGTGCTCGACCGTGTCGCGAAGGCGATGGCCGACCGCCCGGCGCTGCGCATGACGGTGGCCGGCAGCGCCGACCGCGAACTCGAGCGCGACGCGATCCGCCGCGCCGCGTTGCAGGCGCGCCTCGTGGCCGAGCAGCGCAAGGACGCGCTGCGCGCCGGCGCGGCGGCCGACGCGCCGCTGCCGCCGCTGACGGGCGAGGCGCGCGAGGCCCTCATCGCGCGCCTGTACCGCGAGACGCCGCTGCCCGACAAGCCGCGCAACGTGCTCGGATTGCCGAAGGCGATCCCGCTGGCCGAGATGGAGGCGCGCCTGCTGGCCGCGATCCCCGTCGACGACAATGCCGTGCGCGAGCTCGCGCTGCAGCGCGGGCTGGCGGTGCGCGAGGCGCTGGTCGCACGCGGGATGGAGCCCGACCGCCTGTTCCTCGGTGCGCCGAAGCTGCGCGCCGGCGGCGCCGCGGTGCCGGCCGGTGCGGCGAGCGCCGCGGCGGGCGATCCGGCGGCCGATGGCGCCGCCGACGCGGCGGGCGACACGGCACCGTGGACGCCGCGCGCGGAACTTTCGCTCGCGCTGCGCTGACCCAATGCGCCGCGCAGGAACGACGACGATGACGACCGAGACGATCACGCTGGCCGGGGGCTGCTTCTGGTGCCTGGAGGCGGTCTACGAGCAGGTCGACGGCGTGCTCGCCGTCGAGTCGGGCTACAGCAACGGGCACGTCGAGCGCCCGACCTACGAGCAGGTGTGCACCGGCACCACGGGCCACGCCGAAGTCGTGCGCGTGACTTTCGACCCCCAGCGCATCTCGCTGCGCGAGATCCTCGAGATCTTCTTCGCGATCCACGACCCGACGACGCGCGACCGCCAGGGCAACGACGTCGGGCCGCAGTACCGCTCGGGCATCTACGTGCACGACGCGGCGCAGGAGGCGGTCGCGCGCGAGGTGCTGGCCGAGGCGAATGCCGCGCACGGCGGGCGCGTCGTGACCGAGCTGCTGCCGGTGGCCAACTACTGGCGCGCCGAGGAGTACCACCAGCACTACTTCGCGAAGCACCCGCACCAGGGCTACTGCGCGTTCGTCGTCGCACCGAAGGTCGACAAGTTCCGGCGCCAGTTCGCCGCGCGCGTGCGCGGCTGAAGGGCGACCGATGCTCGCGGTGCACGGGCTGCGCCACGCCTACCGCGGCGGGCCGGCGATCGCCTTTCCCGACCTCGACGTGCCGCAGGGCGCGCGCGTGCTGCTGCGCGGGTCGTCGGGCAGCGGCAAGTCGACCTGGCTGGCGATCGTCGCAGCGCTGCTCACGCCCACCGCGGGGCGCGTCGTCGCCGCCGGCGCCGATCTGCTCGCGATGAGCGCGCGCGAGCGCGACGCGTGGCGCGGCGCGCACCTGGGCTTCGTGCCGCAGCGGCTGCACCTGAGCGAGGCGCTCGACGTCGCGCACAACCTCGCGCTGCCGTACGTGGCCGCCGGCGAAGCGGTCGACCGTGCGCGCATCGACGCGCTGATGCGCCGGCTCGGCCTCGCGGGGCTGGGCGCGCGGCGGCCGCGCGAATTGAGCGTCGGCCAGGCGCAGCGCGTCGCGCTCGCGCGGGCGCTGCTGCGCCGCCCGCGGCTGCTGCTGGCCGACGAGCCCACCGCCAGCCTCGACGACGACCACGCGCGCGAGGTCGTCGCGCTGCTCGCCGAGGGGGCGGCCGAGCAGGGCGCGACGCTGGTCGTCGCCACGCACGACGCACGCGTGGCCGCCGCGCTGCCCGACGCCGTCGAACTGCGGCTGCAGGCGCACGCATGAGCCTGGCCGCACTCGCGTGGCGCTACCTGTGGGCGCGGCCGCTGGCCGCGGCGCTGAACCTCGCGCTGCTGGCGCTCGGACTGGGCGCGATCACGTTCGTGCTGCTCGTGAGCGAACAGGTCGAGCGCGCGGTGCAGCGCGACCTGGCCGGCATCGACCTCGTCGTCGGCGCCAAGGGCAGCCCGCTGCAGCTGATCCTGTCGGGCGTGTTCCACCTCGACGTGCCCACCGGCAACATCCCGCTGGCGGCGGTGCAGACGCTGCGCGCGCACCCGCTCGTCGAGCGCGTGATCCCGCTCGCGCTCGGCGACAGCGTGCAGGGCTTTCGCATCGTCGGCACGACGCCCGACTACCTCGCGCTGTACGGCGCGACGCTCGCGCGCGGCCGCGCGTGGGACGCATCGATGCAGGCGGTGCTCGGCGCCGACGTCGCTGCGGCCACCGGCCTCGCACCGGGCGCGACGTTCGCCGGCCAGCACGGCCTCGGCCGCGACGGCCACCCGCACGGCGACACGCCGTACACCGTCGCTGGCGTGCTCGCGCGCTGCGGCTGCGTGCTCGACCGCCTCGTGCTGACCGCGCTCGAGTCGGTGTGGCAGGTGCACGAGGACGACACCGCGACCGACGAGACCGACCGCGCCGTGCTCGAAGCCGAGCGCGAGGTCACGCTGCTGCTGGTGGGCTACCGCTCGCCGCTGGCGGCAGCCACGCTGCCGCGCTGGGTCAACGCACAGGCCGGGCTGCAGGCGGCGGCGCCGGCGATCGAGTCGGCGCGGCTGCTGCGGCTGGTGGGCGCCGGCACCGAGGTGCTGCGCGGCTTCGGCGCGCTGATGGTGCTGGTGGCGGCGCTGTCGGTGTTCGTCGCGCTGACGCACGCGGTGCGCGAACGCGAGGGCGACCTCGCGATGCTGCGCATGCTGGGCGCGCCGCCGGCGCGCGTCGCGGCGCTGGTCGCGGCCGAGGCGTCGTGGCTCGCGGCGCTCGGCGTCGCCGGTGGCCTGACGCTCGGCCATGGCTTGACACATTTGCTAGGCTGGTATCTGGCCGCCGAGCGTTCGCTGGCGGTCACCGGCGTGTGGTTCAGCGCTGCCGAGGCCGTGCTCGTGATCGCCGCGTTCGCGCTTGCGTGGATCGCGGCGGCGTGGCCGGCGCGGCGTGCCGCGACGCTGGACGTGACGACGCTGCTGCAGGCGGCACGATGAAGGAACAGGGAAGTTCGTCGACCATGAACGAGGCCCGATGGAGATGGTGGCTGGCGCTGGCGGCAATCGCCACGTCGGCGAGTGCATTCGCGCAGCCCAAGGTGTCGGAGCATGTGCGCAAGGACATCGAGCGCCACCGCGCGATGGCTGCCGCGCACGAGAACGCGGCGCGCTGCCTCGAAGCGGGCAGGCCCGAGCAGGAGTGCCAGGAGCGGCTGCGCACCGAGTGCAAGGGACTGGCGATCGGCCGCTACTGCGGCATGCGCCATGAACACTGAGCGCCGCGGCTCCAAGCCCGCCTGCGCGGGCTTGGACGGCGCGAAGGCCGCGAGCTCTGCGAGCGGCAGGGGCGGCCGCGCCGGCCTCGCGGCGGCGTTGCTGGCCGCTGCGCTGGCCGCCGTGGCGCAGCCCGCCACGCCGCCGGTGCCCGGGCAGGGGCCGGGCTACCACGACCCGCGCAGCGCGATCCCGCCGCTGCAGGAGCGCGAGGGCGTCGTCTCGTGGAAGCTGCTCGCGATGGTGACGACGCGCGTCAGTGGCCACCGCGTCGTGCCGACGTTCCCCGACCCGGTCAAGGCGCTCGACGGGCAGAAGGTCAAGCTGCAGGGCTTCATGCTGCCGCTCGAGCCGGGCGAGCGGCAGTCGCACTTCCTGCTGTCGGCGGTGCCGACGACGTGTTCGTTTTGCGTGCCCGCCGGACCCGAAGGCCTGGTCGAGGTGCGCACGCGCGCGCCGGTGCGCTACAGCGTCGATGCGGTGACGCTCGAGGGGCGCCTGGCGGTGCTGACCGACGACCGCTACGGTCTGTTCTACCGCCTGAGCGAGGCCGCCGAGGTGCGCTGAGCCGGGGGGCGGCGGGGTCGGCCCGCGGCGCCGCGGTCGCTACACTGCGCGGCGCCCGACCCCCGCCGATGGACGCTCCCCGCCGACCGCCGTCCCGCCTGCCGCCGGTGCCGCACGCCCTGCGCGGCACCGGGCGCATCGGCGTGTTCGAGCGCGACCTGCGCACCGGCGCGGGCCGCTGGGATGCAGGCATGTTCGCGCTGCACGGGCTCGACCCGGCGCAGGGCACGCCGTCGCTCGACGAGGCGCTGTCGTACGCGCACGAGGACGACGTCGAGCGGCTGCGCCAGTTCCACGCCCACGTGCGCGCCACGGGGCAGCCGCGCGCCGACATTCGTTTTCGCCTGCGCCGCCGCGACGGGGTCGTGCGCCACGTGCGCTCGTACGTCGACGTGCACTTCGACGACGACGGCACGCCGGTGCTGGTGCGCGGCGTGCTGATCGATGAGACCGAAACCGCCGCCGAGGCGCAGGCCGCGCGCGAACGCAGCGCCGAGCTCGAGCGTGCCGTCGACCTGGCCGACATCACGGTGTGGCGCATCGACCTGGCCACGATGCGGCTGCACTTCAGCACCTCGGGTGGCGCCGTGCGCGGTGCGGCGCCGCCGCCGGACGGTGTGCCGCTCGACGAGGTGCGCGCGACGATCCACCCCGACGACCGCGCCGCCGTTGCCGCGGCGTTCGAGCAGGCGGTCCGCGGCGACGCCCCGGTCGACGTGATCGCGCGTTACCGCCGCAGCGACGGCAGCTGGCGCACGCTGCTGACCCGGCGCGTGGCCGCCCGCGACGCCGCCGGGCGCGCGACGCAGCTGCACGGCGTGTCGATCGACCTGACCGAGCTGGTGGCCGAGCGCGAGAACGCGGCGCGGCTGGCCGAGCGGCTCGCACTGATCACCGATGCCGCCGGCATCGGGCTGTTCAGCCGCGACGTCGACACCGGCGAGATGTGGTGGAACGTGCCGAACCTCGAACTGCACGGCCTGCTGCACGACGACGCGGCGCCGTCGTGGGCCGAGTTCGTCGAGCGCTTCGTCCACCCCGACGACCGCCAGCGCGTGCTGGCCGAGGCGGCGCAGGCCGACCGCAGCGGCCGTCCGGTGCGGCACCACGACTACCGCGTGCGCACCGCCGACGGGCGCGAGCGCTGGATCTACAGCTGGGCCGGGCGCGAGGAGCGCGACGGCCGCCGCTACGCCTTCGGCGTCAACGTCGACGTGACCGACCGCCACGTCGCCGAGGCCGAGCGTCGCGAGCGCGAAAGGCTCGAGCAGGCCGGCCGCGCGCAGGCGGCGCTGCTGGCGCGCGTGAGCCACGAGCTGCGCACGCCGATGAACGCCGTGCTCGGCTTCGCCGACCTGCTGTCCGCCGACGCCGGCGGCGCGCTGTCGCCGGCGCAGGCCGAGCACGTCGCGCGCATCCGCCAGGCCGGGCGCCACCTGCTGTCGCTGATTGACGACCTGCTCGAACTCGCCGCCGTCGACGCCGCCGACCGCGTGCCGCAGTGGGAGGCGGTGTCGCTGGCGTCGGTGGCCGCGCAGGCGCTGCCGTGGGTCGCGACGCTGGCCGCGCAGCATGGCGTGCGCGTCGAGGCGCCGGCACGGCTGGGCGGCACGGTGCGCGCCGACGCGCGCTGGCTGCTGCAGGTCGCGAGCAACCTGCTGACCAACGCGGTCAAGTACAACCGCCGCGGCGGCTGGGTGCGGCTCGAGAGCCGCAAGCGCACGCGCGACGGCCAGCGCCAGTGCGCCATCGTCGTGCGCGACAGCGGCCGCGGCCTGAGCGCCGAGCAGCGCGCGCGGCTGTTCCAGCCGTTCGAGCGGCTCGGCGTCGAGCGCGAAGGCATTGCCGGCAACGGCATCGGGCTGGCGATCGCGCGCCGGCTCGTCGAGCGCATGGGCGGCTCGATCGAGGTCGACAGCACGCCCGGCGAGGGTTCCGAGTTCTGCGTCTGGCTGCCCGCGGCCGCCGCCGCGCCGAAGGCGTCGGCGTCGATGCCGCCGCCGGCGGTCGACACCGCACCCGGCGCGCTCGAGCCGCTGTCGGTGCTGTGCATCGAGGACAACGAGGTCAACCGCGCGCTGCTCGAGGGGCTGTTCGGCCTGCGGCCGCAGCTGCGGCTGCGCACCGCGGTCGACGGCGCCGACGGCCTCGCGCAGGCGTTCGCCGACCCGCCCGACGTCGTGCTGCTCGACATGCAGCTGCCCGACCTGCACGGCCACGAGGTGCTGCGGCGGCTGCGCGCCGACCCGCGCACCGTCGACTGCACCGTGATCGGGCTGTCGGCCAACGTGCTGCCCGACGACATCCGCGCCGCGCTCGACGCCGGCTGCGACGACTACTGGACCAAGCCGATCGACGTCACGCGCTTCCTCACCGGCATCGACGCGCTGATCCAGCGCCGCGCCGGTGGCGCCGACACGACGCTTTGATCAGGGCGCCAGGCGCTCGCGCACCCAGGTGTCGCCGTCGCGGCGGTAGCGCAGCCGGTCGTGCAGCCGGCTCTTGCGGCCCTGCCAGAACTCCCACGCGTCGGGCACCAGCCGGAAGCCGCCCCAGTGCGGCGGGCGCGGCGGGTGCAACGCGAAGCGCGCCGCGTACTGCGCCGCGTTGGCCACCAGCACCGCGCGCGACGCGATGACCTGGCTCTGCGGCGAGGCCCACGCACCGATGCGCGAATCGAGCGGGCGGCTGGCGAAGTAGGCGTCGGACTCCTCGGCGCTCGTCTTCTCGACGCGGCCCTCGATGCGCACGACCCGCTCGAGCTCGACCCAGTGGAATTGCAGCGCGGCATAGGGATTGACGGCGAGCTCGCGCCCCTTGCGGCTTTCGTAGTTCGTGTACCAGACGATGCCGCGCTCGTCGTAGCCCTTGATCAGCACGACGCGCGTCGAGGGCCGGCCGTCGGCGCCGACGGTGGCCAGCGTCATCGCGTTGGGCTCGGGCAGTTCGCCCTCGATGGCCTGCGTCAGCCAGAGGTGGAACTGGGCCAGCGGGTCGTGCAGCGCGCTCGACTCGTCGAGCTCGGCCTTCTCGTAGCTCTTGCGCAGTTCGGCGATGCGGGGGTTCATGCGAAGAGGATACCCGCCCGCGCGTGGCCATCCCCCCGACGGGGTACGCCGTTGCGCGTACGGAGTGGGCCTTAGGTACAGGTCCGGGTTCCGTCGGCAGCACATGACGGCGATCCTCGGTGCAGCAGGCGGGCGCCCACGCGCTGCCCGCCCGAAGCCCGCAACGCCATGTCGCCGTCCCGACCCTTCGTCGTCGTCCTCGCTGCCGGTGGCGGTGCGAGGGCCTTCGGGCTCGTGCCGGCGGTGCTGGCCACGACGATCGAGCACGCGCTCGCGAGCCTGCTGCCGGTGGTCGTCGTCACGACGCTGGCGCACGCGCCTCAGGTGCGCGCGAACCCTGCCGTGCACGACGTCGTCGTGCTGAGCGACGACGACGCCGCACGCGGGCTCGGCCGAACGATCGCTGCCGGCGTGGCCGCGTGCGCCGATGCGCGCGGCTGGGTGTTGCTGCCGGCCGAGATGCCGCTCGTGCAGCCGTCGACGATCGCCGCCGTCGCGCGCGCGCTCGACGAGCATCCGGTGGCCTACGCGCAGCACGCCGGCCGGCCCGGGCAACCGGTGGGCTTCGCCGCCGAGCTGTTCTCGGAGCTCGTCGTGCTCGACGGTGCCGCCGGTGCGCGCCGCCTCGTCGCACGTTACCCGTCGGTGGGCGTCGATGTCGACGACCCCGGCACGCTGCGCGAGGCCGGACCGGTCGATGCGATGTCGCTGCTGCACGCCGCCGCCGGCGGCACTGCGGCGACGAGCGCATCGCGTTAGCGGCGCGCCGCGTTCAGTCGAGCAGCCGGTGGCGGCGCGCGAGCGCCACCAGCCGCTCGATCTCGCGGTCGGCGATGCCGTGGTGGCGCAGCGCCTGCGCGGTGCGCACCAGGTAGTCGAGCGTCGTGCCGTAGCGCCCGCGCGCCTCGCGCAGGATCTCGACGATCGTGTCGTCGCCGAGCCGCCCGGTGTAGCTCGGGCTGCGCCGGCTGAGCGTGAACGCCAGCGCGCGTACCGGACCCTGCGGCGTGCGGCAGTCGAGCCAGCGCGGGTCGTACACGCCGGTGGGCATCTCGCGCGCCCACAGCCGCTCGAGTTCGTCGTGCGCGCGGTGGGCGTCGATGCGGTAGACCAGCCCGCGGCACGCGCCACCCGGCAGCAGCGCGAACACCAGCCCCGGGCGCTCGGGCGTGCCGCGGTTGATGCGCGAGACCATGCGCAGCGCGCGGTGATAGCCGTGCACGAAGGCCGGGCGCTGCTCGTCGGGCTCGAACTCCGGGCGCCAGATCAGCGACGCGTAGCCGAACACCCACAGGTCGCCACGCCCGCCCCACTGCGCGCGCACGTGGTGCAGCAGGTGCTGCGGGTCGCGATGGACGGTGGGCGGCTGGGGGATCATCGGAACCGGGACGCGTCTGGCAATGATCTCAGCGCGCGAGCCTGCGTTCCCGTGCACAGCGTTTGACGTTGTAACTCGGTTACATCAAAATCCCCAAACTGGTTACAGGCGGCCTCTGGCCGCCCTGCCGCGCCCCCGGAGAGCCCCCCGATGCGAGCCGCCGTTGCCGAGATCACCGAGCGCATCCGCACCCGCAGCGCGCCCACGCGGCGCGCGTACCTCGAGCGCGTCGAGCGGCTGATCGCCCGCCCGCGCGGCAGCGACCGCCTCGGCTGCGCGAACGTCGCGCACGCGTTCGCGGCGCTGCCCGCGGCCGACAAGCTGCGCGTCGTCGCCGAGCGCGCACCGCACCTGGCGGTGGTCACCGCATACAACGACATGCTGTCGGCCCACCAGCCGTACGAGAGCTTCCCGGCCGTGCTGCGCGACGAGGCGCGCCGCCAGGGTGCCACGCTGCAGGTCGCCGGCGGCGTGCCGGCGATGTGCGACGGCGTCACGCAGGGCACGCCGGGGATGGAGCTGAGCCTGTTCTCGCGCGACACGATCGCGATGGCCACCGCGGTCGCGCTGACGCACGACGTGTTCGACGGCGCGCTGCTGCTCGGCGTGTGCGACAAGATCGTGCCGGGGCTGCTGATCGGCGCGCTGCACTTCGGCCACCTGCCGTGCGTGTTCGTGCCGGCCGGGCCGATGAGCTCGGGGCTGTCGAACAGCGAGAAGGCCCGGGTGCGCGAGCTCGCCGCGCAGGGGCTCGTCGGCCGCGACCAGCTGCTCGAGGCCGAGTCGGCCGCCTACCACGGCCCGGGCACCTGCACCTTCTACGGCACCGCCAACAGCAACCAGATGCTGCTCGAGGCGATGGGGTTGCACGTGCCGGGCAGCGCGTTCGTGCACCCGCACGCCGCACTGCGCGAGGCGCTGACGCGCGAGGCGGTGCGCACACTGCTGGGCATCACGGCGCGCACGCCGCGCTTCGCGCCGATCGGGCGGCTCGTCGACGAGCGCTGCATCGTCAACGCGATGGTCGCGCTGCTGGCCACCGGCGGCTCGACGAACCATCTGATCCACTGGGTCGCGGTCGCGCGCGCCGCGGGCATCGTGATCGACTGGACCGACTTCGCCGACCTGTCGGCCGCCGTGCCGCTGCTGGCGCGCGTGTACCCCAACGGCAGCGCCGACGTGAACCAGTTCCAGGCCGCCGGCGGCCCCGGCTTCGTGCTGCGCGAGCTGCTCGACGCCGGCTGCCTGCACCCCGACGTGACGACGGTGGCCGAAGGCGGCCTCGCTGCCTACGGCCGCGTGCCCGCGCTCGACGGCGACGCGCTGCGCTGGCAGCCGCTGCCGGCGGCCAGTGGCGACGAGACCATCGTGCGGCCGGCCGCGCGGCCGTTCTCGCCCACCGGCGGGCTCAAGCTGCTCGTCGGCAACCTCGGCCGTGCGGTGATCAAGACCTCGGCCGTGCCCGACGACCGCCACGTCGTCGAGGCGCCGGCGCGCGTGTTCGCGTCGCAGGAGGCGATGCAGGCGGCGTTCAAGGCCGGCGAGCTCGAGCGCGACGTCGTCGTCGTCGTGCGCTTCCAGGGACCGGCGGCCAACGGCATGCCCGAGCTGCACAAGCTGATGCCGCCGCTGGCCGTGCTGCAGGGCAAGGGCTTTCGCGTCGCGCTCGTCACCGACGGGCGCATGAGCGGCGCGTCGGGCAAGGTGCCGGCGGCGATCCACGTGACGCCCGAGGCGCTGCACGGCGGGCCGCTCGCGAAGCTGCGCGACGGCGACCGCGTCCGCGTCGATGCGGTGGCCGGCACGCTGGAGGCCCTCGTCGATGCGGCCGAGTGGGCGGCGCGCACACCGGCCACGATCGACGCCGCGCAGGCCGACGACCACGCGCACGGCCTCGGGCGCGAGCTGTTCGCCGGCATGCGCCGGCTCGTCACCAGCGCCGAGCAGGGCGCCTGCACTTGGCTGCCCGCATGAGCACGCTGCCGATGGACCCGCTCGAGCTCGCCGGCCACGGCCCGGTGATTCCCGTGATCGTGCTGCAGCGCGTCGCCGACGCGGTGCCGCTGGCGCGCGCGCTCGTGGCCGGCGGCGTGCGCGTGCTCGAGGTGACGCTGCGCACGCCGGCGGCGCTGGCGTGCATCGAGGCGATCGCGCGCGAGGTGCCCGACGCGATCGTCGGCGCCGGCACGGTGCGCAGCGTCGGCGACGCGCGCGCGGCGCGCGATGCCGGCGCACGGTTTGCCGTCAGCCCCGGCTACACCGGCGAGGTCGGCGCCGCGTGCCGCGACGCGGGCCTGCCGCTGCTGCCCGGCGTGGCCACCGCGAGCGAGGTGATGCGCGCGCAGGCCGACGGCTTCTCGTTCCTGAAGTTCTTCCCGGCCACCGCGGCCGGCGGTGTGCCGCTGCTGAAGGCGCTGGCCGGCCCGTTTCCCGACGTCGCGTTCTGCCCGACCGGTGGCATCACGGCCGAGACGGCGCCGCAGTTCCTCGCGCTGCCCAACGTGCGGGTCGTCGGCGGCTCGTGGCTGACGCCCACCGACGCGGTCGACGCGGGCGACTGGGCGCGCATCACGGCACTCGCGCGCGCGGCGGCGGCGCTGCGCGGCTGACGCGCAGCGCGCTCAGCGCGCGCCGGCCATCGCCTCGCCCATGCGGATCGGGCGGCCCGGCGCCCACTGCGGGTTGAACGCCAGCGGCCCCGGCGGCAGCAGCACCACGACGGTCGAGCCGAGCAGGAAGCGGCCCATCTCGTCGCCCTGGCGCAGCCGCGGCGCGTCGTCGCCATAGGTCCAGCGCCGCACGGTGCGCGGGCGCGGCGGGTTGACGACGCCGTGCCAGACGGTGGCCATGCTGCCGACGACCGTCGCGCCGACCAGCACCATCACGAACGGCCCCGTCGCGCCGTCGAACACGCACACGACGCGCTCGTTGCGCGCGAACAGCCCCGGCAGCGCGCGTGCCGTCGTCGGGTTGACCGAATACAGCGACCCCGGCACGTGCGTCATCGCCCGCAGCCGGCCGTCGGCCGGCATGTGGATGCGGTGGTAGTCCTTCGGGCTCAGGTACAGCGTCGCGAAGTGGCCGCCGTGGAAGCGCCGTGCCAGCCCGGCGTCGCCGCCGAGCAGCGCGGTGGCGGTGTAGTCGTGGCCCTTGGCCTGCACGAGGCGCTCGCCGTCGAGCGCGCCGAACTGGCTGATCGCACCGTCGACCGGGCAGATCCACGCCGCGTCCGCCAGCGGCCGCACGCCCGGCTTGAGCGCGCGCGTGAAGAACGCGTTGAACGTGCGGTACGCCGCGGCGTCGGGCTGCGCCGCCTCGGTCAGGTCGACGCCGTAGCGACGCACGAACCAGCGGATCACGGCCGTCGTCGCCGCGCCGGCTTCGGCGTCGGCCAGGCGCCCCATCAGTCGCGTCAGCGCGAGCTTGGGCAGCAGGTGCTGGGCGAGAACGGCGAGGCGGTCGGACATCGCGGGCGGTCGGTGGGCTGTGCGCGGCGCGCAAGGCGGCCGCCGGCAAGGCCGCGCAGTGTATCGGCGCGCCGACGCACTGCACCGGTGCCGCCGCGCGCCGACAATGCCAGCCCATGAACCCTTCCCCGAGCGACCTCACGTTCGACCACCTCGTGATCGGCGCCGGCACTGCCGGCTGCCTGCTCGCCAACCGGCTGAGCGCCGACCCCGCCAAGCGCGTGCTGCTGCTCGAAGCCGGCGGCAAGGACGACTATCCCTGGATCCACATCCCGGTCGGCTACCTGTACTGCATCGGCAACCCGCGCACCGACTGGTGCTACCACACCGAGCCCGACGCCGGGCTCAACGGTCGCCGGCTGCGCTACCCGCGCGGGCGCACGCTGGGCGGCTGCTCGAGCATCAACGGCATGATCTACATGCGCGGCCAGCGCCGCGACTACGACGGCTGGGCCGCGCTGACGGGCGACGACGCGTGGACGTGGGCGAACTGCCTGCCCGACTTCGTCGCGCACGAAGACCACTGGCGGCTCGACGCCGGCGGCGACGGCGAGCACGACCCCGCATTCGCCGCGCTGCACGGCCACGGCCGCCGCGGCAGCACCGGCGAGTGGCGCGTCGACCGCCAGCGGCTGCGCTGGGACGTGCTCGACGCCTTCGCGCTCGCGGCGCAGCAGGCGGGCATCCCGCCCACGCGCGACTTCAACGGCGGCGACAACGAGGGCGTCGCCTATTTCGAGGTCAACCAGAAGGGGGGCTGGCGCTGGAACGCGGCGAAGGCCTTCCTGCGCCCGGTGCGGCACCGCACGAACCTCACCGTGTGGACCGGCGCGCGCGTGCCGCACCTGCTGCTCGAGCGCGACGCCGACGGCGCGCTGCGCTGCACCGGCGCGCGCGTCGTGCGCGACGGCCACGCGGTCGAGGTGCGGGCGCGCGGCGAGGTCATCCTCGCGGCCGGCAGCATCGGCTCGGTGCAGATCCTGCAGCTGTCGGGCATTGGGCCGGCGCCGCTGCTGCAGTCGCTGGGCATCGCGGTCGCGCACGATCTGCCCGGCGTCGGCGAGAACCTGCAGGACCACCTGCAGATCCGCGCGGTCTACAAGGTGCACGGCGCGCGCACGCTCAACACGCTGGCGCACTCGGGGTGGGGCAAGGCGCGCATGGCGCTCGAGTACGCGCTGTGGCGCACCGGCCCGCTGAGCATGTCGCCGAGCCAGCTCGGCGCCTTCACGCGCAGCGACGCGCAGCAGCCGTGGCCCAACATCGAGTACCACGTGCAGCCGCTGTCGCTCGACGCGTTCGGCGAGCCGCTGCACCGCTTCGATGCGATCACCGCGAGCGTGTGCAACCTGAACCCGACCAGCCGCGGCCACGTGCGCATCAAGACGCCGCGCTTCGAGGACGCGCCGGCGATCGCGCCGAACTACCTGAGCACCGACGCCGACCGGCGCGTGGCCGCCGACAGCCTGCGCGTGACGCGGCGCATCGTCGCGCAGCCGGCGATGCAGCGCTTCCGCCCCGAGGAGTTCAGGCCGGGGGTGCAGTACCAGAGCGACGACGAGCTCGCGCGGCTGGCCGGCGACATCGCGAGCACGATCTTCCACCCGGTGGGCACGACGCGCATGGGCCGCGCCGACGACCCGCTGGCCGTCGTCGACCCGCACCTGCGCGTGCGCGGCGTGCGCGCGCTGCGCGTCGTCGACGCCGGCGTGATGCCCACGATCACGAGCGGCAACACCAACAGCCCGACGCTGATGATCGCCGAGAAGGCCGCGCGCTGGATCGCCGCCGGCGTCTGACGGCCACCGCCGTCAGACCCACGCGGCGTGCACCGCGACGCGGCCGAGGTGCGTGGCGGCGTGCGCGGCCATCGCCGATTCGAGCGCGTGCCGCCACGCGAGTGCGCCATAGACGACGCCGGCGGTGGTGTTGAGCCCCAGCACGCGCAGCACGTCGGCCGCTGTCGGCGCCGCGACGAGCGCCGCCAGCGCCGGCAGGTGCGCGGCGGCGAACACGAGCGACGTCACGACGACGGCGACCGCGACGACGCTGCGGTCGACGCGCCGCGTGCCCGCAGCGCGCGGGCGCGGCAGCAGCCTCGCCAGCGCCAGCGTCAGCGCCGCCATCAGGCCCCAGCGCATCAGCACCTCTTCGGCCAGGCCGCCGTAGAGAAGCGCCACCGCCAGCGGCGTCCACGCCGATGGTGCCGTGCTGCTACCTGCGCGCGGCAGCGCGACCTCAACGACGCCGATGGCGGTCCCCAGCAGCAGCCCGATGGCGCCGCCTGCACCGAGCATCGCCGCGACGCGGCCACCGCCGCTGCCCTGCGTGCCGGCCAGCACGCTGCGCAGCCCGACGCGGTGCGCCCAGGCCGCACCGGCCAGCGCCGCCAGCGTCATGAGGGCCAGCGGTGGCAGCGCCAGCAGCGCGCGCAGTGCCAGCGGCGATGCGGCCACCGTCGGCGGCGCGGCGGCGACGACGGCCGGCGGCGGCGCCTGCAGCAGCAGCGAAGCGACGCCCGCGGCGCCGAGCAGCCACACCGCCGCAAAGCGTCGCCACGGGCGAGGCGCCCGAGCGGGCTGCGGTGTCGCGCAGCCGCGGGCACCCTGCGCCGGGTGCCATGGTGCGCCGCGGGTCAGTGGCATGGCGCCGGGCCGAGCTGCAGCCGCACGATCGCGGCGGCCAGGTGCGCGCGCACGCGCTGCGCCGCGCGCGCGAGTGCCGGCAGCGCCCGCGCCGCGACGGCGGTGGGCTCGGCGGGCAGGCATTGCAGCCGCGCGGCAGCCAGCGCCTCGACGACGACGCGGCCGCTGCCCAGCGCGACCTCGTCGCCGGCGTGCAGCACCGTGTCGGTCGCGTCGCGCTCGCGCGTGAGCCACAGGCGGCCGCACTGCACGCGCAGGCGTGCAGCGCAGTCGATCACCAGCAGCTGGCCGGCGGAGAGTTCGATCGTGTCCATCGCGTTCTCCATTCGTTGCGTGCATCGGTGAGTGACGCACGCAGGCATTGAACGACGAGGACACCCTAGACGACAAACGAAAAGAACGCAGTTGATGCATGCGCTTCGTGCATGTATCGTGCGGCGATGCCGACGCGATCCACTCCCCGCGCCCGACGCACGCGCCCGATCGCGCTCGCTTCGCTGCGCGGCTTCGAGGCCGCCGCGCGGCGGCTGTCGTTCACCGCCGCGGCCGAGGAACTGCACCTGACGCAGTCGTCGATCAGTCGCCAGGTCGCGGCGCTCGAGCGCCAGGTCGGCGCGGCGCTGTTCGTGCGCAAGACGCGCGCGCTCGAGCTCACGGCCGCCGGCGCCGCGCTGCAGCGCGCGGTGCAGCAGGCGCTCGCGTCGATCGACCAGTGCGTCGGCGAGATCCGCGGCGTCGGCCATGCGCGCCGCGTCACGCTGACGACCTACGCGTCGTTCGCGTCGCTGTGGCTGGTGCCGCGGCTGGCCGGGTTCCAGCGCGCGCACCCCGACATCGAGATCCGCCTCGACGCGTCGGACCGCGTCGTCGACCTGCGCGCCGAGGACGTCGACCTCGCGATCCGCTGGGTGCCGCACGAGCGCACGCCGCCGGGTGCGACGCTGCTCGTCGACGACGTCGTCGCCCCCGCGCTCAGCCCGCGCCTGCTCGAGCAGGCCGCGGTGCACGCGCCGGCCGACCTCGCGCGCTGGCCGCTGCTCGACCTCGACGACAGCGTCGCCGGCGCGCGACGGCTGAACTGGGCGTCGTGGTTCGCGTTCGCCGGCGCCGGCGTCGTCGCGCCGCGCGCGGGGCGGCTCGTGTTCTCGTTCGTCGACCAGGCGGTGCAGGCCGCGATCCGCGGCCAAGGCGTCGCGCTGGTGCGCTCGCCGTTCCTGCAGGACTGCGTGGCCAGCGGCGACCTCGTGATGCCGCTGCCGCAGCTGCGCATGCCTGCGGGCTTTCGCCACGTGCTGGTCGTCAACCCGGCGACGGCGCGGCGCGCGCACGTCGAGGCCTTCGTCGCGTGGCTGCACGCGCAGTTCCAGCAGGCGCCAAGGCTGGCCGACTGACGCCGCCGGGACGCCGCGCGGGCGTTGCCTATCATCCGGCCATGGTGCGCCTCGACTCGAACGCCGACGCCCGCGACGCATGGACGTCGCTGCCGCGTCTGGCGCCGTGGCGGGCCGTCGCGGGCTGGCTCGCCGGCTGGTGGCGCGTGATTCACCTCGGTGCGGTGCTGCTCGTGCTCGCGCTGTCGCCGTCGAGCTACGCGGCGCGCCAGCGGCCGCAGATGGCGCGCCAGCTCGTGCTCGGCACGGCGCCGACGCTGGCGGGGTTCACGCTGCTGTCGGCGTTCCTGAGCGTCGTGCTGATCCGCATCGTGATCGTCACGGCACAAAGCTACGGCCTGTCGCAGTACGCGCTCGAGATGGTCGTGCGCGTGCTCGTGCTCGAACTGATTCCGCTGGCCGGTGCGCTGTTCGTCGCGCTGCGCTACAGCCTGCCGGCCGGCGCCGAGCTGGTGGGGCTGCGCCGGCGCCTGGGCCTGGACACGGCCGCGATGCGCTCGCGCGCGATGCTCGCGGGCGAGCTGCTGCCGCGCGTGGCGGCCGGCGTGTTCGCGGTGCTGATGCTGGCGGGCGTCAGCTGCGTCGTCGCGCTCGTGATCGCGTACGTGTCGATCCACGGCCTGACGCCGTGGGCGCTGGCGGGCTACACGCGCACGGTGGGCCACATCTTCAACCCGCCCGTGGTGCTGATCTTCAGCCTGAAGACGCTCGCCTTCAGCGTGACGGTCGCGCTGATCCCGATCGCCTCGGCGGTGTACGACGCGCCGCCGGGCGCCTCGCGCACGCGCGTCGAGCTGCGCGCGCTCGTGCGCATGTTCGTGCTGCTGCTGCTCGTCGAGATCGCTTCGCTGATGGGCAACTACTACTGACGACGCGATGCTGCCCGCGCCCGACAGCCCTGCGCCGCCGACGCCGGCGCGCGATGCGCGGCTCGAGCTCAAGGCCACGCTGCTGCTGGTCGCGCTCGCGCTGCTGCTGGCCGCCTCGGTGACGTACCTGCTGTACGCGCGCGGCGCGTTCGAGCGCACGCAGGAGCTGGTGCTCGTCGCCGACGACTCCGAGGGCGTCAGCGTCGGCATGGACATGACGTTCTCGGGCTTCGCGATCGGGCGCGTGCGCCGCATCGCGCTGGCCGACGACGGCAGCGTGCGCATCGTCGTCGACGTGCCGGTGCGCGACGCGAAGTGGCTGCGCGAGTCGAGCGTGTTCGTGCTGGTGCGCAACCTCGTCGGCGGCACCAGCCTGCGCGCCTACAGCGGCGTGCTGAGCGACCCGCCGCTGCCGCCGGGCGCCGAGCGGCGCGTGCTGGTCGGCGACGCCACCGCCGAGATCCCGCAGCTCGTGCGCGATGCGCGCGACCTGATCGCCAACCTGAGGGCGCTGACGGCGGCCGACGCGCCGCTGGCCGGCACGCTGGCGCAGGCGCAGCGCTTCGCCGAGCGGCTCAACGGCCCCGGCGGTGCACTCGGGGCCGTGGTCGGCGACGAGCAGCAGGCGAAGCGGCTCGTGAGCCGCCTCGAGGGCGCCGTCGCGCGCACCGACGCGCTGATCGCGCGCATCGACGGCGTCGTCGCGCGCGCCGACGCGCGCGTGCTCGGCGACGGCGGCGTGCTCGCCGACGTGCAGGCCGGCGTCGTCGAGCTGCGCGCGCTGCTCGCCGACGCGCGCACGAGCGTCGAGAAGGTCAACGCCGTGCTCGACGAGACGAAGGGCATCGCCGGCAACGTGCGCGCGGCCACCGTCGACCTCGACGCGCTGCGCGCCGAGGTCGAGGCGACGCTGCGCCGCATCGACCACCTGATCGGCGAGGTCAACCGCCGCTGGCCGTTCGCGCGCGACACCGAGGTGAAGCTGCCATGACGGGCCGTGCGGTGTCGGCGTTCGTGATGGCCGCGGCGCTGGCCGGCTGTGCCGGCACGCCGCCGCCCGACTGGGCCGCCGACGCGAAGGGCGCGCTCGACCGCGCGGTGGCCGCAGCGCTCGAGGGCCATGCGCGCGTCGAGGCGGTCGAGTTCGAGCGCGCACGCACGCAGATCGCGCGCACCGGCCGGCCAGAGCTGCTCGCACGCGTCGAGCTGATGCGCTGCGCGGCGCACGCCGCGCGGCTGGACCTCGGCGTGTGCACGGGTTTCGAGGCACTGCGCGCCGACGCGACCGCAGCCGACCGCGCGTATGCCGACTATCTCGCCGGCCGCCTCGAGCGGGCCGACGCCGCGCGGCTGCCCGAGCACCACCGCCGCGCCGCAGCAGGCGACGCGAAGGCGCCGGCCGCCACCGACGACCCGCTGGGACGGCTGGTGGCCGCCGCCGTGCTGCTGCAGTCGGGACGCGCGACGCCCGAGGTCGTCGCGCAGGCCGTCGACGCCGCGTCGGCGCAGGGCTGGCGGCGCGCGCTGCTCGCGTGGCTGCACGTGCAGCGCAGGCAGGCCGAGCGCGCCGGCGACGCGGCCGAGGCGGCGCGCATCCAGCGCCGCATCGACGTCGCCGGCGGCACGCGCTGAGGGCTGCGCCGCCGGTGCTCAGCGCGACATCCAGCGTGCGAGGTCGGCGCCCTGCGGCGCATCGTCGTGCGCGAGCCCGTCGGCGACGCCGCGCCGGTCGGCGGCGTCGCGGTTCTGGCTCAGCTTGAACTTGCCCTCGAGCCGCGTCACCGCGATCTCGATGCCGACGATCGCGCGCAGCATCTGCGCGACGTAGTCGGGCGGCGCGTCGGACACGGCCCACGGCTGCGCGCGCGCCGCCTCGTGCGTGTCGGTCAGCCGCGTGACGAGCGCGTGCAGCCACGCCGCGTCGTCGACGGCGCGCAGCGGCCCGTGCGCGTGGACGACGGCGTAGTTCCACGTTGGCACGACCTTGTGCGTGGCGGCCTTGCTCGCGTACCACGACGGCGTCACGTAGGCCTGCGGGCCGTGGAAGATGGCGAGCACGTCGCGACTGTCCGCGGTGCGCCACAGCGGGTTGGCGCGCGCGACGTGGCCGCGCAGCCACCCGTGCGGCGCTTCGGGCGACGGGGCCGGGTCGTACAGCAGCGGGATCGGGTCGGCGTCGAGCGCGCCGTCGTGCCGGTGCACCAGCGTGGCCAGCGGGTGCGCGCGCATCAGCGCGGCCAGCGCCGCGGGCTCGTCGGTGGCGAAGTGCGCGGGCCGGTACATGTCAGGGGTCCACGTCGAGCATGTGGCACACGTCGCCAATAAGCCTCGCGCCTTCAAGCGACCGCCGCGGATCCGGCTCGGCCGGTCCGCTGGCGGTGCCCCCTCCCCGGGAGGGGGCGCGCGAAGCGCGTAGGCGGAGGTTCACGCGTCGCGCTGGATCAGCTCGATCTTGTAGCCGTCGGGGTCGGTGATGAACGCGATCACCGTCGTGCCGCCCTTGACCGGCCCCGGCTCGCGCGTGATCGCGCCGCCGTACTGCGCGGCCTTCTCGCGCAGCGCGGCGCAGGTCGCGTAGACGTCGTCGACGCCGATCGCGATGTGCCCGTAGGCGGTGCCCATCTCGTAGCGGTCGACGCCGTAGTTGTAGGTCAGTTCGATCTCGGCCTGCTCGGGGTTCGCGGCGTAGCCGACGAACGCGAGGTCGTAGTTCTGGTCGGGCCGGCGCGTCGTGCGCAGCAGCTTCATGCCCAGCACCTGGGTGTAGAAGTCGATCGAACGCTGCAGGTTGCCGACGCGCAGCATCGTGTGGAGCAGTCTCATCGTCGTGGGGCTTCGCAAAGCTTCGGGGTGGATGAAGGTGCGAGCGTAACGCGTCGGTGCCTGCTGCACCGACCGCACGGCGGCGAGCCACTGCGTTGCGCGCGCCGCATGCGGGCGCTGCACGATGGCCAGCAGCCGACTGTGCCGCTGCCGTGCCTCGCGGCCTGTTCGCCGCTGCCGACGGGCCAAACGCGGCGTTCGCTTTGGGGCCGGTTCCGACAGCGACACCGACTTGCTGGTGGTCTTGACGACCTGCCGCATGATCTGTGCGTGCCGGGACCGCTGTCCGCGCGCGCGACGCCACGCCCGAAGGCGAGCCGTCCGGCTGGCATGAGGCACCGGCTGACAGCACCGTCTCCGTCACGTCGACCCCTTCGTCGCTGTGCTCGAGTGCGAGGGGCCGGTGCCGTGAGCGCATCCAGGGCCGGACTGCACCCAGTCGGCCCGCCGCGCGGTGGGCCTGCGCTTTTTCGTCGAAGGCCAGGCGTGTGGCTTCAGGTACTGCCGCGCACGACGATCGAGTAACCCACGTCCACGCAAGGCTTCGCGACCGGCTCGCCGCGCATCAGTGCCAGTAGCATGCCCGCTGCCGCGGCGCCGATCTCGCGCCGCGGCGTGTGCACCGTCGTCAGCGGCGGCCACATCTGGTCACTGCCGGGCAGGTCGTTGAAGCCGGCCACGGCGACCTTGTGCGGCACCTTGACCCCCAGCCGCAGCGCGGCCAGCAGCCCGCCCTGCGCGAGGTCGTCATTGCAGAAGAACACACCGTCGGTGTCGGGCTGCTGTGCCATCAGCTGTTCGAACAGCTGTGCGCCGAGCGCGATCGACGAACACTGCGGGTTCAGCAGTTCGCGCCGCGCGTCGTACAGGCCGGCGGCGCGCAGCGCCTGGCGATAGCCCTCGGCACGTTGCATCACGCGCGGGTCGAGTTGTGCGGCGACGAAGGCGATGCGCTGCCGTCGCCGCGCCAGCAGGTGTTCAGTGATCGCGCGTCCGGCGGCGGTCTGCGAGAAGCCGACGCTGTACACGCCCGCCGCGTCGGTGGTCTCCATCAGGTGCACGCAGGGCACGCCGCTGGCGGCGATCAGGCGGCGGCTTGCCTCGCTGCGGTCGAAGCCGGTCACCAGCAGTCCGGCCGGTCGGTGCGCCATGTAGCTGCGCAGCAGCTGCTCCTCCTCGTCGCGGTCGTAGTGCGTGATGCCGATCAGGGTCTGGAAGCCGGCCGGCATCAGCGTGGCCTGCACCGCTTCGAGCAGATCGACGAAGAGGGTGTTCGACAGCAGCGGCACCAGCACGATGACGTGCGAGCTGCGCGCCGAGGCGAGCGCCCGGGCCGCCGGGTCGGGCACGTATCCGAGGCGTTGGGCGGCGTCGCGCACGCGGCGCGCGAGGCTGGGATCGACGCTGCGCTGGCCGCGCAGCGCGCGCGATGCGGTGATGCGGCTGACGCCGGCTTCGCGCGCGACGTCGTCGAGCGTCACGCGACCCGTGGCGCGGGGGCGGGGACGGTGGTCATCGGATCGGCTGGGCAAGGGTAAACACGGAGTCTCGGCGTTGGCGCGGAGGTCTAGGATAGCGCTATCCAACGACCTCGCGCAAGTTCGCGTCCACCCGTCGAAGGACGGGAATGCAGAGATTTCGCGACGGCAGGAGCGGACCGAGTCCGCTCCTTTTTCGGGTCGCGTGAGATAGCGCTATCCAATCGTGAATCGACCTTACGCACAACTCCGATGGATTCGGTGATCGTCATGGGCGTGGCCGGTTGCGGCAAGTCGAGTCTCGGCCGTGCCCTGGCCGCGTCGCTCGGCCGGCCGCTCATCGAGGGCGACGACTTCCACCCGCCGGCCAACGTCGCCAAGATGCGCGCCGGCGTCGCGCTCACCGACGCCGACCGCGCCGGCTGGCTCGACGCGCTGGCCGATGCGCTGCGCGCGCATCCCGGCGGTGCGGTGCTGACCTGCTCGGCGCTCAAGCGCAGCTATCGCGACCGCCTGCGCGCCGCCGCGCCCGGCGTGCGCTTCGTGCACCTGACGCTCGACCGCGACGAAGCGCTGCGCCGCGTCACCGCGCGCGCGGCCGAGCACCTGTTTCCGCCCGCGCTCGTCGACAGCCAGTTCGAGGCCCTCGAGCCGCCGCTGCACGAAAGCGCCGTGCTGACGCTCGACGCCACCCGGCCGCTGGTCGAGCTGACGGCGCATGCCGTGCGCTGGCTCGGCGCGCTGGCGGCGGCCACTGTTGCGGGAGCGCCGCGATGAGCGCGTCGCCACCCCGCGCGCCGCTGGTCGTGCGCATCGGCGAGACGGTGATGGGCCTCACGCTGGCGGTGATGGCTGCCGCGGTGTTCATCAACGTCGTGCTGCGCTACGGCTTCGGCAGCGGCATCGCGGCGAGCGAGGAACTGTCGCGCCTGCTCTTCGTCTGGGTGGTCTTCATCGGCGCGACGCTGGCTTATCCGTACGGGCAGCACATGGCGTTCACCGGGCTGCTGCGGTTGTGGCGCCACGCCGCCGGCGGGCGCGTGCTGGCGGTGCTGACGCGGGTTGTTCACGCCCTCGTGCTGCTGGGCTGCGTGCTGGTCGGGTGGGGGGCATGGCAGCAGGTCGTCGTCGGCCTTTCCAGCCGCAGCGTCGTGCTCGGCTACCCGACCGCGCTGCTGCCGCTGCCGGCTCTCTTCGCCGCCGTCGCGATCGGCGTGATGGCGCTCGTCAACCTCTGGCGCGGACGGACGATCGACCTTGGCGCCGACGCGCCGCCGCGCGCCGCGCCCGGCGCAGGGACACCGCGATGAGCGAAGGCTGGGTCGCACT
Organism: Calidifontimicrobium sp. SYSU G02091; assembly: GCF_022631395.1. NCBI lineage: Bacteria > Pseudomonadati > Pseudomonadota > Betaproteobacteria > Burkholderiales > Sphaerotilaceae > Azohydromonas > Calidifontimicrobium sp. SYSU G02091. The sequence continues at coordinate 100,626 of NZ_JALBGB010000009.1, forward strand.
CGTCTTCGTCGGTTCGATGATCGGCCTGATGGGGCTGGGCGTGCCGATGGCCTTCGCGCTGCTGCTGACCGGCGCGGCGATGGCATGGGCGCTCGACTTCTGGGACACCCAGCTGCTCGCGCAGAACCTGGTGGCCGGCGTCGACAGCTTCCCGCTGCTGGCGGTGCCGTTCTTCATCCTCGCCGGCGAGCTGATGAACGCCGGCGGCATCAGCCGCCGCATCATCGCGATGGCGCAGGCCTGGGTCGGCCACGTGCGCGGCGGGCTCGGCTTCGTGACGATCGGCGCCGCGATCCTGATGGCCAGCATGAGCGGCTCGGCGCTCGCCGACACCGCGGCGCTGGCGACGATCCTGCTGCCGATGATGCGCCAGCACGGCTACCCGATGCACACCTCGGCCGGGCTGATGGCCTCGGGCGGCATCATCGCGCCGATCATTCCGCCGTCGATGCCGTTCGTGATCTACGGCGTGACGACCAACACCTCGATCTCGCAGCTGTTCCTGGCCGGCATCGTGCCGGGACTGATCATGGGCATCGGCCTCGTGATCGCGTGGAAGCTGGTGCTGCGCGACCTGCGGGTGCAGCAGGATCCGAAGCTGCCGCTGGGCGAGCGGCTGCGCGCCACCGCGAAGGCGTTCTGGGCGCTGCTGATGCCAGTGATCATCATCGGCGGCATGAAGACCGGCGTCTTCACCCCTACCGAAGCGGCGGTGGTGGCTGCGTTCTATGCGCTCGTGATCGCGTTGTTCGTCCACCGCGAGCTGACGCTGGCGCAGTTGCACGGTGTGCTCGTGCGCGCCGCGCGCACGACGGCGATCGTGATGTTCCTGTGCGCCGGCGCCGCGGTGGCGAGCTACATGGTCACGCTGGCGGACCTGCCGAACACGCTGGCGGGCCTGCTCGGCCCGCTGGTCGACCACCCGCGCCTGCTGATGGCGGTGATGATGCTCACGCTGCTGGTCATCGGCACTGCACTGGACCTCACGCCGAGCATCCTGATCCTGGCGCCGGTGATGCTGCCGATCGCCGTCAAGGCTGGCATCGACCCGGTGTACTTCGGGCTGATGTTCGTTCTCAACGGTGCCATCGGCCTGATCACACCGCCGGTGGGCACCGTGCTCAACGTCGTGGCCGGCGTCGGACGGCTGCGGTTCGACGAGGTCGTGCGCGGCGTCGCGCCGTTCCTGCTCACCTACCTCGTGATCCTTTCGCTGTTCGTCGCCTTCCCGCAGATCGTCACCGCGCCGCTGGCGTGGATGCGCTGATCGACTTCCCCACCCCTTCGCTCCCAAGGAGACTTCCCGATGTTGCGTCGCACCCTCGTGGCCGCCATCGCCGCGGCTGCCATTCCCTTCGCCGTGCCACTGGCCGCCCACGCGCAGGACATCAAGCCGCGCATCATCCGCTTCGGCTACGGCCTGAACGAGCAGAGCAACCAGGGCCGAGCGGTGAAGGTCTTCGCCGAGCACGTCGAGAAGGCCAGCGGCGGCAAGATGCGCGTGCGCGCGATCGGCGCAGCCGCGCTCGGTCCCGACACCCAGATGCAGCAGGCGCTGATCGGCGGCGCGCAGGAGATGATGGTCGGCTCGACCGCCACGCTGGTCGGCATCACGAAGGAAATGGCGCTGTGGGACACGCCGTTCCTGTTCAACAACGTGCAGGAGGCCGACGCGATCCTCGACGGCCCGATCGGCCAGAAGGTGCTCGACCGTCTGCAGGACAAGGGGCTGGTCGGCCTCGTGTACTGGGAGAACGGCTTCCGCAACCTGACCAACAACCGGCGCGCCGTCAACCGTCTCGAGGACATGGAAGGCATCAAGCTGCGCGTGATGCAGAACCCGGTCTACCTCGACAGCTTCAAGTCGCTCGGTGCCAATGCGATCCCGCTGCCGTTCTCGGAGCTGTTCAGTGCGCTCGAGACGAAGGCCGTCGACGGCCAGGAGAACCCGTTCAACACGATCCTGAGCAGCAAGTTTTTCGAGGTCCAGAAATACCTGACGGTGACCAACCACGTCTACAGCCCGTGGGTCGTGCTCGCGAGCAAGAAGTGGTGGGACGGACTGAGCAAGGACGAGCAGAAGATCCTGCTCGACGCTGCGAAGGCGAGCCGCGACTTCGAGCGCAAGGACACGCGCGACGAGGCTGCCAAGGCGCTCGCCGAGCTGAAGGCCAAGGGCATGGAGGTCAACGAGCTGCCCGCCGCCGAGGCGGCGCGCATGCGCGAGCGGCTGGCCCGGATCAACGCCGGCATCGCCGCCAACGTCGGCCAGGCGCTGTGGGACGAGACCCAAGCCGAGCTGGCAAGGCTGCGCAGGAAGTGAGGCCGCGCGCGTCGCGCCGATCGTTCACGACCGGACGCGATGGTGGCACCGGCGCGCGAGCACGCGGCGGTGCTCGCGCCGGTGACGCCGCAATCGCACGGCACGGGCCGGACATCCACGCTTTGCTGCACGCCTGCGACCTGGACGACGTGCCGTGCGCGACCCACGTCGCCAGCGCCCGAGTGCCGTGGCGATATCTTCAGAGCGGGCTGCGGCAGCGGCCGCTGCCGCAGACGCATCGTCGGCGCTCCGCACGTCCCGGGGCCGCTGGCACCGGTCAAGGTGCGCCGACTCCCGCCAGCACCGCGACGCCGATCGCCGCGAACACCACGGCCGCGATGCGGTGCACCCACTGCACCGGCATGAACTTCACGGCTTTGTCGCCCAGCAGCACCGCGGGTACGTTGGCGATCATCATGCCCAGCGTCGTACCGACAGTGACGGCGACGAGGTCATCAAAGCGCGCGGCGAGCATCACGGTGGCGACCTGCGTCTTGTCGCCCATCTCGGCGAGGAAGAACGCGACGACCGTCAGCCCAAACACGCCGAGACGCCCGCTGCTTCGGCCTTCGACCTCGTCGGCCTCGTCGGGGATCAGCATCCACACCGCGACCGCAAGGAACGACAGTCCGAGCCCCCAGCGCATCCACTGCGGGTCGATCGTGCGCGCGAGCCACGCGCCCAGCGCCGCCGCGGCCGCGTGATTGAGCAGCGTGGACACGAGGATGCCGGCGATGATGGGCAGCGGCTTGCGGTAGCGCGCGGCCAGCAGCAGCGCGAGCAGCTGCGTCTTGTCGCCGACCTCGCCGAGCGCGACGACGCCGGTGGAGACGAAGAAGGCTTCGAGCAAGGAGGCGGACGCAGGCGGGCCGGGGAGCGCGGCGCGGCTCAGGCCGGCGGCATCGTGTAGTTCAGCGTCATGCGCCCGCCGTCGACGAGCACCGTCTCGCCGGTGACGTAGCTCGCCGCATCGCTGAGCAGGAACGCGACGACGTCGGCCACCTCGCGCGGCTCGCCCAGGCGCCGCATCGGCGTGCGGCTCATGATGCGCGCCTTGGCCTCGTCGCTGGTCAGCACGGCGTTCTTCGCCAGCTCGGTGGCGATCGTGCCCGGCGCGACGCCGTTGACGCGGATGCCGTGGTCGACGAGCGCGAGCGCCATCGCGCGCGTGAGCTGGTCGATGCCACCCTTGCTCGCGTTGTAGCTGGCGATCGTCGGGATCGCCAGCCGCCCGTTGACCGAGCTCATCTGCACGATCGCGCCGCCGCGGCCTTGGGCGACCATCTGGCGCGCGACCGCCTGCCCGACGAGGAACGCGCCCTTCAGGTTGACGCCGATCACCGCGTCCCAGTCGGCCTCGGTGATCTCGAGGAACGGCGCCGCGCGGAAGATGCCGGCGTTGCTGACGAGCCCGTCGACGCGCCCGAACGCGGCCAGCGTCGCGGCCAGCGCCGCGTCGACGTCGGCCTTGCGCGCGACGTCGCAGTGCACGTAGTGCGTGCGTGCGCCTTGCTGGCTCAGCGACTGCGCGAGTGCGCGGCCGGCGTCGTCGGCGACGTCCCACAGCGCGACGGCGGCGCCGTCGTCGACGAGCCGACGCACGCAGGCTTCGCCGATGCCCTGTGCGGCGCCGGTGACGACGACGACGCGGCCGTCGAGCCCGAAGCGGATCGCCGTCATGCACGCTCCTTGCGGCGGTCGCGGTCGAGCCACGCGGCCATGCCCTGCGCGTTGAGTTCGATGTCCATCGCCAGCAGCGCCTCGATGTCGGCCGCGGACCGCGTGCAGCCGTGGTCGTGCAGGCTGTTGACGTACAGCGCCGCGAGCGCGGCCTTCAGCCGCGCGTGGCGGTCGTCGGCGTCGCGCAGCCGCTGCCCGATCGCGACCATCTCGCGCAGCAGGCCGAGCTCGAGCGCGCCCAGCCGCTGCACGTCGTCCACGCGCCCATAGTGCGTCAGGTACATGCACGCCGGCGCGCGGGCGAGCAGGCGGCCGATCGAGTGTTCGAGCGCGTCGGGCTCGAACTGCACCGGCGTCGACGTCGGCACGATCCACGCGCGGCCGTCGACGTCGAACTCGCGGTAGCTCAGCCCGAACGTGTCGCCGGTGAACCAGCCGCGGCTGGCCTCGTCCCAGAGGCAGTGGTGGTGGCGCGCGTGGCCCGGCGTGTCGATGAACGCGAGCGCCCGGCCGGCCAGCTCGACCGTCATGCCGTCGTCGGTCGTGCGCACGCGCTCGGCCGGCACCGGCACGACCTCGCCGTAGGAACGCGCCATCTCGTCGGCGCCGTAGACGGCGGTCGCGCCGGCCCACAGCGCGCTCGGGTCGATCATGTGCCGCGCGCCGCGCGGGTGCACGAGCATCGTCGCGCGCGGCAGCTCGCGCATCAGCGAGCCGGCGCCGCCGGCGTGGTCCAGGTGCACGTGCGTCGGGATTACGTAGTCGACCGCGTCGCGCGCGATGCCCAGCGCGTCGAGCGCGCCGAGCAGCCGCGGCAGCGCGAAATGCGTGCCGGTGTCGACGAACGCGGCGCGCCCGCGCTCGACGATCAGGTACGCGGCGTCGAAGCGCGCGCGGTGGAAGCCGGTGTCGATCGCGTGGATGCCGTGGCCCAGCGGCTCGATCCAGGCGGGAAGGGTGGCCGTCATGTGCGGCATTCTAGGCAGCGGCCCGTCGGGCGCCCGCGCGTTCAGCGCAGCGCGTCGACGAACTGCTCGTGCCCGACGATGCCGATCTTCGCGACGCCCACGCGCTGCGCGCTCGCGAGCACGGCGGCGACGTGCTCGTAGGCCACGTCCTTGCTCGGGCGCACGTGGACCTCGGGTGGGTCGGGGTCGGCGGCCACGCGCGCGAGCCGCGCCTCGAGCTCAGCGCGGCCGGCGAGCACCTCGCCGCTCCAGCCGAGCGTGCCGTCGGCCTCGATGTCGATGCGCACCGGCGCGCGCGGCTCGGCCGGCGGCTGCGCCGCGGGCACCGGCATCGCCATCTTCACCGCGTGCGTCTGGATCGGGACCGTGATGATCAGCATGATCAGCAGCACCAGCATCACGTCGATCAGCGGCGTGGTGTTGATGTCGACCATCGGCTCGTCGTCGTCGCGCTGGGGTCCGAGCGGGATCGCCATCGTCGGGCCCTCCCGTCAGCGCGCCGCGGCCCGCGCCGGCGGCTCGGTCAGGAAGCCCACCTTGCGGATGCCCGCGCGCTGGCACGCGAGCACGAGGCGGCCGACCGCCTCGTAGCGCGCCTGCGCGTCGCCGCGGATATGCACCTCGGGCTGCGGGGTCTTCACGGCCTCGGCCTTCAGCCGCTCGACCAGCGTCGCGACGTCGGGCACGTGCTCGGTGCCCCAGAACATCGCGCCGTCGCGGTTGACGGCGAGCACGATCGTCGGCGGCGGGCTCTGTGCCGGCGTCGTGCGTTCCTTCGGCAGCTCGAGCGGGATCGACGCGGTGACGACGGGGATCGTGATCAGGAAGATGATCAGCAGCACGAGCATCACGTCAACCAGCGGCGTCGTGTTGATCGTCGTGTTCAGCGCGTCGTCGTCGCCGTCGGTGCCGGGCAGCGGGATGGCCATCGCGGTGCGTCCGTGCGGGGTTCAGGGCCTGGCCGCGAGCAGCACCTGCTGCAGGTCGGCGCCGAAGGCGCGCACCTTCTCCATCGCGACCTTGTTGCGCCGCACGAGCGCGTTGTAGCCGATGACGGCCGGCACCGCGACGGCCAGCCCGATCGCGGTCATGATCAGCGCCTCGCCGACCGGCCCGGCGACCTTGTCGATCGACGCCTGGCCCGACACGCCGATCGCCACCAGCGCGTGGTAGATGCCCCACACGGTGCCGAACAGGCCGACGAAGGGCGCTGTCGAGCCGACGGTGGCCAGCAGCGCCAGCCCGTTCTGCAGCCGCAGCTGCACCGCGTCGACGGCGCGCTGCACGCTCGTCGCGATCCACGTCGGCCGGTCGACGTTCGCCACCAGCGTGCCGGCCTGCGCCTCGCTGGCCTTCAGGCCCTGCTCGGCGACGAAGCGCAGCGCGCTGTCGCCGGGCAGTGCGCGCGCCGCGTCGGCCAGCGTCGGCGCGCGCCAGAACGACTGCTGCGCCGCCGCGGCATGCGCCATCAGCCGGCGCTGCTCGACGAGCTTGACGACGATGACCCACCAGCTGCCCACCGACATCGCGAGCAGCACGAGCAGCGTCGCCTTCGCGACCCAGTCGCCCTGCGCCCACAGCGCCTGCAGGCCGTAGGGGTTGTCGACGACGACGGTGTCGGGCAGCGGCGGCGGGGGCAGCGGCGCGGTGGCGGGGGCGGGCGCCGTCTGCGCGCGTGCGGCGGGCGGCCACGCGGCGATCGACATGGTCAGCGCCAGCAGCAGCGCAGCCAGGGTGGCGCGCACGGTCTTCGACAGGGGCATGCTCTCTCCAGGGGTTCCAGTCACGGTCACTTCGATGTCACGAACAGGGACAGGGGGTCACTCCAGCCGCCACGCGTACTCGACGACCGACGTCGCGCCGACCGGTCGGCCGTCCTCGTCGACGCCGGGCTCGAAGCGGCACGCGCTCAGCGCGTCGACGGCGGTGCGGTCGAGCAGCCGGTGCTCGCGCGAGGTGCCCGACGCGCGCTCGATCTCGGCCTTGACGACGGCACCGCTGGCGTCGATCGTGAAGCGGATGCGCGTGACGCCTTCGACGTTGGCGCGGCGTGCGGCGGCCGGGTAGTCGGGCCGCGCGCAGCTGGCGAAGTCGATGCGCGCGGGCCGCGCCGCCGGCTTGGCCGGCGCGGCCGCGGCGGGCGGCGGCGCCGGTGGCGCCGGTGGCGGCAGC
>NZ_JALBGB010000010.1:0-105916 GCF_022631395.1 Calidifontimicrobium sp. SYSU G02091
GTCGTGCGCCGGCACCGGCCGCCCGGCCCCGCGCGCGACGGCCGCGATGACGTCGCGCACCGAATGGCCGCGGCCGGTGCCGAGGTTCAGCGCGCCGCTCGCGCCGCCGCCGAGCAGGTGCGCGAGCGCGCGCACGTGCGCGTCGGCGAGGTCGGTCACGTGGATGTAGTCGCGCACCGCGGTGCCGTCGGGCGTGTCGTAGTCGGTGCCCATCACCTGCAGCGGCCCGCGCTGGCCGAGCGCGGCCTGGATCGCCAGCGGGATCAGGTGCGTCTCGGGGTCGTGCACCTCGCCGATCTCGCCGTCGGGGTCGGCGCCGGCGGCGTTGAAGTAGCGCAGCGCGAGCCAGTGCAGCCCGTGCGCGACGCCGTGCCAGTGCAGCGCACGCTCGACGAACAGCTTGCTCTCGCCATACGGGTTGACCGGCTGCTGCGGATGGTCCTCGGGGATCGGCACGACGCGCGGCACGCCGTAGGTTGCGCAGGTCGACGAGAACACGATGTGGCGCACGCCGGCGGCGTGCATCGCCTCGAGCAGCGCCAGCGTGTGCACGACGTTGTTGCGGAAGTACTTCGCCGGGTCGCTCATCGACTCGCCGACGTAGGCGCTGGCGGCGAAGTGGATCACGGCGTCGATGCGCTGCTCGCCCAGCGTGCGCTCGACGAGCGCGCGGTCGGCGAGTTCGCCCTCGACGAAGGGGCCCCAGCGCACCGCGTCGCGGTGGCCGGTGCTCAGGTTGTCGAACGTGACCGGGACGTGGCCAGCGGCCGCCAGCGCCTTGCAGGTGTGGCTGCCGATGTAGCCCGCCCCACCGGTCACGAGGACGCGGCGTTGCGTCATGGAGACTCCGGAATCAGGCGGCGACGAGCTGCACCGCGCCGCGCGACAGCTGCGCCTCGAAGTAGGCGATCGTGCGCAGCAGCCCCTGCTCGAGCTGCACGACCGGCTGCCAGCCGAGCACGGCGCGCGCGCGCGTGATGTCGGGCTGGCGGCGCTTCGGGTCGTCCTGCGGCAGCGGCTCGTGCACGATGCGCGAGCGGCTGTTGGTCAGCCGCTTGACGGCCTCGGCGAGCTCGAGCATCGTGAACTCGCCGGGGTTGCCGAGGTTGATCGGGCCGAGCACCTCGTCGGGCGAGGCCATCATCTTCATCAGGCCGTCGACGAGGTCGTCGACGTAGCAGAACGAGCGCGTCTGCTGGCCGTCGCCGTAGATCGTCAGCGGCTCGTCCATCAGCGCCTGCACGATGAAGTTCGAGACGACGCGCCCGTCGTCGGGACGCATGCGCGGGCCGTAGGTGTTGAAGATGCGCACCACCTTGATCGGGATGCCGTGCTGGCGGTGGTAGTCGAAGTACAGCGCCTCGGCGCTGCGCTTGCCCTCGTCGTAGCACGAGCGCACGCCGCACGGGTTCACGTGGCCCCAGTAGCTCTCGGGCTGCGGGTGCACGAGCGGGTCGCCGTAGACCTCGCTGGTCGAGGCGAGCAGGCTCTTGGCGCCGGTGCGGCGCGCCAGGCCGAGCAGGTTGATCGACCCGAGCACGCTCGTCTTCATCGTGTGGATCGGGTCGGCCTGGTAGTGGCCGGGCGAGGCGGGGCAGGCGAGGTTGTAGACCTCGTCGGCCTGCAGCACGAGCGGCTCGGTGATGTCGTGCCGCACGACGTCGAAACGCGGGTGGTCGAGCAGGTGCGCGATGTTGGCCTTGCGCCCGGTGTAGAAGTTGTCGACGCAGATCACTTCGTGACCGGCGGCGAGCAGCCGCTCGCAAAGGTGCGAACCGATGAACCCGGCGCCGCCGGTGACGACGATCTTCTTGCTTTCCTCCATGCGCCCCTCTCGTGGTTGGACTGACGGGCGCCTTCGGCGCCCGTGGCACCTCCAACGCGGCGCCCCCGGTTCCGGTTGACGCGCAACGGCACTGGGGCTGCGCGTCGCGCGATCGAGGCACTCCTCCGCGACAAAATGTGGTTTTCTCGCAACACTTGCGGGACGATTGAGTCGCGCCGGGCCGGCGCGGGCACCCTTCGCGCGGCGTCAGCGAAAGCGCGCCGCGCGCTTGTCGAGAAAGGCCTGCAGGCCCTCGAGCCCGTTGGGCGAGAACAGGTTGGCGACGAAGTGCTCGCGCTCGTCGTCGAGGTGCGCGCGCAGCGGCCGTGCCGGCGCGGCGTCGACGAGTTCCTTCGCGCTGGCCAGCGCGTTCGGCGCCATTGCTGCGAGCCGCTCGGCCAGCCGCAGCGCCTCGGGCAGCGCCTCGCCGGCCGGCACGACCTGATTGACCAGGCCCCAGCGCTGCATCTGCGCCGCGTCGACCGGCTCGGCCAGCCACAGCAGCTGCAGCGCGAGCGCGCGCGGCAGCCGCTGCGCGAGGTGCCAGCTGGCGCCGCCGTCGGGTGACAGGCCGATGCGGCCGTAGCTCATCACGAAGCGCGCGTCGTCGGCGGCGACGATCAGGTCGCACGCCAGCGCGAGCGAGAAGCCGCCGCCGGCGGCCCAACCCTCGACGGCGGCGATCACCGGCTTCGGGCACGCGCGCAGCGCTTCGACGAGGCCGTGGAACTGGTCGATCGACGCGCGCTGCGCGGCGGGGCCGCCACCGTCGTCGCGCAGCCGCGTCGCGCGCAGGCGCTGGATGTCGCCGCCGGCGCAGAAGTGCGTGCCGTCGCCGCGCAGCACGACGCAGCGGATGTCGTCGCTCGACTCGGCCGTCTGCAGCGCCTCGATGCCGGCCGCGTAGGCCTGTGGCGACAGCGTGTTGCGCGTGGCCGGGTCGCTGAGCGTGAGCACGAGCGTCGTGCCGTGGCGGGCGGTCAGCAGTTCGGACGGCATCGCGGCGTCGGGCGGGAAACGGATCGGCGGCGGCGCGCGATTCTGGCACGCAGGCACCGGCCTGTTCACTCAATTGCGCGGCGGCCGCGCCGATAGAGTTACCCAACCAACTGCAACCGATCGTGTCGCCCGTCCTGCCCCGCCTGCTGCATGCCGTCGCGCCGAGCATCCTGGCGCCCAGTGCCCTCGCGCTCGCCGCGGCGCTGGCGTGCGCGCCGGCAGCGGCGCTGTCGATCGGCAGCGCGCGCACGCCGATCGTGATCGGGCAGCCGCTGAACCTCGCGCTGCCGATCCAGCTGGCTGCCGGCGAGGTGCTCGAGCGCGACTGCGTGAAGGTCGACGTCACGCTCGGCGAATCGCGGCTCGCCCGCGAGCTGCTGGCCGTGGGTCTCGAGCCGGCGGCCGATCCCGCACGGGTGATGCTGCGCGTGCGCAGCGGCGTCGCTGTCGAGGAGCCGATCGTGTCGCTGACCGTCGCGGCCGGCTGCCCGGCGCGGCTGGTGCGCAGCTTCGTGCTGTTTCCCGAGTTGCCGGCGGTGGCGGCGGCCAGCGAGGCGGCGGTGCCGACGGCCGCCGAGGCGCCGGTTCCCGTCGCGCCGGTCGTCACGTCCCCGTCCGCACCGGCCGAGGCCGCGGCGTCGGTGGCCGCCGAGCCGGCCGCTGCGCACCGGTCGCCCCCCGTGCGCGAGGCGCGCACTGCGGCCGCCACGGCGGCACGCGCCGAGCGCCACTCGACGCGCGCCGAGCGCCCGCGCGCCGGCGGGAAGGCGCAGCCGCGGACCCCCACCACCCGCACGGCGGCGCGGCCCGTGCAGCCGCGACTGCAGCTCGAGCTGCTCGAGCCGGCGGCCGACGTGCAGGCCGCGCAGGCACGTGCCGAAGCGGCCGAGCAGGCCCTGCACGCCGCGCAGGCCGCCGCGGCGCAGGCCCAGCAGCGCATCGCCGAGCTCGAAGCCGCGCTCGCGCGCCGCGAGACCGACGCGAAGGCCGACCGTGCAGCGATCCAGGCGCTGCAGCGCGACCTCGCCGAGGTGCGCTCGCAGGCGGCGTGGTGGCCGCTGGTCGCGGGCGTTCTCGCCGCGTCGACGCTGCTGTCGGCCGGGCTCGCATGGCGCACGCGGCAGCAGGCGCAGCGCGCGTGGTGGCACGGGCAGGCCGGCGGCGACGGGGCCACGACGACGACCGCGTCGCATGTATCGGTGCCGACGGTGGCGACGCAAACGCTGGGCGTCGAGTCCGCGCCGCACGCGGCTGCCTCGGCCGAAGGCGCGCGCGCATGGCCGGCTGCGCCCGTCGCGGCGGCCCGGCCGACCGGCGCCGACGTCGCGCCCGCGGCGCCTGTCGCGGCACACGCCGATGCCAACACGCTGCAGCCGGTGGCCCTGCGCGGGCTGGACGTGCTGGGCGTGCTGGGCATGAGCGTCGACGAGCAGATCGACCTCGACCAGCAGGTCGAATTCCTCGCCGTGCTCGGCCAGGACGAGGCCGCGGTCGAGCTGTTGCGCGACCGCCTGCGCCGCTCGGCCGGTCGCGCCCCGATGCCGTATCTGCGCCTGTTCGACCTGTACCGGCGCCTCGGCGAGCGCGAGTCGTACGAGCGGCTGGCGGCGCGTTTCGCCGAGCATTTCAATGCCCGCGCGCCGGCGTGGGAAGACGCCGCGGCGGCGCAGCGCGGTCTCGACGCCTGCGCGTGCCTGGCGACGATCGAGGCGCAGTGGTCCGATGCGGTCGCGGTGCAGCGCACGATCGAGTCGCTGCTGCTGCCCGGCGCGAGCGACGCGCCGCCGTTCGACTTGCCGGCGTTCGACGACCTGCTGCTGCTGTACCAGGTCGCGCGCGAGCGTGCGCTCGAGGCAGGGGCCGCCGACGTCGCGATCTCGGCGCCGCTCGAGCTGGCGCTCGTCGATGATGATGCGGCGCCCGCCGCGCGGCCGGCGCCGAAAGCGCGGCGCCCGCGCCGCAAGGCCAGCGCTGACACCGGGGGCCGCGAGCCGCGGCGCGACCGCGAGGTCGCGCCCGACTTCAGCGACGTCGCGACGGCGGCGAGCGACTGAGCTTCGCCGCCTGCGCGCTACAGCCGCGCCAGGCGCTCGAGCGCGAGGTCCAGCGTCGCGTCCTTCTTCGCGAAGCAGAAGCGCACGATGCGCTGCTCGAAGCCGCCGGCATAGAACGCCGACAGCGGGATCGCCGCGACGCCGACCTCGGTCGTCAGCCAGCGGCAGAACGCGGCTTCGGTGAGGTCGCTGATCGCCGAGTAGTCGACGCACTGGAAGTAGCTGCCCTCGCTGGGCAGCAGCCGAAAGCGCGTCGCGGCCAGCCCGGCGCGGAACAGGTCGCGCTTGCGCTGGTAGAACGCACTGAGTTCCAGGTACGGCGCCGGGTCGACCATGAAGCGCGCCAGCCCGTGCTGCACCGGCGTGTTGACGGTGAACACGTTGAACTGGTGCACTTTGCGGAACTCGTCGGCCAGCGGCCCCGGCGCGGCGACGTAGCCGACCTTCCAGCCGGTCACGTGGTAGGTCTTGCCGAAGCTCGAGACGACGAACGCGCGCGCGGCGAGCTCGGGGTGCGACGCGGCGCTGGCGTGCGTGCGGCCGTCGTAGACCATGTGCTCGTAGACCTCGTCGCTGATCAGCAGCACGTCGGTCGGGCGCAGGATCGTCGCCAGACGCTCGAGGTCGTCGCGGCTCCACGTCGTCGCGCTCGGGTTGTGCGGCGAATTGACGATGATCGCGCGCGTGCGCGGCCCGATCGCCGCGGCGATGCGATCGAAGTCCGGGCGGAACGTGCCCGGTGTCAGCGGCACGCGCACGATGGTGCCGCCGGCCAGCTCGATGTTCGGGCCGTAGCTGTCGTAGCACGGCTCGAGCACGATCACCTCGTCGCCCGGGTGCACGCAGGCGAGGATCGCGGTCAGGATCGCCTGCGTCGCGCCGGCGGTGATCGTGATCTCGCGCCCCGGGTCGTAGCGGTGGCCGTACAGCGCCTCGATCTTGGCCGCCACGGCCTCGCGCAGCGCCGGCACGCCGGCCATCGGCGGGTATTGGTTGAGCCCCGCGCGCATCGCGTCGGCAACGGCGTCGATGAGGCGCGGGTCGCCGTCGAAGTCGGGGAAGCCCTGTCCGAGGTTGACGGCGCCGTGCTCCTGCGCGAGCGCCGACATCACGGTGAAGATCGTCGTGCCGACGTGCGGCAGGCGGCTGGGCAGCGGGGGAGTGCGGGAAATGGCCATGGTGTCGGGTCAGAGGCGGTGTCGAGCGCCCGCGGCCCAGCCGGCTTGAGCGGCTCGCGGGCGGCGTCCCGCCGGCGGGCGGGCGTGCAGGGCGCTTCGGGAGGGGGTCACAGGTCGAAGTGTTCGCCGCCGCCGGCCAGTGCGCGCTCGATCAGCGCGCGCGGCAGCCGCTCGGACAGCAGCTCGGCGAAGGCGTAGACGAAGTGGCGCAGGTACGCGCCGCGCTTGAACGCCACCCGCGCGACGTTGCTGCCGAACAGGTGGCCCACCGGATGCGCGACGAGGTCGCCGGCCGTCTCGCCGGCCATCGCCATCTCGGCGACGAGACCGACGCCCAGGCCCAGCCGCACATAGGTCTTGATGACGTCGGAGTCGATCGCTTCGAGCACGACGCGCGGCGCGAGGCCGCGCTGCGCGAACGCGGCGTCGATGCGCCGGCGCCCGGCGAAGGCGCTCTGGTAGCTGACCAGCGGCTCGGCGGCGATCTGCTCGAGCGTCGGCCGCTCGACGGCGGCCAGCGGGTGCGACGCCGGCACGACGAGCACGTGCTGCCACTCGTAGCACGGCAGCGAGACGAGCCCGTCGATTTCGGCCAGCGACTCGGTGGCCAGCCCGATGTCGGCGGCGTCGTCGAGCAGCATACGCGCGACCTGCTCGGGCGCGCCCTGGTGCAGCGTCACGTGCACCTTCGGGTAGCGCCGCCGCAGCTGCGCCACCGGCTCGGGCAGCACGTAGCGCGCCTGCGTGTGCGTCGTCGCGATCGACAGCGTGCCGGCGTCCTGCAGGCTGTACTCCTCGCCGATGCGCCTGAGGTTGGCGATCTCGCGCATGATGATCTCGATCGAGCGCAGCACCTGCTGGCCGGGCTCGGTCACGCGGCGCAGGCGCTTGCCGTGGCGCGCGAAGATCTCGACGCCGAGCTCCTCCTCGAGCTCGAGGATCGCCTTGCTGATGCCCGGCTGCGACGTGTGCAGCGCCTTGGCGGTCTCGGTCAGGTTCAGGCCGCGGCGCACGGCCTCCTGCACGAAGCGGAACTGGTGCAGGTTCATGGTGTCTCGGCCAGCGCGATCGCCGCCTGCGCCATCGCGGCGACGAGTTCGTCGCGCTCACCCACCGCGCGGTGCAGCCGCACCGTGACGCCGGGGTGGCGTGCGCGCACGGCGTCGAGCAGTGGCGGCACGTCCTTGCGCACGTGGCCGCCGGCGCCGAGGAACAGCGGCACGACCTCGAGGTGCGTGCAGCCCTCGGCGACCAGCGCGTCGGCGGCGCTGCCGAGGTCGGGCGCCATGAATTCGAGGAAGGCCACGCGCACGCCGGCGCCCGGGCGCTGCGCGCGCAGCCGGGCAGCGACGGCCTCGAACGGCAGCGCCCAGTTCGGGTCGCGCGCGCCGTGGGCGAACAGCAGGTAGCCGGTCTTCGTCGTCGCGTTCATCGGTAGCGCACCAGCCACGCGAACGCGGCCAGCGACAGGCTGAGGTAGACGATGCCGGGCAGGCCCGCGGCCAGCCACGGCGTCCAGTCGCGCAGCGTGCCGAGGTGGCCCGCCAGGCTGTTGAGCAGCATGAAGCTGGTGCCCAGCATCACGCCGCCGAAGACCTTGACGCTGATGCCGCCGCTGCGCGCGTGCAGGTACGCGAACGGCAGCGCGAGCGCGACCATCACGAGGCACGCCAGCGGGTACAGCGCCTTCTTCCAGAACTGGATCTCGTAGCGCTGCACGTCCTGCGCCTGTGCGCGCAGGTGCCGCACGTAGGCCCACAGCTCGGCGGTCGACATCGTGTTCGGCGGCAGCACGGCGGCCTTGACGACGTCGGCGCGCAGCGTGCCGGGCCACTGCCACGCGTCGAGTCTGCGCGTCGTCACCGCCGGCGTCGCGCCGTCGCTGCCCACGGGCCACTGCCGCAGCTCGACGTCCTTCAGGTGCCACACGGCGTCGTCGTCGATGCGCGCCGACTCGGCCACGACCTGCTCGACGAGCCGCTGGCGGTCGTCGAGCACGAACAGGCGCACGCCGCCCAGCTCGCCGTCGGCACGCAGGCGCTGCACGTGCACCGACACCGAGCGCGGCTGTCCGTCGTGGACATAGCGGTCCTTCAGCCAGGCACCGCCGCGCGTGCCGGCGCGCGCGCCGCCGGTGTCGAGCAGCAGGCGCTGGGCCCGCTGGTCGGCCCACGGCGCCACGTAGTCGCCGACGAGCAGCGTCGCCACCGCGAAGACGGCGCCGAGGGCGGCCAGCAGCGCCAGCGCGCGCCCGGGGCCGAGGCCGCTGGTGCGCAGGATCGTGAACTGCGTCGACTGCGCCAGCCGCGCGAGCGAGAAGATGGTGCCGATCAGCACCGCGATCGGCAGCAGTTCGTACAGGTTGCCGGGTGCCTCGAGCAGGCTGACGGCCACGGCGGTCCACGTCGGGTAGCCGCGCCGCATCGCGGTGCCGAGCTGGTCGACGAGGTCGACGAAGAAGAACAGCGCGAGGAACGCCAGCGCGACGAAGACGACCGCGCCGACGATGTCGCGGTACAGCAGGCGACGCACGGTGCGCACGCGCTCAACCTCCCCGGCGCCACAGGCGCAGCGTCGCGACGGCGGCGTTCTCGCGCCACCAGATCAGCGCCAGCGCGAGCGCGAACACCGTGCCGTGCAGCCCGAACACCGCGACGCCGAGCCCGACGCGGCCGCCCGCGACCCAGGCCTGCATCAGCGAGATCAGGTTGTAGTAGACGACGAAACCCAGCAGCGCGAACACGAGGTTCCAGTTGCCCGGGCGCCGCGGGTCGCTGGCCGACAGCCCGACGGCCAGCAGCAGCAGGTTGCCGGCGCCGAACAGCAGGCCGATGCGCCACGCCAGCTCGCCTTGCTGGCGCGGCTGCGGGTCGCGCAGCAGCTCGTGCGTCCACTGCTCACGCGGCGGGCGCTCCTGCGCGCGCTGCGCCGCGCGCTCGCTGACCAGCATGCGGTAGCGCTCGAAGCGGGCCATCGTCATCACGCCCGAGTCGAGGCGCGTGTCGTTCTGCTGGCCGTGGTCGAGCACGAGGTAGCGGCGCTCGCCTTCGGACTCGAGCCGCCCGGCCAGCGCGGTCGTCACCGATTCGCGGTCGCCGCGCGAGTTCAGCACGAACACGTTGCGCGCGTCGGCGTCGCGCTCGGAGTGGCTCTCGATGAAGAACACGCGGCTGCCGTCGCGCGACGACTGGAACACGCCGGGCGCGACGCGCGACAGGTCGCTGCGCTGTTCGAACTGCTCGCGCAGGTCGGCACTGGTGCGCTGGCTCCACGGACGCGCGAACACGACCAGCAGCGCGATGACGACCAGCACCGGCCACGCGGTGCGCAGCACCGGGCGCACGAAGCGCGACAGCCCGATGCCGGCAGCGAACCAGATCGCCATCTCGCTGTCGCGGTACATGCGCCCGATCGTCACGACGACGGCGGCGAACAGCGACAGCGCGAGCACCGTCGGCAGCTCGGAGAGTGCGACGTAGCCCATCAGCAGCATCACGTCCTGTGGCGCGACCTGCCCGCGCGCGGCCTGGCCGAGCATGCGCACGAGGAACATCGTCATCACGATGGTCACGATGACGACCATCGTCGCGCCGAAGGTGCGCGCGAGCTCTCGGCGCACCGAGGTATCGAATAACATCAGTCGATCTGAGAACTTCGCCTCATTATGGACTTGCGCACCCAGACCCTTCCGGCAGCCGGCGTCGCCGGCGTCGCGGCCGACGCACTGCTGGTCGTCGTCGTCGGCACGGCAGCGCCGCGCGGGCTCGACGCGGCGCTGGCGCCGCTGCTGGCCGACGCGCTCGAGCACGGCGACTTCGAGTTCAAGCCCGCGCGCGTGCTGTACCTGCACCGTCCGGCGGGGTTCAAGGCGGTGCGGGTCGCGCTGGCGGCGGCCACCGAGCCGACGCCGAAGGCGTTCAAGGCCGCGGTGGCGGCGGGGCTCGCTGCGCTGAAGGTGCCGGGCGTCAAGCGCCTGGCCGTGGCGGTGGCTGCCGACGACACCGACGCGATCGACGACCGCCACGCCGAGGCGCTCGCGGTCGCGGTGGCCGAGGCGGTCTACGTCTACCGGCACACCAAGCCGAGCGCGCCCGCGGCGCCGGCGCTGGCCGCGGTGACGCTGCTGTGCGCGAAGCCGCGCGCGGCGCTGCTGCAGCGCGGCCTCGTGCGTGGACAGGCGATCGCTGCCGGCGTGACGCTGGCGCGCGAGTGCGCCAACCGGCCGGCCAACCACTGCACGCCGACCTTCCTCGCCGAACAGGCGCGGGCGCTGGCGAAGTCGCACGGTCTGAAGGCCGAGGTGCTCGACCGCAAGGACGTCGAGAAGCTCGGCATGGGTGCGTTCCTCGCCGTCGCGCGCGGCTCGCACGAGCCGCTGCGCTTCATCGTGCTGCGCTACCAGGGTGCGGGCAAGGGCGACGCGCCGATCGTGCTGGTCGGCAAGGGCATCACGTTCGACACCGGCGGCATCTCGATCAAGCCGGCTGCCGAGATGGACGAGATGAAGTTCGACATGAGCGGCGCGGCCAGCGTGCTCGGCACGCTGCGCGCGCTCGCCGAGCTCAAGCCCCGCGTCAACGTCGTCGGCCTGATCCCGGCGTGCGAGAACATGCCCGGCGGGCGCGCCGTCAAACCGGGCGACGTCGTGACCTCGATGTCGGGGCAGACGATCGAGATCCTCAACACCGATGCCGAGGGCCGGCTGATCCTGTGCGACGCGCTGACCTACGCGGCGCGCTTCAAGCCGCAGGCGGTGGTCGACGTCGCGACGCTGACCGGCGCGTGCGTGATCGCGCTCGGCCACCAGCACAGCGGCCTGTTCAGCGCCGACGACGCACTCGCCGCCGACCTCCTCGCCGCCGGTGCCGCGGCGCTCGACACCGCGTGGCGCATGCCGCTCGACACCGAGTACGACGAGGCGCTGAAGAGCAACTTCGCCGACATGGCCAACGTCGGCCCGCGTGCCGGTGGCGCGATCACGGCGGCGAAGTTCCTGCAGCGCTTCGCGAAAGACTTGCCGTGGGCGCACCTCGACATTGCCGGCACGGCGTGGAAGAGCGGCGCGCACAAGGGGGCGACCGGCCGGCCCGTGGGGCTGCTGACGCACTTCGTGCTTGCGCGCGCCGCCTGACGCGGAGCGGCAGGGTGCCCGAAGTCGCGTTCCACACCGGACTGCCCGACAAGGTCGAGTACGCGTGCCGTCTGCTGCGCAAGGCGTGGCGGCAGCGCCAGCGCGTGGCCGTCACCGCCGATGCGGCGACGCTCGGGCGGCTCGACGCCGCGCTGTGGACCTTCGAGCCGCAGGGCTTCGTGCCGCACGTGCGCCTGGCCGCCGGCGCGTCGCCGGCGCCGCGGCTCGCGCGCACGCCGATCTGGCTCGTCGACGACGGGGCGCGCGCGCCGCAGTGCGACGTGCTGGTCAATCTGGGGCCCGCGCAGGCCGCCGACGCCGGCCGCTACGCGCGCGTGATCGAACTCGTCGGCGCCAGCGACGCCGACCGGCAGGCCGGCCGCCAGCGCTGGCAGGCGTACAAGAGCGCGGGCTGGAGCGTCACCCACCACGCCCGCGACGGTGACGGCTGAGGGTGCCTTGCGATGAACCTGCGCACTTTCGATCCGCCCGTGCAGCCGGCCCGCGTGCCGACGCTGACCGAAGTGCTGGACGCCGCCACGCCGTCGGCGCCGCCGACACCGGCCGAGCCGCTGCCGGTGCTCGTCGAGCCCGTCGAGACGCCCGGCGACGGCCCCGCCGTGGCGCCGCTTTCGTTGGCCGCTCAGCAAGCGGCGCCCGCGCTCGCGGCCGATCCGCAGGCCGTCGCCGACGAGCTGGCGCGCCGGCTCGCACCGCAGCTCGAGGCGCTCGTCGACGCGCGCCTGCGCGCGGCGTCGGCAGCCGTCGCGCAAGCGCTGCTCGCGCACGCGCGACGCACACTCGCCGATGACGTGCATGCGTGCGTCGCTGCCGCGGTGCGCGACGCGCTGACCCGCCCCGCGGCGCCGGCCGACGATCCGCGCGCAGGCCCGTAGCGGCGAACGAGCTTGGCCCGCTGCACGGCGGGGTTGCGGGTTCCCCGGACGAGATTCATGACAATTTCGAGTATCGTTGCTGGCGTTGAGAAACATTCCCATCGCTCAACGCATCCCCACGGAGGTACTGAATGCAACTGAAAGCGAAACTGATCGCCGCGTCGGCGGCGCTGATCCTGGCCGGCGGCGTCTCGGCGCAGGATCTCGTCGTGCGCATCGGCCACGTCGGCCCGACCAGCGGCGCGATCGCGCATCTGGGCAAGGACAACGAGAACGGCGCGCGCATGGCGATCGAAGAGCTCAACGCCAAGGGCGTGACGATCGGCGGGCGCAAGGCCAAGTTCGAACTGCTCGCCGAGGACGATGCGGCCGACCCGAAGCAGGGCACGGCAGCGGCGCAGAAGCTCATCGACAGCAAGGTCAACGGCGTCGTCGGCCACCTGAACTCGGGCACGACGATTCCCGCGTCGAAGCTGTACTTCGACGCCGGCATCCCGCAGATCAGCCCGTCGGCGACGAACCCGCGCTACACGCGCCAGGGCTACAAGACGGCGTTCCGCCTCGTCGCTGACGACGTGCACCTCGGTGGCACGCTGGGCCGCTACGCGGTCGAGACGCTCAAGGGCCAGCGCATCGCCGTGATCGACGACCGCACCGCGTACGGCCAGGGCGTGGCCGACGAGTTCGAAAAGGGCGTCAAGAGCAAGGGCGGCAGCGTCGTCGCGCGCGAGTTCACGAACGACAAGGCGACCGACTTCACTGCGATCCTGACCAGCATCAAGGGCAAGAACCCCGACGTCGTCTTCTTCGGCGGCATGGACGCCGTGGCCGGCCCGATGTTGCGCCAGATGAAGCAGCTCGGCATCAACGCCAAGTTCATGGGCGGCGACGGCATCTGCTCGGGCGAGCTGCCGAAGCTTGCTGCCGGCACGTTGGCCGACGGGCAGGTCATCTGCGCCGAGGCCGGTGGTGTCGAAGGCGAATTCAAGGCCAGCATGGACAAGTTCAAGGCCGATTACAAGAAGCGCTTCGGCATCGACGTGCAGCTGTATGCGCCGTACGTCTACGACGCCGTCAACGTGATGGTCGCGGCAATGGTCAAGGCCGGCAGCGCCGACCCGGCGAAGTACCTGCCTGAACTGGCCAAGACCAGCGGCTACAAGGGTGTGACCGGCACGATCGCCTTCGACGAGAAGGGCGACCTGAAGAACGGTGCGCTGACGCTGTTCACTTACAAGGGTGGCAAGCGCGAGCAGCTCGCCGTCGTGCGCTGAGTCGTCCGATCGACGTGAACGCAGGGCGCCGGCCGCGAGGCCGGCGCCTTTTTCGTTGCATCATCCGAGGCCGGCGCCTCCGAGGCGTCGTCGCGCAGCGAGGAGACCTGCATGACCCCGGTGGATCTGGCATCGAGTTTCGACCTGCCCAAGCGCGCCGTCGCGCTGGTGCTGGCCGGGGGACGCGGCAGCCGGCTGAAGAACCTCACCGACCGGCGCGCGAAGCCGGCGGTGTACTTCGGCGGCAAGTTCCGCATCATCGACTTCGCGCTGTCGAACTGCCTGAACTCCGGCATCCGCCGCATCGGCGTCATCACGCAGTACAAGAGCCACAGCCTGCTGCGCCACCTGCAGCGCGGCTGGGCGTTCCTGAAGTCGGAGATGAACGAGTTCGTCGACCTGCTGCCGGCGCAGCAGCGCGTCGACGAGGAGAGCTGGTACCGCGGCACCGCCGACGCCGTGTTCCAGAACCTGGACATCATCGACGGCTACGACGCCGACTTCGTCGTCGTGCTCGCCGGTGACCACATCTACAAGATGAACTACGCGCTGATGCTGGCCGACCACGTCGCCCACGGGCGGCCGTGCACAGTCGGCTGCATCGAGGTGCCCAAGGCCGATGCGACCGCGTTCGGCGTGATGGCCACCGACGACTCGCGGCTGATCACCGACTTCGTCGAGAAGCCGGCCGACCCGCCGGTGATGCCCGGGCGGCCCGACACGTCGCTGGCCAGCATGGGCATCTACATCTTCGACGCGAAGTACCTGTTCGAGGCGCTGCGCCACGACATGGCCGACCCGGCGTCGAGTCACGACTTCGGCAAGGACATCATTCCGCGTGCCGTCGCGCAGCGCAACGCGGTGGCGCACCCGTTCGGGCTGAGCTGCGTCGGCACGCGGCCCGGCCAGCAGCCGTACTGGCGTGACGTCGGCACGATCGACGCGTACTGGGACGCCAACATCGACCTCACGGCGACCGACCCGCTGCTCAACCTGTACGACACGCGCTGGCCGATCTGGACGTACCAGCCGCAGCTGCCGCCGGCCAAGTTCGTCCACAACCTCGCGCACCGCCGTGGCATGGCGATCGAGTCGATGGTCTCGGGCGGCTGCATCGTCTCCGGGCGCACGTGGCGCACGCTGCTGTTCTCCAACGTGCGGGTGCACTCGTACGCGCAGGTCGACTGGTCGGTGCTGCTGCCCGACGTCGAAGTCGGCCGCCACGCGCGGCTGTCGCGCGTCGTCGTCGACCGCGGCTGCGTGATCCCGGAAGGCATGGTCATCGGCGAGGATCCGGCCGACGACGCGCGCCGTTTCCTGCGCACCGACAACGGCATCACGCTCGTCACGCGCGAAATGCTCGCGCGCCTCGCGTCGGCATGAGGGTCCTGCAGGTCGCGGCCGAGGTGTTCCCGCTGGTCAAGACCGGCGGTCTGGCCGACGTGCTCGGCGCGCTGCCGCAGGCGCTGGCCACCTGCGGCGCCGACGTGCAGCTGCTGCTGCCGGGCTTTCCTGCCGTCGGCGACGCGCTGGGCGGCGCGCGCACCGTCGCGCGGCTGGGCCCGCTGTTCGGTGCGGCGCGGGTCGACCTGCTGCACGGCCGCCTGCAGGGCCTGGACACGCCGGCCTACGTGATCGATGCGCCTTACCTGTACCGCCGCGACGGCAACCCCTACCTCGGCCCCGACGGCCACGACTGGCCCGACAACCTGCAGCGCTTCGCCTTGCTGGGCTGGGCTGCGGCGCACCTGGCCGCCGGCGAGCTCGACCCGGACTGGCATCCGGACATCGTCCACGCGCACGACTGGCACGCCGCGCTGGCCTGCGCCTACCTCGCGATGCACCCGACGACACCCGCCGGCAGCGTGTTCACGGTGCACAACCTTGCGTACCAGGGACTGTTTCCGCTCGGCGACTTCGCGCTGCTCGGGCTGTCGCACCGGCTGCTGTGGCCGCACGGCATCGAGTTCCACCGCCAGGTCTCGTTCATGAAAGCCGGGCTGCTGTACGCCGACCGCATCACCACCGTGAGCCCGACCTACGCGCGCGAGATCGCCACGCCCGAGTTCGGCTGCGGCCTCGACGGCGTGCTGCGCGACCGCGGCAGCGACGTGCGCGGCATCCTCAACGGCGTCGACCGCGAGGTCTGGAACCCCGCCACCGACCCGTGGATCGCGGCGCGCTACGACGCGACGTCACTCGGCGGCAAGGCGTACTGCAAGGCCGCGCTGCAGCGCGAGTTCGGGCTGGAGGCACGCGCCGACGCGCCGCTGCTGGGCGTCGTCAGCCGGCTGACCTCGCAGAAGGGCCTCGACCTGCTGCTCGGCGCGCTGCCTGCGCTGCTGGCGCGCGGCGGCCAGCTCGCGGTGCAGGGCACCGGTGACGACGCCCTCGAGCAGGCCTTCCGCCGCGCGGCCGAGCAGCATCCGCGGCAGGTCGCGCTGCACATCGGCTACGACGAGCCGCGCGCGCACCGGCTGGTGGCCGGCGCCGACATCATCGTCGTGCCGTCGCGCTTCGAGCCCTGCGGGCTGACGCAGATGTACGGCCTGCGCTACGGCACGCTGCCGCTCGTGCGCCGTGTCGGCGGGCTGGCCGACACCGTCGTCGACGCCGACCCGGTCGCGCTGGCCGAGGACCGCGCCACCGGCTTCGTGTTCGACGCCGCGCACCCGAGCGCGCTCGAGGCCGCGCTGGCGCGTGCGATCGCGCTGTACCGCGAGCCGGCGCAGTGGCAGCGCGTCGTTCGCCGCGCGATGGCGCAGCAGTTCACCTGGGATGCCGCGGCGCGTCAGTACCTGGCGCTGTACGACGAGGCGCTGCGTGCTCGGCGCGAGACGCCGCGCAAGGCCGGCGCACGCTGAGGTTGCGATGGCGGAGGGAGCGGGATTCGAACCCGCGGTGGGCTGTTGACCCACACACGCTTTCCAGGCGTGCGACTTAAACCACTCATCCATCCCTCCGCGGGGACGGTCGGCGTGCGGCACGCCGATCGACGAGGCGCGGATTATCCCACCGCGCTCCAGGCGTGCTGCTGCAGCTGCTCGAGCGTCACGTAGTGCAGCGCGCGCTCGTGCGTCGCTTCGAGCACCACCGGCGGTGCGCAGCCGGCGCGCACCGCCTCGACCCAGCGCAGCGCGCACACGCACCAGCGGTCGCCCGGCTTCAGGCCGCGGAAGCGCATCTCGGGCCGCGGCGTGATCAGGTCGTTGCCGCGCTCGAACTGGAAGTTCAGGAACTCGACCGTGACGCGCGCGCAGATCACGTGGCTGCCGAGGTCGTGCTCGTCGGTGTGGCAGCAGCCGTCGCGGTACCAGCCGGTCAGCGGGTCGTAAGAGCACGGCACGAGGTCGGTGCCGAGCACGTTCTTCGCGGGCTTCGGGGTCATCGGCGGCAGGCGTGACAGCGAACGCGGACAGTCTAGCCAGTGCGCCGTGCCACGAGCGCGTCGTGGGAACGGGCCTACACTGCGCCGTTTTTGTCGCCTTCCGTCGCCCGCGAGGACCGCTGCCATGCTGCGCTTCCACTTCCCGATCGTCATCATCGACGAGGACTTCCGCTCCGAGAACGCCTCGGGGCTGAGCATCCGCGCGCTTGCGCAGGCGATCGAGAAGGAAGGCTTCGAGGTGCTCGGCACGACGAGCTACGGCGACCTCAGCCAGTTCGCGCAGCAGCAAAGCCGCGCCAGCGCGTTCATCCTGTCGATCGACGACGAGGAGATCGCCGCCGAAGGCGGCGAGGAAGGGCCGGCCGTCGAGGCGCTGCGCAAGTTCATCCGCGAGATCCGCTTCCGCAACGCCGACATCCCGATCTACCTCGCCGGCGAGACGCGCACGAGCCAGCACATCCCGAACGACATCCTGCGCGAGCTGCACGGCTTCATCCACATGTTCGAGGACACGCCGGACTTCGTCGCGCGCCACATCATCCGCGAGGCCAAGGCCTACCTCGACGGGCTCGCGCCACCGTTCTTCAAGGCGCTGATGGACTACGCGCAGGACGGCTCGTACTCGTGGCACTGCCCGGGGCACTCGGGCGGTGTCGCGTTCCTGAAGAGCCCGGTCGGGCAGATGTTCCACCAGTTCTTCGGCGAGAACATGCTGCGCGC
This sequence comes from Calidifontimicrobium sp. SYSU G02091, assembly GCF_022631395.1. NCBI lineage: Bacteria > Pseudomonadati > Pseudomonadota > Betaproteobacteria > Burkholderiales > Sphaerotilaceae > Azohydromonas > Calidifontimicrobium sp. SYSU G02091. Next base: position 17,466 of record NZ_JALBGB010000010.1, read on the forward strand.
CGACGTGTGCAACGCCGTCGAGGAGCTCGGCCAGCTGCTCGACCACACCGGCCCGGTGGCCGCGAGCGAGAAGAACGCGGCGCGCATCTTCAACGCCGACCACTGCTTCTTCGTCACCAACGGCACGAGCACGAGCAACAAGATCGTCTGGCACCACACGGTGGCGCCTGGCGACGTCGTCGTGGTCGACCGCAACTGCCACAAGAGCATCCTGCACTCGATCATCATGACCGGGGCGATCCCCGTGTTCATGACGCCCACGCGCAACCACTACGGCATCATCGGCCCGATCCCGCAGCACGAGTTCTCGCGCGAGGCGATCGAGAAGAAGATCGCCGCGCACCCGCTGCTGCAGGGCGTCGACGCGAAGACGGTGCGCCCGCGCATCATGACGCTGACGCAGAGCACCTACGACGGCGTGCTCTACAACACCGAGACGATCAAGGGCATGGTCGACGGCTGGGTCGAGAACCTGCACTTCGACGAAGCATGGCTGCCGCACGCCGCGTTCCACCCGTTCTACGGCAGCTACCACGCGATGGGCAAGAAGCGCGCGCGGCCCGTCTCGACGGTGGTCTATTCGACGCAGTCGACGCACAAGCTGCTCGCCGGGCTCTCGCAGGCGTCGCAGGTGCTGGTGCAGGACTCGCAGCAGGTCGGGCTCGACCACCACCTGTTCAACGAGGCGTACCTGATGCACACCAGCACGAGTCCGCAGTACGCGATCATCGCCAGCTGCGACGTCGCCGCGGCGATGATGGAGCCGCCCGGCGGCACCGCGCTCGTCGAGGAGAGCATCAAGGAGGCGTTGGACTTCCGCCGCGCGATGCGCAAGGTCGAGCGCGAGTTCGGCCACGACTGGTGGTTCACCGTCTGGGGTCCCGACCAGCTCGCCGAGGAGGGCGTGGGTCGCGCCGCCGACTGGGTGCTCACCGCCGGCGATGCGTGGCACGGCTTCGGCGAGGTGTCGGCGGGCTTCAACATGCTCGACCCGATCAAGAGCACGATCATCACCCCCGGGCTCGACGTCAACGGCAAGTTCGACCAGACCGGCATCCCGGCCGGCATCGTCACCAAGTTCCTCGCCGAGCACGGCGTGGTCGTCGAGAAGACGGGGCTGTACTCGTTCTTCATCATGTTCACGATCGGCATCACGAAGGGCCGCTGGAACACGCTGCTGACGGCGCTGCAGCAGTTCAAGGACGACTACGACAAGAACGCGCCGCTGTGGCGCATCCTGCCCGAGTTCGTCGCCAAGCACACGCGCTACGAGCGCATGGGGCTGCGCGACCTGTGCCAGGCGATCCACGAGGCCTACGCCGAGGGCGACGTCGCGCGGCTGACGACCGAGATGTACCTGTCGGACCTGCAGCCGGCGATGACGCCCACCGACGCCTACGCCTGCATCGCCAAGCGCCGCACCGAGCGCGTGCCGATCGACCGCCTCGAGGGGCGCATCACGACCTCGCTGCTGACGCCGTACCCGCCGGGCATCCCGCTGCTGATCCCCGGCGAGCGCTTCAACAAGAAGATCGTCGACTTCCTGCGCTTCGCGCGCTCGTTCAACGCCGCGTTCCCCGGCTTCGCGACCGACGTGCACGGTCTGATCGAGGACGTCGACGCCGACGGCCGCAAGACCTACGCCGTCGACTGCGTGCGCGATGACTGACGCCGCCGTCGCGGCGCCGCTGCCGTGGCTGGTGGCCGACGTCGGCGGCACGCACGCGCGCTTCGGCCTCGTCGAGGAGCCTGGCGGCGGCGTGCGCCACGTCCAGGCGCTGCGCACCGCCGACTTCGCCGGCCCGGCCGAGGCGGCGCGCGCGTACCTCGACGCGCGCCGCGCCGACGGCGCGCTCGCACATGCGCCGCGCGCGGCGGCGTTCGCTGTCGCGACGCCCGTCGGGCGCGAGCCGATCGCGCTGACCAACGCGCGCTGGTCGTTCACGCGCGCGCAGCTGCGCGCGGCGCTCGGCGTCGAGCGGCTGCGCGTGCTCAACGACTTCGAGGCGCTCGCGCTGTCGCTGCCGGCGCTGCCGCCCGAGCACCTGCGCGTGCTCGGGCCGTGGCCGCCGCCGGACGGCACGCGCGCCGTCGTCGGTCCGGGCACCGGGCTCGGCGTCGCCGCTCTGGTGCGCACGCCGTGCGGCTGGCACGCCGTGGCGGGCGAGGGTGGGCACGCGACGCTGGCCGCCGGCGACGACTACGAGCAGGCCGTCGTCGCGCATGCGCGGCGCGAGTTCGCGCACGTGTCGGCCGAGCGGCTGCTGTCGGGTATCGGGCTGCCGGTGCTGCACCGTGCCGTGGCTGCGGTCGAAGGCATCGCTGCGCCGGCGCTCGATGCGCCGGCCATCGTGCAGGCCGCGCTCGACGGCGGCGACGCGCTGGCTGCGCGCACGCTCGACACGTTCTGCGCGCTGCTCGGCAGCTTCGCCGGCAACGTCGCGCTCACGTTCGGTGCGCGCGGCGGGCTGTACGTCGGCGGCGGCATCGTGCCGCGCTTCGCCGAGCGCTTCGCGGCGTCGCGCTTTCGCGCGCGCTTCGAGGCCAAGGGCCGCTTCGCGCCGTACCTGGCCGCGACCCCGACGCCGCTGATCGTCGATCCGCACGCGACGCTGGCTGGTGCCGCGGCGGCGCTCGACGCGGCGCCCGACGCCTGACCTCGGGCTGCGCGGTCAGGCGTCGGCACGCGCCGCGTGGCGCATACTTTTTGACCTGAACCACAAGAAATCGCAGGGAGAGGCCGTGACGACCCGTTCCGTCCCCACGCGCCCGGCGCCGTCGGCGCGCCGGCGGGCGCTGCCGTCGGTGCGCAGCGTGTTCCACGACGCGCTCGACCAGCAGCTGCTGCGCCGTGCCGACGGCATCGCCGACGCGCGCCGCTCGCCGCCCGACGTGTGGCTGCGTGCGGCCGCCGCCGTGTGCATGGGCGAACTCGAGCGCCGCTGGGCGGCGACGCAGGCCGAGGACCTCGCGCTGCTGACGCGCAAGCGCGCGCCGGCCCGCGGCGAGGCGCCGCCGCGGCGGGTGCACTACCTGTCGATGGAGTTCCTGATGGGCCGCGCGCTCGGCAATGCGCTGGCCGCCCTCGGCCTCGACGACGAGTTCCGCCGCCACCTCGCGGCGTCCAAGCTCGCGCCGGCCGACGTGCTCGAACGCGAGCGTGATGCCGCGCTCGGCAACGGCGGCCTCGGGCGGCTGGCGGCGTGCTTCCTCGACTCGTTCGCGATGCTCGGGCTGCCGTCGTTCGGCTACGGCCCGCGCTACGAGTACGGCATGTTCGCGCAGAAGATCGTCGACGGCTGCCAGGTCGAGGAGCCCGACGACTGGCTGCGCGGCGGCGGCAGTCCGTGGGAAGTGCGCCGTCCCGAGCTGCAGTACGAGGTCGGCTTCGGCGGCCGCGTCGAGTCCGCCGACGGACGGCGACGCTGGGTGCCGGCCAAGACGGTGCTGGCCAACGTCTACGACTTCATCGTGCCGGCGCCGGGCAGCGAGCGCGTCTCGACGCTGCGTCAGTGGCGCGCGCGCGCCACCGGCAGCATCGACTTCGAGCTGTTCTGCCGCGGCGAGCACGTCGAGGCCGGGCGCGAGCGCATCGAGGCCGACATCCTCAACTGGGTGCTGTACCCCGACGACAGCACGCCGGCCGGGCGCGAGCTGCGGCTGAAGCAGGAGCACTTCCTCGTCAGCGCGTCGCTGCAGGACATCGTGCAGCGCCACCTGCGCGAGCAGGGCCGCATCGACAACTTCGGCGACAAGAACGTCATCCACCTCAACGACACGCACCCGGCGCTGGCGCCGGTCGAGCTGATGCGGCTGCTGATCGACGTGCACGGGCTCGACTGGGACAGCGCGTGGGCGCAGACGCACAAGGCGATCAGCTACACCAACCACACGCTGCTGCCCGAGGCGCTCGAGACCTGGCCGGTGTGGATGTTCGAGTCGCTGCTGCCGCGGCACCTCGAGATCGTCTACGAGATCAACCACCTGTTCCTCGACGACGTGCGCCGGCGCCACCCGCACGACCACGACCTGCTGCGCCGCGTGTCGCTGATCGACGAGTCGGGCGAGCGGCGCGTGCGCATGGCTGCGCTGTCGATCGTCGCCGCGCACCGCGTCAACGGGGTCTCGCAGCTGCACTCGCAGCTGATGGTGCAGTCGATCTTCGCCGACTTCGCGCACCTGTTCCCCGACCGTTTCACCAACGTCACCAACGGCGTGACGCCCAGGCGCTGGCTGATGCAGGCCAACCCGGGGCTGGCCGCGCTGATCGACGAGCAGCTCGGCGCGACCTGGCGCCGCGACCTCGACCGCCTGCACAAGCTCGCCGCGCACGCCACCGACCGCCGGCTCGGCCGTGCGGTAATGAAGGTCAAGCGCGCCAACAAGCTGCGGCTGGCCGCGCTGATCGAGCGCGAGGTCGGCGTGCGCGTCGATCCCGACAGCCTGTTCGACGTGCAGGTCAAGCGCGTGCACGAGTACAAGCGCCAGCTGCTGAACCTGATGCACGTGATCGCGCGCTACCACGCGATGCTCGCCGACCCCGAAGCCGACTGGGTGCCGCGCACCGTGATCCTGGCGGGCAAGGCGGCGTCGGCGTACCGCGCCGCGAAGGCCATCGTGCGCCTGGCGCACGACGTCGCCGCGGTCGTCAACGCCGACGCGCGGCTGCGCGACCGGCTCAAGGTCGTGTTCCTGCCGAACTACAGCGTCTCGCTGGCGGAGGTGATCATGCCGGCGGCCGACCTGTCGCAGCAGATCTCGACCGCCGGGCTCGAGGCGTCGGGCACCGGCAACATGAAGTTCGCGCTCAACGGCGCGCTGACGATCGGCACCTGGGACGGCGCCAACATCGAGATGGCGCAGGCCATCGGCGAGGAGCACCTGTTCGTGTTCGGGCTGCGCGCCGAGCAGATCGCGCAGCGCCGCACCGAGGGCTACCAGCCGCGCGCGCACTACGAGCACGACGCGCGGCTGCGCGGCGTGATCGACGCGCTGCTGCGCGGCGACTTCAGCGCCGGCGACCCCGGGCGCTACCGCAGCCTGATCGAGCCGCTGCTCGACCACGACCGCTACATGCTGATGGCCGACTTCGACGACTACCTTCGTGCGCAGCGCGAGGTCGACGCGCTGTACCGCACGCCGGCACGCTGGGCCGAGAAGGCGCTGCGCAACATCGCCGGCATGGGCCACTTCTCGAGCGATCGCACGGTCCGCGACTACGTCGAGCGCATCTGGTCGCACGTGCCGTGAGGCCGCACGGGACAGGCGGGAGCGAGGGCATGCTGGGCGAAGCCGACGTCGCGGCGCTCGTCGAGGCGCGCCACCCCGACCCGTTCGCCGTGCTCGGACTGCACGCCGACGCGCGCGGCGTGCTGTGGGTGCGCGCGCTGCTGCCCGGTGCGCACGCGGTCGCGGTGCTCGAGCGCGACGGCGGCCGCCGCGTGGCCAACCTGACGCTGCGTCACGGCGACGGGCTGTTCGAGGGCGTGGTGCCCGACCGCGCCGAGCGCTTCGCATACCGCCTGCTCGTGACCTGGGCCGACGGGCGCGAGCAGCAGCTCGCCGACGCCTACGCCTACGGCTCGCTGATCGACCCGACCGAGATCTACTACCTCGGCGAAGGCAGCCACCTGCGCCCGTACACGGTGCTCGGCGCCCACGCGATGGAGGTCGACGGCGTGGGCGGCGTGCGCTTCGCGCTGTGGGCGCCGAACGCGCAGCGCGTGAGCGTCGTCGGCGACTTCAACGGCTGGGACGGGCGGCGCCACCCGATGCGGCTGCACCACGGCGCGGGCCTGTGGGAGATCTTCGTGCCGCACGTCGCCATCGGCGACCGCTACAAGTACGAGCTGCGCACGCGCGACGGCACCGTGCTGCCGCTGAAGGCCGACCCGTACGCGCGCGCGTGCGAACTGCGCCCGGCCACCGCGAGCGTCGTCGCACCGCTGCCGCCCGCGCAGCCGCTGCCGCCGGGGCGCGCCGAGACCAACGCGCGCCGCGCGCCGGTGTCGATCTACGAGGTGCACCTCGGCTCGTGGCGGCGCCACCCCGACGGCGGCTTCCACGACTGGGACCTGCTCGCTGCGCACCTGCCGGCCTACGCCGCCGACCTCGGCTTCACGCACGTCGAGCTGCTGCCGGTCAGCGAGCACCCGTTCGACGGCTCGTGGGGCTACCAGACGCTGGCGCTGTACGCGCCGACCGCGCGCTTCTCGGCGCCCGCCGACGGCCGCCCGCGCGTCGGCGACCCGGCCGGCTTCGTGCGCTTCGTGCAGGCGTGCCGCGCGCACGGCCTCGGCGTGCTCGTCGACTGGGTGCCGGCCCACTTCCCGACCGACGCCTGGGGGCTGGCGCGGTTCGACGGCACGGCGCTGTTCGAGCACGAGGACCCGCGCGAAGGCTTCCACCGCGACTGGAACACGCTGATCTACAACTTCGGCCGCCACGAGGTGCGCAACTTCCTCGTCGGCAGCGCGCTGTACTGGATCGAGCGCCTGGGCGTCGACGGGCTGCGTGTCGACGCGGTGGCGTCGATGCTGTACCGCGACTATTCGCGCGAGGAAGGGCAGTGGGTGCCCAACGTGCACGGCGGGCGCGAGAACCTCGAGGCGATCGCGTTCCTCAAGCGCGTCAACGAGGTCGTCGGCGCGCAGTGCCCCGGCGCGATCACGGTGGCCGAGGAATCGACCGCGTTTGCCGGCGTCACGGCGCCGACCTACGCCGGCGGTCTGGGCTTCCACTACAAGTGGAACATGGGCTGGATGCACGACACGCTGGCCTACATGCGCGAAGACCCCGTGCACCGCCGCTGGCACCACGACAAGATGACGTTCGGGCTGATCTACGCGTTCAGCGAGAACTTCGTGCTGCCGCTGTCGCACGACGAGGTCGTGCACGGCAAGGGCTCGATCCTCGGGCGCATGCCCGGCGACGACTGGCAGCGCTTCGCGAACCTGCGCGCGTACTACGGCTTCATGTGGGGCCACCCGGGCAAGAAGCTGCTGTTCATGGGGCAGGAGTTCGCACAGCCCGGCGAGTGGAACCACGACGTCGAGCTGCCGTGGCACCTGCTGCAGCACGAGCGCCACGCCGGCGTGCAGCGGCTCGTGCGCGACCTCAACGCGCTGTACCGGCGCGAGGGCGCGCTGCACCGCCTCGACAGTGAGGCGGCCGGCTTCGAGTGGATCGCGGTGCACGAGGCGGCCGACTCGGTGTACGCGTGGGTGCGGCGTGACGACGCCGGCGGCGCCGTCGTCGTGGTGTGCAACTTCACGCCGGTGCCGCGCCACGGCTACCGGCTCGGCGTGCCCGACGGGCCCGGCGCGTGGCGCGAGTGGCTCAACACCGATTCGGCCTACTACGGCGGCTCGAACCTGGGCAACGGCGGGCGCGAGCTCGCGGTGCACGAGGTGCCGGCGCACGGCCGCGCGCGCTCGATCGTGCTCGACCTGCCGCCGCTGGCCACGCTGTTCCTCGGTCCGGCCTGACGCGATGCCCGGATTCCGCCTGCCCGCGCGCCTGCAGCCCGGCCGCACCGAGCCGCTGGGCACGCTCGCGCGCGACGGCGGCGTCAACGTCGCCGTGTGGTCCGACCACGCCCAGCGCATCGAGCTGTGCGTGTTCGACACCTCCGGCGCGCGCGAGGTGCGCCGCTACGAGCTGTACGGCCCGCGCGACGGCGTGTTCCACGGCTTCCTCGACGGCGCCGGGCCGGGGCTGGTCTACGGGCTGCGCGCGCACGGGCCGTGGCAGCCCGAGCGCGGGCACCGCTTCAACCCGCACAAGCTGCTGCTCGACCCGTGGGCGCGCGAGATCGTCGGCCACTTCCGCTGGCGGCCCGAGCACTTCGGCTACGAGGTCGGCCACCCCGACGGCAACCGCGCCCCCGACCGGCGCGACAACGCGGTGCACGCGCTGAAGGCGCGCGTCGCGCCGCCGCCGGCGGTCGCGCCCGGCGTCGCGAATGCGCCGCGCCACCGCACCGCCGACCTCGTGCTGTACGAGACGCACGTCAAGAATTTCACGCAGCGCCTCGACGCGGTGCCGCCCGAGCTGCGCGGCACCTACGCCGCGCTGGCGCATCCGGCCGCGGTGGCGCACTTGCGGCGGCTCGGCGTGACGACGCTGTCGCTGCTGCCGGTGCAGTGGCACCTCGACGAGATGGGCCTCGTCGAGCGCGGCGCCGTCAACCACTGGGGCTACAACACGCTGGGCTTCTTCTGTCCCGACCCGCGCTTCGCGACCGCGGCCGTGCGCGGCGACCCGCAGGCGGTGGCCGCCGAGTTCCGCGCGGCGGTGGCCGGGCTGCACGACGCCGGCCTCGAAGTCGTGATCGACGTCGTCTTCAACCACACGCCCGAGGGCGACGAGAACGGGCCGACGCTGTCGTGGCGCGGGCTCGACAACGCGAGCTGGTACCGCGCGCGCGCCGACGACCCGAGCCGCATCGAGAACCTCAGCGGCTGCGGCAACACCGTCAACGTCGCGCACCCGCGCGTGACGCAGTTCGTCCTCGACGTGCTGCGCTACTGGGTGCACGAGATGGGTGTCGACGGCTTCCGCTTCGACCTCGCGCCGGTGCTCGGGCGCACACGGCACCACGGCTTCGACCCCGACAGCGCCTTCTTCGTCGCGCTGCGGCAGGACCCGACGCTCGCGCGCGCGCACCTGATCGCCGAGCCGTGGGACCTGGGCTACGACGGCTACCAGCTCGGGCGCTTCCCGGGCCGCTTCCTCGAGTGGAACGACAAGTTCCGCGACAGCGTGCGCCGCTTCTGGCTGCACCGCGGCGTGGGCCGCGGCGAGCTCGCGCGGCGCTTCACCGCCAGCAGCGACCTGTTCCAGCACGGGCAACGGCGGCCGAGCGCGTCGGTCAACTACGTCACCTCGCACGACGGCTTCACGCTCGCCGACGTCGTCAGCTACGCGCACAAGCACAACGAGGCCAACGGCGAGGGCAACCGCGACGGCCGCGACGGCGAGCCGGCGTGCAACTTCGGTCACGAAGGACCGAGCGACGACCCGGTGATCCGGCAGCGGCGCGCGCGCGTGCAGCGCGCGCTGCTGGCCACGACGCTGCTCGCGCAGGGCACGCCGATGCTGCACGGCGGCGACGAGCTCGGCCACACGCAGCACGGCAACAACAACGCCTACTGTCAGGACAACGCGATCGGCTGGCTCGACTGGGGCCGCGCCGACGCGGCGCTCGTCGACTTCACGGCCGCGGTGCTCGCGCTGCGCCGCAGCGAGCCGGCGCTGCACCACGACGTGTGGTTCCGCGCCGACGCGGCGCGCAACGGCGAGCGCGGTGTCGTGTGGTACCGCCCCGACGGGCGCGAGATGCAGGTCGACGACTGGCACGACGGCGGCCAGCACGCGTTCGCGTGCGTGATCAACCTGCGCGGCGACCCGACGCCCGAGGGCCAGGTGGAGGCCGAACGCTCGGTGCCGCTGGCCGTGCTGTTCAACCCCGAGCCGGTGGCGGTGCCGTTCGTGCTGCCCGACGGCCCGTGGCGTCTGCGGCTGGACACCAGCGGCGAGCTCGCGCCCGGGCACGGGCTCGGCCGCCACGCGCGGCTGGCGGCGCCGGCGTCGGCGCTGCTCGTCTTCGCCCACGAGACTCCCGACGCGGCGCCGCCCGCCTGACCCGATGGACCTGAACCAACGCGCCAGCGGCGTGCTGCTGCACCCGACCTCGCTGCCCGGCCCGCACGGCTGCGGCGACCTCGGGCCGGCGGCGTACCACTTCGTCGACTGGCTGGCCGGCGCAGGCCAGCGGCTGTGGCAGCTGCTGCCGACCAACCCGGTCGGTCCGGGGAACTCGCCGTACCAGAGCGTGTCGGCGTTCGCCGGCAGCGAGCTGATGGTGGCGCTCGAGCCGCTCGTCGAGCGCGGCTGGCTGCCGCCGGCCGCCGCGCCGGCATTCCCGACGCACGAGGCCGACTGGCCGCAGGTCGCGCCGTGGCGCATGCAGCGTCTGCGCGAGGCCGCCGCGGGCTTCTTCGCGCGCGCGATGCCGGGCGAACGCGACGCGTTCGACGCGTGGTGCGCCCGCGAAGCCGGCTGGCTCGATGACTACGCGCTGTTCATGGCGATCGACCGCGCGCACTGCGCGCGCGGCGGCGAGGGGGGCTGGTGGGCCTGGGACGCGCCGCTGGCCGCGCGCGAGCCGGCGGCGCTGGCCGCCGCGGCGCGCGAGCTTGCCGACGAGGCCGCGTTCTGGCGCTTCGCGCAGTGGTGCTTCGACACGCAGTGGGCCGCCTTGCACGCCTACGCGCGCGAACGCGGCGTCGCCGTGATGGGCGACTTGCCGATCTTCGTCGCGCACCACAGCGCCGACTGCTGGGCGCGGCCCGACCTGTACTTTCTCGACGAGCATCACCAGCCCACCGTCGTTGCCGGCGTGCCGCCCGACTACTTCAGCGCCACCGGCCAGCGCTGGGGCAACCCGCTGTACCGCTGGGAGCGCATGGCCGCCGACGGCTTCGCGTGGTGGACGGCGCGCGTGCGCCGCGCGCTGGCGCTGGCCGACGTGTTCCGCATCGACCATTTCCGCGGTTTTGCCGGCTACTGGGAGATCCCGGCCGGCTGCCCGACCGCGGTCGACGGCCGCTGGGTGGCCGGCCCCGGCGCGGCGCTGTTCGAGGCGATCGAAGCCGCGCTCGGGCGGCTGCCGATCGTCGCCGAGGACCTCGGCGTGATCACCCCCGACGTCGTCGCGCTGCGCGAGCGCTTCGGGCTGCCGGGCATGCGCGTCCTGCAGTTCGCGTTCGGCGACGACGCCGGCAACCGCTTCCTGCCGCACCACTACGAGCCGGCCACCTTCGTCTACACCGGCACGCACGACAACGACACCGCCGTCGGCTGGTGGCAGCGCTGCTCGCCGCGCGAGCGCGCGTTCGCCGCCGCCTACCTCGGCTGCGGCGACGGCGCCGACGTGCACTGGGCGATGATCCGCGCCGCGAGCACGTCGGTCGCGAACTGGGTCGTGTTCCCGCTGCAGGACGTGCTCGGCCTCGACGGGCGGCACCGGATGAACCTGCCGGGCACCGTCGAGGGCAACTGGCGCTGGCGCTTCGACTGGGCGATGGTCGGCCCCGAACCGGGGCGGCGGCTCGGTGCGATCACCGCCGCCAGCGGGCGCGCGCCGCTGGCGCACCTGGCGCTGCCGGAGCACCCGGCGCAGGGGCACCGGCCCTGAAGCGCCGCTGACGCTCAGGACTCGCTGGCGTCGGCGATGCCGCCCATGACCTGGCTGAAGCCCGCGTCGACGTAGGTGATCTCGGCGGTGACGCCGGCGGCCAGATCCGACAGCAGGAACGCGGCGACGTTGCCGACGTCGTCGATCGTCACGTTGCGCCGCAGCGGCGCGTTGCGCTCGACCAGATCGAGGATCTTGCCGAAGCCCTTGATGCCGCTGGCCGCGAGCGTCTTGATCGGCCCGGCCGAGATGCCGTTGACGCGCACGCCGCGCGGCCCGAGGCTGGCCGCGAGGTAGCGCACGCTGGCCTCGAGCGAGGCCTTCGCCAGCCCCATCGTGTTGTAGTTGGGCACCACGCGGTCGGCACCGAGGTAGGTCAGCGTCAGCAGCGCAGCGCCCGGGTTCAGGCGCGAGGCGGCGGCTTTCGCCATCGCCGGGAAGCTGTAGGCCGAGATGTCGTGCGCGATGCGAAACGCCTCGCGGCTCAGGCCGTCGAGGAAATCGCCGGCGATCGCCTCGCGCGGCGCGAAGCCGATCGAGTGGACGAAGCCGTCGAAGGTCGGCCAGGCCTCGCCGAGCTGGGCGAACAGGCGCTCGATCTGCGCGTCGTCGGCGACGTCGCATTCGAACACCAGCGTCGAACCGAACTCGGCGGCGAACTCGGTGATGCGGTCCTTGAACCGCTCGCCGACGTAGCTGAACGCCAGCTCGGCGCCCTCGCGCCGGCAGGCGCGCGCGATGCCGTAGGCGATCGAGCGGTTGGACAGCAAACCGGTGATCAGCAGGCGCTTGCCGGCGAGAAAGGCCATCGTGTCTCCGTGGGCGTCTTCGAGCAGCGCCGGATTCTGGCACGGTCGGCAGCGCGCCTTGAACGGCTTTTCGCGCGACCTTATAATGCGCGCTTCACTGAATTCCTGATTGCAAATGGGCGGTGTCATCCGGCCCATTTTTTTTGCTTGATCGCGAATCACGCCACGACCCGCACTGCCTTGGCTTCCCGCGTTACGCGCCCCGGTTCGAAGACGCCGCCCCGCCCCGTCGGCGGGCCGCGGCCGCGCGGGGGCGCGCCCGCGCGTGGCGCGCCGGGCGGGCGCGGCGGGGCTGCCGGCCCGCGTGAGCGGCGCGGCGCGCGCGGCACCGAGGTGGTCTGGGGGTCGTCCGCAGGGGCCTGGATGGCGGCGGTCGCGCGCACCGTCGAGGGGCTCGGCTACGACCTCGTCGACATCGAGCGCGAGGGCCGCGGGCTGCTGCGCGTGACGATCGACCGCGTGCCGGGGCGCGTCTATCCCGGCGGCGGCGAGTTCGTGACGGTCGACGACTGCGAGGCGGTCACGCGGCAGTTGCAGTATGTGCTCGAGGTCGAAGGCTGCGACTACGCGCGCCTCGAGGTGTCGTCGCCGGGGCTCGACCGGCCGCTCAAGCGGGCCGCCGACTACGAACGTTTTGCCGGCGCCGAGGTCGACGTGACGCTGCGTGAGCCCCTCGAGGGCCGGCGCAAGTACCGCGGCACGCTGCTCGCGGGCGACGGCGGCCACTGGCGGCTGGTGCTGGCCGGCGGCGAGCAGGCGCTCGATTTCGCGCTCGACGAAGTGCGCGAGGCGCGGCTGGTGCCGGTAGTGGATTTCAAGGGTCGCAAGGGCCGGGGTGCGCAGGCGACGGCGCCGGACGGCGACGAGGTTGACGGAGGTCGAAGGGAATGAACCGCGAAATGCTGATGCTGGTCGACGCCATCTCGCGCGAGAAGAACGTCGATCGCGACGTCGTGTTCGGCGCCGTCGAGTCGGCGCTCGCGCAGGCGACGAAGAAGCTGCAGGGCGGCGACGTCGACATCCGCGTGGCGATCGACCGCGAGACCGGGGAGTACGAGACCTTCCGCCGCTGGCACGTCGTGCCCAACGAGGCCGGTCTGCAGAACCCCGACGCCGAGGTGCTGCTGTTCGAGGCGCAGGAGCAGATTCCCGACATCGAAGTCGACGACTACATCGAGGAGCCGATTGAGTCGGTGCCGATCGGCCGCATCGGCGCGATGGCGGCCAAGCAGGTCATCCTGCAGAAGATCCGCGACGCCGAGCGCGAGCAGCTGCTCAACGACTTCCTCGCGCGCGGCGAGAAGATCTTCGTCGGCACCGTCAAGCGGCTCGACAAGGGCGACCTCATCGTCGAGAGCGGCCGCGTCGAGGGGCGCCTCAAGCGCAGCGAGATGATCCCGAAGGAGAACCTGCGCAGCGGCGACCGCGTGCGCGCGTTCATCCTCGGCGTCGACCCGACGGTGCGCGGGCCGCAGATCATGCTGTCGCGCGCGGCGCCGGGCTTCATGATCGAGCTGTTCCGCCAGGAGGTGCCCGAGATCGAGCAGGGCCTGCTCGAGATCAAGAGCTGCGCGCGCGACCCGGGCAGCCGCGCGAAGATCGCCGTCGTCAGCCACGACCGCCGCGTCGACCCGATCGGCACCTGCGTCGGCGTGCGCGGCTCGCGCGTCAACGCGGTGACCAACGAGCTCGCCGGCGAGCGCGTCGACATCGTGCTGTGGTCCGAGGATCCGGCGCAGTTCGTCATCGGGGCGCTCGCGCCGGCCAACGTGCAGTCGATCGTCGTCGACGAGGAGCGCCATGCGATGGACGTCGTCGTCGACGAGGAGAACCTCGCGATCGCGATCGGCCGCGGCGGCCAGAACGTGCGCCTGGCCAGCGAGCTCACCGGCTGGCGCATCAACATCATGACGGCCGAGGAGTCCGCCGCCAAGCAGGCGCAGGAGACCGAGGCGATCCGGCGCCTGTTCGTCGACAAGCTCGACGTCGACGAGGAGGTCGCCGACATCCTGATCGCCGAGGGCTTCACGAGCCTCGAGGAGGTGGCCTACGTGCCGATCTCCGAGATGCTCGAGATCGAGGCCTTCGACGAAGACACCGTCAACGAGCTGCGCACGCGCGCCAAGGATGCGCTGCTGACGATGGAGATCGCGCGCGAGGAGAAGGTCGAGGAGGTGTCGCAGGACCTGCGCGACCTCGAGGGCCTGACGCCGGACCTGATCGCCAAGCTCGCCGACGCCGGCATCCACACGCGCGACGACCTGGCCGACCTCGCCGTCGACGAGCTGACCGAGATCACCGGCCTCGACGACGACGCGGCCAAGGCGCTGATCATGAAGGCGCGCGAACACTGGTTCACCGCCTGAGCGCGACACGACACCCGGCCCGGCCCCACCCAGCAAGGAAAATCACCCCATGGCAGTCACCACCGTCGCCCAGTTGGCCGCCGAGCTGAACCGCCCGGCGGCGACGCTGCTCGAGCAGCTGCAGTCGGCGGGCGTGCGCAAGGGCTCGGTCGAAGACACGCTGACCGAGCACGACAAGGAGCGCCTGCTCGAGTACCTGCGCAGCGTGCACGGCACCGCCGGCGGCGAGCGCAAGAAGATCACGCTCGTCAAGAAGAGCACGAGCGAGATCAAGCAGGCCGACGCCAGCGGCAAGGCGCGCACGATCCAGGTCGAGGTGCGCAAGAAGCGCGTGTTCGTCAAGCGCGAGGAGGCCGCGCCCGCCGAGGAGGCTGCGCCGGCCGCGCCGGTGATCGACGAGGCCGAGCTGCAGCGCCGCGAGGAAGAGGCGCAGCGCCAGGCCGAGCTGCTCAAGCGCCAGGAAGAGGAACTGGCCGAGCGCCGCCGGCAGCGCGAGGAGCAGGAAAGGCGCGAGCGCGAGGCCGCCGAGGCGCGTGCGCGCGAGGCTGCCGAGAAGGCGGCCGCCGAGCTCGCCGCAGCCGAGCAGGCCGCCGCTGCCGCGAAGCAGGCGGGCGCCAAGGCCAAGGCCGCACCGGCCCCGTCGCCGGCCGTCGAAGCGGCGCCGCCGGCGGCGCCGGCCGAGGCGCCGAAGCCGGCGCTGCGCGTGGTCAAGGCCGTCGACGCCGACGCCGCCGAGAAGCAGCGTCTGGCCGACCTCGAGAAGCGCCGCAAGGCGGCCGAGGCCGAGGCTGCCGCGATCCGCGCGATGATGGCGCAGCCGCGCAAGGTGCTCACGGCCAAGAAGCCCGAGGAGCCCAAGCCGGCCGAGGCGGCCAAGGCGGGCATCGCCGGCACGATCCACCGGCCGAAGCCGGGTGCCGGTACGCCCGCGCCGGCACCGGCCAAGCCCGGCGACAAGAAGTCGGTCAAGGCCGACAAGATGTCGTCGGCATGGGCCGATGGCGCCAAGCGCCCGGGGCTGGCCAAGGGTCGCACCGACGTTGGCGCCGGCGCCGCGCGCAGCGGCTGGAAGGCGCCGCGTGGCGGCGCGCGCCGCGGCGAACGCGGTGAAGGCGAGTCGAGCTTCGTGCCGCCTGCCGAGGCGCAGGTCTACGAGGTGCACGTGCCCGAGACGATCTCGGTCGCGGACCTCGCGCACAAGATGAGCGTCAAGGCCAGCGAGGTCATCAAGCAGCTGATGAAGCTCGGGCAGATGGTCACGATCAACCAGCAGCTCGACCAGGAGACGGCGATGATCGTCGTCGAGGAGATGGGCCACAAGGCGGTCGCGGCCAAGCTCGACGACCCCGAGGCCTTCCTCGCCGAGGAGGGCGCCGCTGCGTCGCAGGCCGAGGCCAAGCCGCGCGCGCCGGTCGTCACGGTGATGGGCCACGTCGACCACGGCAAGACCTCGCTGCTCGACTACATCCGCTCGACGCGCGTGGCCGCGGGCGAGGCCGGCGGCATCACGCAGCACATCGGCGCCTACCACGTGCAGACGCCGCGCGGGATGATCACGTTCCTCGACACGCCGGGCCACGAGGCGTTCACCGCGATGCGTGCACGCGGCGCCAAGGCCACCGACATCGTGATCCTGGTCGTCGCCGCCGACGACGGCGTGATGCCGCAGACCAAGGAGGCGATCCACCACGCGAAGGCGGCCGGCGTGCCGATCGTCGTGGCGATCAACAAGATCGACAAGCCCGAGGCCAACCTCGAGCGGGTGAGGAGCGAACTGATCGCCGAGCAAGTCGTGCCGGAGGAATTCGGCGGCGACTCGCCGTTCTGCCCGGTGTCGGCCAAGACCGGGCAGGGCATCGACAACCTGCTCGAGCAGGTGCTGCTGCAGGCCGAGGTGCTCGAGCTGAAGGCGCCGGTCGACGCGCCGGCCAAGGGCCTCGTGATCGAGGCGCGGCTCGACAAGGGCAAGGGCCCGGTGGCCACCGTGCTGGTGCAGTCGGGCACGCTCAAGCGCGGCGACGTCGTGCTCGCGGGCAGCTCGTACGGCCGCGTGCGCGCGATGCTCGACGAAGACGGCAAGCCCACCACCGAGGCGGGGCCGTCGATCCCGGTCGAGATCCAGGGCCTGACCGAAGTGCCGGCCGCCGGCGACGAGTTCATGGTGCTCGCCGACGAGCGCCGCGCGCGCGAGATCGCGACCTTCCGCCAGGGCAAGTACCGCGAGGTCGCGCTCAACAAGCGCCAGGCCGCCAAGCTCGAGAGCATGTTCGAGCAGATGGGCGAGGGCAAGGTGCTCACGCTGCCGCTGATCATCAAGGCCGACGTGCAGGGCTCGCAGGAGGCGCTGTCGGCGTCGCTGCTCAAGCTGTCGACCGACGAGGTCAAGGTGCAGATCGTGCACGCGGCGGTCGGTGCGGTCAGCGAGAGCGACGTCAACCTCGCGCTCGCGTCGAAGGCCGTCATCATCGCCTTCAACGTGCGCGCCGACGCCGGCGCACGCAAGCTTGCCGAGAGCAGCGGTGTCGACATCCGCTACTACAACATCATCTACGACGCGGTCGACGACGTGAAGGCGGCGATGAGCGGGCTGCTCGCGCCCGAGCAGCGCGAGGAGATCATCGGCAGCGCCGAGATCCGCCAGGTCTTCGTCGCCTCGAAGATCGGCACGGTGGCCGGCTGCATGGTCACCTCGGGTGTCGTGCGCCGCGGTGCGCGCTTCCGCCTGCTGCGCGACAACGTCGTCGTCTACACCGGCGAGGTCGAGTCGGTGCGCCGCATCAAGGAGGACGTGCGCGAAGTCAAGGAAGGCTTCGAGTGCGGCATCAAGCTGAAGAACTACAACGACATCAAGGAAGGCGACCAGCTCGAGTTCTTCGAGATCAAGGAAGTCGCCCGCACCTTGTAAGGCGGAGTCGTCCCCGACTGCACACCCCGCCGACCGCAAGGAAGGCGGGGTTTGCGCTTCGAAAGGAGTCCCGATGCGTCACAGGAAGAGCATTCCCAACCGCAGCTACCGCGTGGCCGACCAGATCCAGCGCGACCTTGCCGAGCTGATCCGCGAGCTGAAGGACCCGCGCGTGGGCCTGCTGACGATCAACGCCGTCGAGGTTTCGCCCGACTACGCGCACGCCAAGGTCTACTTCTCGCTGCTCGTCGGCGACCCCGTCGAGTGCGAGACCGCGCTCAACGAGGCGGCGGGCTTCCTGCGCAACGGGCTGTTCAAGCGGCTGCAGATCCACACCGTGCCGACGCTGCACTTCCACTTCGACCGCACGACCGAACGCGCCGCCGAGCTCAACGAGCTGATCCGCCGCGCCAACGAGACCCGCGCGAAGGACGACTGACGTGAGCGAGCCGCGCGCGCGCCTGCCGCGCCGTGCCGTGCACGGCGTGCTGCTGCTCGACAAGCCCGCGGGCCTGTCGAGCAACGACGCGCTGCAGCGCGCCAAGCGCCTGTACCGCGCCGAGAAGGCCGGCCACACCGGCACGCTCGACCCGCTGGCCAGCGGTCTGCTGCCGGTGTGCTTCGGCGCCGCGACCAAGTTCGCGCAGGCGAGCCTCGACGCCGACAAGGCCTATCGCGCCACACTCGCGCTCGGCGTCACGACGACGACCGGTGACGCCGAGGGCGACGTCGTCGAGCGCCGCACCGTGTCCATCGACCGCGCGGCGATCGACGCCGCCTGCGCGCGCTTCGTCGGCGAGATCGAGCAGGTGCCGCCGATGCACTCGGCGCTCAAGCACGAGGGGCGGGCGCTGTACGACTACGCGCGCGCGGGCCTCACCGTCGAGCGCGCGCCGCGCCGCGTGACGATCCAGCGCCTCGACGTCGTCGAGTGGGACGGCGAGCGGCTCGTGCTCGACGTCGTCTGCAGCAAGGGCACCTACGTGCGCACGCTCGCCGAGGACCTCGGCGCGGCACTGGGCTGCGGCGCACACCTCGCTGCGCTGCGTCGCACCGCCAGCGGCGCGCTGACGCTGGATGGCGCCGTCACGCTCGACGCGCTGCAGGCGATGGACGAGGCGCAGCGCGACGCGCTGCTGCTGCCGCCCGACGTGCTCGTCGGCCACTGGCCGCGCGTCGCGCTGCCCGACGACGAGGCCGGGCGCTTCCTGACCGGGCTGCGCCGGCGCGTGCGGCTGCCCGACGCGCCGGCGGTGCGCGTCTACGGGCCGCAGCCGCGCGCGTTCCTCGGCAGCGCGCACATCACCGCCGGCGAACTGATCGCCGACCGACTGCTCAGCCCGGCCGAGGTGGCCGGGCTGCTGAACCCGCGAGAACCCGCATGACCCGACCGATCCGCAACATCGCGATCATCGCCCACGTCGACCACGGCAAGACGACGCTGGTCGACCAGCTGCTGCGCCAGAGCGGCACGTTCCGCGACAACCAGCAGGTCGCCGAGCGCGTGATGGACAGCAACGACCTCGAGCGCGAGCGCGGCATCACGATCCTGGCCAAGAACTGCGCGGTGCGCTGGAAAGACACGCACATCAACATCGTCGACACGCCCGGTCACGCCGACTTCGGCGGCGAGGTCGAGCGCGTGCTGTCGATGGTCGACGGCGTGCTGCTGCTCGTCGACGCCGTCGAGGGGCCGATGCCGCAGACGCGCTTCGTCACGAAGAAGGCGCTGGCCCTCGGCCTGAAGCCCATCGTCGTCGTCAACAAGGTCGACCGCCCGGGCTCGCGCATCGACTACGTGATCAACGCGACATTCGACCTGTTCGACAAGCTCGGCGCGACCGAGGAGCAGCTCGACTTCCCGGTCGTCTATGCGTCGGGCCTCAACGGCTGGGCGACGCTCGAGCCGGGCACGGTCGGCACCGACCTCGCGCCGCTGTTCGAGGCCATCGTCAAGCACGTGCCGCCGCACGAGGGCGACCCCGACGCGCCGCTGCAGCTGCAGATCTGCTCGCTCGACTACTCGAGCTACGTCGGGCGCATCGGCATCGGCCGCGTCAACGCCGGCACGATCCGCCCGGGCATGGACGTGCTCGTCTGCGAGGGCACCGACGGGCCGTCGAGGAAGGGGCGCATCAACCAGGTGCTCACGTTCGAGGGCCTCGAGCGGCGCGTGACCGACCGTGCCGGCCCCGGCGACATCGTGCTCGTCAACGGCATCGACGACATCGGCATCGGCGTCACGCTCACGAGCCCCGACGACCCGCGGCCGCTGCCGATGCTGCAGGTCGACGAGCCGACGCTGACGATGAACTTCTGCGTCAACACGAGCCCGCTCGCGGGGCGCGAGGGCAAGTTCGTCACCAGCCGCCAGATCCGCGACCGCCTCGAGCGCGAGCTGCAGAGCAACGTCGCGCTGCGCGTGAAGGACACCGCCGAGGACGGCGTCTACGAGGTCTCGGGCCGCGGTGAGCTGCACCTGACGATCCTGCTCGAGAACATGCGCCGCGAGGGCTACGAGCTGGCGGTGAGCAAGCCGCGCGTCGTGTTTCACGAGGAGAACGGCGTGCGCATGGAGCCGATCGAGCTCGTGACCTGCGACGTCGAGGACCAGCACCAGGGCGCCGTGATGCAGGCGCTCGGTGAGCGCCGCGGCGAGCTCGTCAACATGGAGACCGACGGCGCCGGGCGCGTGCGGCTCGAGTACCGCATCCCGGCGCGCGGGCTGATCGGCTTCTCGACCGAGTTCCTCAACCTCACGCGCGGCACCGGGCTCATCAGCAACATCTTCGACGGCTGGGAGCCGTACAAGGGCGAGATCGCCGGTCGCAAGAACGGCGTGCTCGTGAGCCAGGAAGACGGCGAGATCGTCACCTACGCGCTGGGCAAGCTCGACGACCGCGGCCGCATGTTCGTCAAGCCCGGCGACCCGGTCTACGAGGGCATGATCGTCGGCGTGCACAACCGCGACAACGACCTCGTCGTCAATGCGGTGCGCACCAAGCAGCTGACGAACTTCCGCGTCAGCGGCAAGGAAGACGCGATCCGCCTGACGCCGCCGATCGAGCTGACGCTGGAGTACGCCGTCGAGTTCATCGAGGACGACGAGCTCGTCGAGATCACGCCGAAGTCGATCCGGCTGCGCAAGCGCTTCCTGAAGGAGCACGAGCGCAAGCGCGCGCAGCGCGAAGCCGCGTGAGCGGCTTCGCGCCGCGCGCGGCGCGCCGCCATGGGGCACCCCCCGCCCCCCGCCAGGCGGGGCCACCAGCATGAGGAACGAGGGCAGGCGCAGCCGGCCCGCTGAACGTATGACACATCGACGGGCCGTGGCACTGATGGTGCTGGTGACGCTGCTGTGGAGCATCGCCGGCGTCGTCACGCGCCTGCTCGACGCGGCCGCCGCGTTCGAGGTCACGTTCTGGCGCAGCGCGTTCAACGCGCTGGCGCTCGCGGTGCTGCTGTCGTGGCTGCGCGGCCCGCGGGCGCTGCTGCACACGCTGCGCACCGGCGGGCCGGCGCTGTGGCTGTCGGGACTGTGCTGGAGCGTGATGTTCACCGCGTTCATGGTCGCGCTGACGCTGACGACGGTGGCCAACGTGCTGGTGACGATGGCGGTCGCGCCGCTGTTCACGGCGCTGGCGGCGCGCGCGGCGCTCGGCCACCGGCTCGCGGCGCGCACGTGGGCGGCGATCGCGGTGGCCGGCGCCGGCATCGCGTGGATGTACGGCCGCGACGTCAGCGCCGCCGGCGGCACGCACGGACTCGGCGTCGCGGTGGCGCTGGGGGTGCCAGTTGCGGCAGCGGTCAACTGGACCTTGCTGCAGGGTTTGCGCCAGCGTGCGCAAGGCGACGCTGCGCCGCCGCCCGACATGCTGCCGGCCGTGCTCGTCGGCGCGGTGCTGTCGGCGGCGGCCACGCTGCCGCTGTCGCTGCCGTTCGCGGCGACGGCGCACGACGTCGGCTGGCTCGCGCTGCTCGGCGTCGTGCAGCTCGCGGTGCCCTGCCTGCTCGCGGTGGCGGCCGCGCGCGTGCTCAGCGCGCCCGAAGTGTCGCTGCTCGCGCTGCTGGAGGTCGTGTTCGGGGTCGCGTGGGCCTGGCTCGGGGCTGGCGAGGCGCCGTCGTCGACCGTGCTGGCCGGCGGCGCGCTCGTGCTGGGGGCGCTGGTCGTGCACGAGCTGCTCGCGCTGCGCCGGCCGGCGTCGGCGGCGGGTGACACCGCAGCGGCGCGCACGGGCTTCTCCCGAGGCGAAGAAGGCGCACGCGGCGCAGACTCGGTGCCGTAGACACCCCGGCCCCGATGCAGTTGCCGCCGCCGTCCCCGTCGCTTTGGCTGTGGCTGACGGCGGCCGCCGGTGTGGGCGCGGCGCTTTTCTGGTGGCTGCGCCGCCGTCGCGGCGGCGCGTCGCCCGCGGCGCGACCCGACGACGATCGCCTCGAGCGGCAGGCGCTGCGCCACGCGCTCGATGCGGCACAGATGCCGGTGGCGATCAGCGACCTCGCCGGTCGCCTGACCTACGTCAACGACGCGTTCGTGCGCGCCTGGGGGTACGACGCGCGCGACGGCGTCGTCGGCCGGTGCGTGACGTCGTTCTGGCAGGACCCGGCGGGCGCCGCCAGCGTCGTCGATGCATTGCAGGCACACGGCCGCTGGGAGGGCACGCTGCTCGCGCAGCGCCGTGACGGCGGCACGATGGCGATGCGCACGTCGGCGCACCTCGTGCGCGCCGACGACGGCCGGCCCATCGCGATGATGGCCTCGTTCGCCGACGAAACGGCGCTGCGCACCGCGCAGGAGGCGCTGCTGCGCGAGCGCGAATTCGCGCGCCGGCTGATCGACGTCGCGCCGGTGCTGGTGCTCGTGCTCGACGCGCGTGGCGGCGTGCGTCTGGTCAACCGGCACTTCGAGCAGCTCACCGGCTGGCGCCTGGCCGACCTGCGGCGGCGCGACTGGTTCGACATCTTCATCCCGCCGGCTGACCGGGCGGCGCTGCGCACGGTGTTCGACGCCGTGTGCCGCGGTGAGGTGGTGCGCCAGCACGTGGCCGCAATGCAGCTCGGCGACGGCACGGTGCGCGCGGTCGAGTGGTCGAGCCAGGCCCTGTTCGACGCGGCCGGCGGCGTCGACGCCGTGCTCGCGATCGGCAGCGACGTCACCGAGCGGCTGGCGGCCGAGCAGCGCCGCCGCGACGACGCGCAGCGCCGCGACGCGCTGTTGCAGCTCGCGCAGCGGCTCGAGCTGGCGCGCGACGCGCATGCCGTCGCCGCGGCGCTGAAAGACGAGATCGAGGCGCGCGTCGGCTACCGCAACGTGTGGATCCTGCTCGCCGACGAGCTGGGCACGCGCTACCGCCTCGAGGGTACCGCCGGCGAGCCGATCTCGCGGCTGCCGGCGCCGTCGTGGTCGCAGCAGCTCAACCCGGCGGCGTCCTCGCTGCTGCGCGATCTGCTGCAAGGCGACGCGCCGGTCGTCTGGCCCGACGCGCAGCTCGACCGCCGCACCGCGCGCACGACGCTCGCACCGCTGGTGCCGCGCACGCTGGTGCACGTGCCGCTGTTCGTCGCCGGCCGGCGCGCCGGCCTGCTGGCCACCGGCACCTTCGGCGACGAAGGCGTGCGCGTGCCCACCGCCGAGCAGCTCGCGCACCTCGTCGACCTGGCGCGCCACGCCGCGGTGGCGATCGACCGCATCCGCTACATCGATGCGCTGCGCCAGCGCGACGCGCAGCTCGCGCAGGCGCAGGCGCTCGCGCAGGTCGGCAGCTGGGAGCTCGACCACCTGCTGGCGCGGATGCAGTGGTCGGCCGAGCTCGGCCGCATCCTCGAGCTCGACGCGACGCAGGTCGAGCCGTCGTCGCAGGCGCTGCTGGCCGCGGTGCACCCCGACGACCGCCAGCGCCTGGTCGACGTGCAGGCGGCGGCATTGCGCACGCGCCAGCCGTGGTCGCTGCGTCACCGGCTGCGTATGGCCGACGGGCGCATCAAGTGGGTCGAGCACCGCGGCGAGACGGTGTTCAACGCGCTCGGTGAGCCGCTGCGCACGAGCGGCACGCTGCAGGACGTCACGCGCGCGCAGCTCGAACAGCAGGCCACGCAGGCCGCGCGCCAGCAGCTGCAGCGCGTGATCGATGCCGCGACCGAAGTTGCGATCACGGCCGGCGACGAGAGCGGCCGCGTCGTGCTGTTCAACACCGGCGCCGAGCGCATGCTCGGCTGGCGCGCCGACGAGGTCGTCGGCCGCATGACGGTGCGCGAGTTTCACGTGCCCGAGGAACTCGAGGCGCGCGCGCGCGAGCTCAGCGTCGAGTACGGCGAACCGGTCGACGCGATGCAGGCCACGCGGGCGCCGGCGCTGCGCGGCGACTTCCGCCCGCGCGAGTGGACCTACGTGCGCAAGGACGGCACCCGCCTGACGGTGAGTCTGGCCATCACGCGCATGCTCGACGAGCGCGGCGAGCCGGCTGGCTTCCTCGGCGTGGCCGTCGACGTCACCGAGCGCAAGCGCGCCGAGCGCGCGCTGCGCGACCTCAACGTCGAGCTCGAGCGCCGCGTCGCCGAGCGCACCGCCGAGCTCGTGCAGGCGCGCGACGAGGCGCAGCGCGCCAGTGCCGGCAAGAGCGAGTTCCTGTCGCACATGAGCCACGAGCTGCGCACGCCGCTCAACGCGATCCTCGGCTTCGCGCAGCTGCTCGAGGTCGAGCCGCTGCCGCCTGCGACGCGGCGCTACGTCGACGAGATCCGCCGCGCCGGCGACCACCTGCTCGCGCTGATCACCGACTTGCTCGACCTGTCGCGCATCGAGTCGGGCCGCCTCGCGGTGTCGATCGGCCCGGTCGACGTCGACGCCGCCGTCGCGCAGGCGATGCGGCTCGTGCAGCCGCTGGCCGACGCGCACGCGGTGCAGGTCACGGCCGGCGCCGCGTCGTGCGCTGCGGTGCAGGCCGACCCGACGCGGCTGCGCCAGGTGCTGGTCAACCTGCTGAGCAACGCCGTCAAGTACAACCGCGCCGGCGGCTGGGTGCGCGTCGACAGCGTCGCGCTCGACGACGGTCGGCGGCGGCTGAGCGTCAGCGACAGCGGTGTCGGCATCGCTGCCGACAAGCTCGAGCGCCTGTTCACGCCGTTCGAGCGCCTCGGCGCCGAGGCCGGCAGCGTCGAGGGCACCGGCGTCGGGCTGGCGCTGTCGCGCCGGCTCGTCGAGCTGATGGGCGGGCGGCTGGGCGTGCAGTCGCGCCCCGGCGAGGGCTCGACGTTCTGGGTCGACCTGCCGGCGGCACCCGCGACGTTGCAGGCGCCGGCCGATCGCGCCGCCGCGCGCGCTGCAGCGGTGCCGCAGCACGTGCTCTATATCGAGGACAACCCGGTCAACGTCCAGGTCCTCGAGGCGATGCTCGCGCACCTGGGCGTGCAGCGCGTCGATGCGGCGCCCGACGGGCCGAGCGGCCTCGAGCGCGCGCGCGCCGAGCGCCCGCAGCTGATCCTGCTCGACATCCAGCTGCCCGGCATGGACGGCTACGCCGTGCTCGACGCGCTGAAGGCCGACCCGGCGACGTGCGATATTCCGGTCATCGCGCTGTCGGCCGACGCGATGCCCGCCGAAGTCGAGCGCGGGTTGGCCCGCGGCCTGCGGCAGTACCTGACCAAGCCGGTGGAGATGTCCGAACTGATGGCCGCGCTCGAGCGCATCGGCAACCCCGCATCGGCGGCCGGGAGCGCGGCGTGAGCACGCTGCAGCCGCTGTCGGGGCTCGACGCGCTGTTCCTGCACCTCGAGACGCCGCAGATGCCGATGCACGTCGGCGCGCTGCACGTGCTCGAGCTGCCGCGCGGCCACCGCGGCCGCTTCGTCAACGACCTGCGCCGCCACCTGCAGTCGCGCCTGGCGGTCGCGCCGGTGCTGCGCCGGCGGCTGTGGTGGATGCCGCTGAACCTCGCCAATCCGGCATGGATCGACGCCGAGCCCGACCTGCGCCACCACGTCGTCGAGGTGCGCCTGCCGGCCAGCGCGCGCCACGGCAGCGGCCTGCGCGAGCTCGAAGCCGAGGTCGCGCGGCTGCACGCCGTGCCGCTCGACCGCTCGCGGCCGCTGTGGCGCATGCACGTGCTCGAGGGGCTGGCCCCCGGCGCCGACGGCTGCCGGCGCGTGGGCCTGTACACGCAGCTGCACCACGCGGCCGTCGACGGCCAGGCCGCGGTCGCGCTGGCCAACGCGCTGCTCGACCCGACGCCGGTGCCACGCGCGCTGGCCACCGTCAAGGCGCGCCGTCGCGTGCCGGCCGGCGGCGACGCGGCGCTGGCGCCCGGCCCGCTCGAGATGCTGCGCCAGGCCATCGGGCAGGAGGTGCAGCAGGTCGCGCGCCTCGTGCGCGAGCTGCCGGCCACCGTCGACAGCCTGCGCAGCGCCGCGGCGCGCGCGCTGGCCGGCCGCGTCAAGGGCTTCAGCAACGTGACGCTCGCACCGCGCACGCCGCTGAACGTGTCGGTCGGCGAGCAGCGCGCGTTCGCGACGCTGACGCTGCCGCTCGACGAGGTGCGCGCGCTCGGCCGCCTGCACGGCGCCAGCGTCAACGACGTCGTGCTGATGCTGTGCAGTTCGGCGCTGCGGCGCTACCTCGCACGCCGGCGCGCGCTGCCGCGCAAGTCGCTGGTGGCCGCGGTGCCGGTGTCGCTGCGCGCGGCCGGCGACGCCTCGAGCGACAACCAGGCCTCGATGAGTCTCGTCAGCCTGGGCACGCACATCGCCGACCCGCTCAAGCGGCTCGAGCACGTCAAGGCCGCCAGCGCGGCGATGAAGGGCACGATGGGCGCGCTGCGTGGCGTGCTGCCCACCGACTACCCGTCGATCGGCGTGCCGTGGCTGCTCGAGGCGGCCGCGTCGCTGTACGGCAAGGCCCGGCTCGCCGACCGCATCCCGGGCGTGGCCAACCTGGTGATCTCGAACGTGCCCGGCCCGACGATGCCGCTGTACCTGGCCGGCGCGCGCATGCTGACCAGCTACCCGGCGTCGATCGTCGTCCACGGCCTGGCGCTGAACGTCACCGTGCAGAGCTACGACCGCTCGCTCGACTTCGGGCTCGTCGCCGACGCGAAGGCCCTGCCCGATGTCGCGGCGCTGGCCGACGACCTGCGCGTCGCGTTCGACGACCTGCGTGCGATCGCCGTGCCCGACGACGAGCCGACCGCCGGCGAGATCGCGCGCGGCGTCGCGCGCCGCGCCAGGCGGGAGATCGGCGCCGTCGTCGACCGCACCGTGCCGCGGCCGGTCGTCGACGCCGCGCGCGGCGCCACCGCGTTCGGTGTCGCGGTCGGCAGCGCGGTGGGCAAGACGCTGGGCAACACCGACGCGATGCGGCTGCTTGGGCGCATCGTGCCCGGCATGGCCGTCGAGACGGTGGGCCGCGTCGTCGGCACGGTGCGCGACTCTGTCTCGAAGGCGACAAAGGCGCCTAGGGCCAGCCCTCCAGCCAAGGCGCGGCGGCGCCGCTAGCATCGCGCCACCTGCCCCACCGCAGGCCCGCACCGCCTGCCCCGATGCCGGTCTACCGCCGCCCGTCCCTTGCGCGCACCGCGCCGCCGCCGCCGGTCGACGACGCCCGCGCCGCGCTGCAGCCCCCCGGTCCGTGGCTGATACTGCTCGAAAGCCGCGCGCCGTGGGAACTCGCTGCGCTGCTGGCGGCGATGCCGTGGCTGCGCCGGCTGCCGCCGGGCGATGGCCACCCGGTGCTCGTGTTCCCCGGTCTCGGCGCGTCCGACGCGAGCACGCTGCCGCTGCGCAACGTCCTGCGCGCCAGCGGCTACACGCCGTACCCGTGGCGGCAGGGGTTCAACTTCGGCCCGCGCCAAGGCCTGCTCGCGGCCACGCGCGCGATGGTCGCGCAGCTGGCCGACCGGCACCGCGAGAAGGTCAGCCTGATCGGCTGGAGCCTGGGCGGCATCTACGCGCGCGAGATCGCCAAGGAGACGAGCGCGCAGGTGCGCTGCGTGATCACGCTGGGCACGCCGTTCTCGGGCCACCCGCGTGCGACGAACGCCTGGCGCTTGTACGAACTCGTCAGTGGCCAGCACACCGACGACGACGAGCTGCTCGCGCTGATCCGCCAGCCGCCGCCGGTGCCGACGACGTCGATCTACAGCAAGACCGACGGCGTCGTCGCGTGGCAGTGCAGCCTCAACGACCCGCAGCACCCGCTGGCCGAGAACATCGAGGTGCACGCGAGCCACCTCGGCATGGGCATGAACCCGCTGGCGCTGTACGCGATCGCCGACCGGCTGGCGCAGGACCCGGCGCAGTGGCGGCGCTTCGACGCGCGCGGCGCGCGGCGCTGGTTCTTCCGCACCGCGCACGAGGGGCCGCTCGCCGCCGCGGGCAAGGGCTGAGCCGTGCGCGTCGTCGCCAACGGCATCGGCATCGAGGTCGACGACGCGGGCCCGCCCGACGGCGAGCCGCTGCTGCTCGTGATGGGCCTGGCGATGCAGCTCGTCGCCTGGCCCGACGAGCTGCTCGACGCGCTGCGACGCCGGGGCTTTCGCCCGATCCGCTTCGACAACCGCGACATCGGGCTGAGCCAGTGGTTCGACGCGCTCGGCGTGCCCAGCGTCGCGTGGGCCGCGCTGCGCTACGGCCTGCGGCTGCCGGTGCGCGCGCCGTACTCGCTGGCCGACATGGCCGCCGACACGGTCGGCGTGCTCGACGCGCTGGGGCTGACGCGCGTGCACCTGTGCGGCGCGTCGATGGGCGGCATGATCGCGCAGCACGTCGCCGCCGCGCACCCCGAGCGCGTCAAGAGCCTGACGCTGATGATGACGACCTCGGGCGCGCGCGGCCTGCCGCCGCCGGCGCCGGCGGTGCGCCGCGCGCTGCTGCAGCGCCCGCGCGCCGACGACCCGGCCGGTGCGCTCGCGCTGATACAGCAGCTGCTGACACTGATCGCGAGCCCCGCGTACCCGCCGCAGCCGCAGGCGCTGCGCCAGCGCATCGCGGCGTCGATCGAGCGCGCGTACCACCCCGCCGGCGCGGCGCGCCAGCTGCTGGCCGTGATCGCCGACGGCGACCGCTCGCCGCTGCTTCGGCGCATCGCGGCGCCGACGCTGGTGCTGCACGGCCGCGACGACCCGCTGGTGCGCGTGGCCGCGGCGCACGACCTGGTCAGCAAGATCGCGCAGGCCGAGATCGACGTGATCCCCGGCTGGGGCCACGACCTGCCGCCGGCGCTGATGCCGCGGCTGGCCGACGCGATCGCCCGCCGCGCCGCGCGCGCGGCCGGCTGAACCGCGGCGCGTCGGGCCACCGCGCGGCGATGGCACACTGCGCGCCTTTCGCGTTGACCCGTTTTTCTCCACTGCCTTGGACAAGATCCTGCTGCAGCTCGCCGCCGAGCTGAAGGTGCGCCCGGCGCAGGTCGCCGCTGCGGTCGACCTGCTCGACGGCGGCGCCACCGTGCCGTTCATCGCCCGCTACCGCAAGGAGGCCACCGGCGGCCTCGACGACACCCACCTGCGCGAGCTCGAGGCGCGCCTGGCGTACCTGCGCGAGCTCGAGGACCGCCGCGCCGCGGTGCTCAGGAGCATCGACGAGCAGGGCAAGCTCACGCCCGAGCTGCGCGCCGCGATCGAGGCCGCCGCGACGAAGCAGGACCTCGAGGACCTGTACCTGCCGTACAAGCCCAAGCGCCGCACGAAGGGCATGATCGCGCGCGAGGCCGGTCTCGAGCCGCTGGCCGACCGCCTGTTCGCCGACCCGACGCTCGACCCGCTGGCCGAGGCGGCGGCGTTCCTGAACCCCGAGGCCGGCTTCGGCGACGTGCACGCGGTGCTCGACGGCGTGCGCGACCTGCTCGCCGAGCGCTGGGCCGAGGACGCCGCGCTCGTCGGCAGCCTGCGCGAGTGGCTGTGGGCCGAGGGGTCGCTGCGCTCGACGCTGGCCGCCGGCAAGGACGAGGCGAACCCCGAGGTCGCGAAGTTCCGCGACTACTTCGACTACCGCGAGCCGATCGCCAAGGTGCCGTCGCACCGCGCGCTGGCCGTGTTCCGCGGCCGCGCGCTCGAGATCCTCGACGCGCGGCTGGTGCTCGACGAGGAGCCCGCACCCGGCCAGCCGTCGCTGGCCGAGGGCCGCATCGCGCACCACCTCGGCTGGCGCCACGGCGGCCGGCCGGCCGACGAGCTGCTGCGCAAGACGGTCGCGTGGACGTGGAAGGTCAAGCTCAGCCTGTCGCTCGAGCGTGACCTGTTCGCGCGGCTGCGCGAGGCCGCCGAAGCGGTCGCGATCAAGGTCTTCGCCGAGAACGTGCGCGACCTGCTGCTCGCCGCGCCGGCGGGCCCGCGCGTCGTGATGGGGCTCGACCCCGGCATCCGCACCGGCGTCAAGGTGGCCGTCGTCTCGGAAACGGGCAAGGTGCTCGACACCGCCACCGTCTACCCGCACGAGCCGCGTCGTGACTGGGACGGCGCGTTGGCCACGCTCGGGCGGCTCGTGGCCGCACACGGCGTGAGCCTGATCGCGATCGGCAACGGCACCGCGAGCCGCGAGACCGACCGCCTGGCCGCCGAGCTCGTCAAGCGCGTGCGCCAGCTCGCGCCGCAGGCCGTGCTCGACAAGGTCGTCGTCAGCGAGGCCGGCGCCTCGGTCTACTCGGCCAGCGAGGTCGCCAGCCGCGAGCTGCCCGACCTCGACGTCAGCCTGCGCGGCGCCGTGAGCATCGCGCGGCGCGTGCAGGACCCGCTGGCCGAGCTGGTCAAGATCGACCCGAAGAGCATCGGCGTCGGCCAGTACCAGCACGACGTCAACCAGAGCGAGCTCGCCCGCACGCTCGACGCGGTCGTCGAGGACTGCGTCAACAAGGTCGGCGTCGACCTGAACACGGCGTCCGTCCCGCTGCTCGCGCGCGTGTCGGGGCTGAGCCCGTCGGTCGCGGCGGCGATCGTGCGCTGGCGCGACGCGCGCGGCGCGTTCCGCAGCCGCCAGCAGCTGCTCGAGGTGACCGGCCTCGGGCCGAAGACGTTCGAGCAGGCGGCCGGCTTCCTGCGCATCCGCGGCGGCGACAACCCGCTCGACATGACGGGCGTGCACCCCGAGAGCTACCCGGTCGTCGACCGGCTGCTCGCGGCCACCGGACGGCCGATCGGCGAGCTGATCGGCCGCGCCGACGTGCTCAAGACGCTCAAGCCCGAGGCCTTCGCCGACGAGCGTTTCGGCGCGATCACGGTGCGCGACATCCTCGCCGAGCTCGAGAAGCCCGGGCGCGACCCGCGGCCGCACTTCCAGGTCGCGCGCTACAGCGAGGGCGTCGAGGACATCAAGGACCTCAGGCCCGGCATGGTGCTCGAAGGCACGGTCAGCAACGTCGCGCAGTTCGGCGCCTTCGTCGACCTCGGCGTGCACCAGGACGGGCTGGTGCACGTCAGCCAGCTCGCCAACACTTTCGTGCGCGACGCGCGCGAAGTCGTCAAGGCCGGCGACGTCGTCAAGGTCAAGGTGCTCGAGGTCGACCTCGCGCGTGCGCGCATCTCGCTGACGATGCGCCTGGACGCCGTGCCCGCGCCGCGCAGCGGTGCGCGCGACGACCGCACCCCGCGCGCCGGCGAGCGCACGCGCCACGCGGCAGCACCCGCCCCGCAGGGTGCGATGGCCGCGGCGTTCGCGAAGCTGCGCGGCGGCTGAGCCTGTGGCGATGCGCGCGCTGCAGGTCTTCGCCGGCGAGCGCGCCCGCGCGCAGTTGCGCGAGCGCGGCCTGCGGCCGGACGACGTGCGCGTCGTGCCCGCGGCCGCCGGCGGGCCGAAAGGGCTGGTGCTCAACCCGCTCGACCGCTTCGTCTTCGGCCACTGGCTGAAGGCCGGTGCGCAGGTCGTGCACCTGGCCGGGGCGTCGATCGGCGCGTGGCGCATGGCCTGCGCCTGCCTGCCCGACGCCGACGCGGCGCTGGCGCAGCTGGCCGACGACTACATCGGCCAGCGCTACGAGCACGCGCCCGGCAAGCCGCCCGCGCCGCGTCACGTCAGCGAGGTGTTCGGCGCCAAGCTCGCCGAACGCTTCGGCGGCCGCGAGGCCGAAGTGCTCGGCCACCCGCGCTGGCGGCTGCACGTGTTCACGAGCCGCGGGCGCGCGCTGCTCGGCCGCGAGGGCCGGCTCGGCTCGAAGGTGACGACGCCGCTCGGCTACCTCGGCGCGTTCGCGGCCAACGCCGTGAGCCGCCGCGCGATGGGCGGCTGGCTCGAGCGCGTCGTCTTCTCGGACCCGCGCGACGCGCTGCCGCTGCCCCTGCGCGACTACCGCACGACGGTGGTGCCGCTGACGGCGGCCAACCTGCAGCCGAGCATCCTGGCCAGCTGCTCGATTCCGTTCTGGCTCGAGGCGGTGCGCGACATTCCCGGGGCACCGAAGGGGGCCTACTGGGACGGCGGCCTCACGGACTACCACCTGCACCTGGACTACGCGTCGATGCGCGACGGCCTCGTGCTGTACCCGCACTTCCAGCGCCAGATCGTGCCCGGCTGGCTCGACAAGGCGCTGCGCCATCGTCACCGCGCGACGGCGCGGCTGGCCAACGTCGTCGTGCTCGCACCCAGCGCAGAGTGGATCGCGACGCTGCCGGGCGGCAAGCTGCCCGACCGCAGCGACTTCAAGGCCTACGGCGACGACCTCCCCGGCCGCATGACGGCGTGGCGCCGCGCGCTCGCCGAGAGCCGACGGCTGGCCGACGAGTTCGCCACGCTCGTCGAGCGGTCGGCGATCGACGCCGAGCCGCTCGTGTGAACGCGGCGCGTAGAATTGCAGCCTCGATTTACCCACTCAGCAAGAGCGAGAAAGGCACGACGGGTGATGACACCGCGAACGTCGACCCCGCTGTCCGGAGGCTGAGCCGCCGCGGTCGATCGCGTCCTGTCGTCGTCTGATCGAGCGCGGCCCCGTCCGCGCTTTTTCGTTTCTGGAGTCCGCAGATGATTTCCGTGCGTTTGCCCGATGGTTCGAGCCGGCAGTTCCCCGCGCCGGTGACGGTGGCCGAGGTCGCTGCGGCCATCGGCCCGGGGCTGGCCAAGGCCGCGCTGGCCGGCCGTGTCGGGCGGGGTGCCGACGCGAAGCTGGTCGACACGAGTTACCGGCTGGAGTCCGACACCGACCTGGCGATCGTCACCGACAAGGACCCCGAGGGCCTCGAGCTGATCCGCCACTCGACGGCGCACCTGCTGGCCTACGCCGTCAAGGAGCTGTTCCCCGACGCGCAGGTCACGATCGGTCCGGTGATCGACAACGGCTTCTATTACGACTTCTCGTACAAGCGCCCGTTCACGCCCGAGGACCTCGAGGCGATCGAGCAGCGCATGCGCGAGCTCGCCGCGAAGGACGAGCCCGTCGTGCGCCGCGTGCTGCCGCGCGACGAGGCGGTGGCGTACTTCAAGAGCCTGGGCGAGCACTACAAGGCCGAGATCATCTCGAGCATCCCGCCCGGCGAGGAGGTCAGCCTGTACCGCGAAGGCGGCTTCGAGGACCTGTGCCGCGGCCCGCACGTGCCGAGCACCGGCAAGCTCAAGCACTTCAAGCTGATGAAGGTCGCCGGCGCCTACTGGCGCGGCGACCACCGCAACGAGATGCTGCAGCGCATCTACGGCACCGCGTGGGCGACGAAGGACGACCTGCAGAAGTACCTCACGATGCTCGAGGAGGCCGAGAAGCGCGACCACCGCAAGCTCGGCCGTGAACTCGACCTGTTCCACCTCGACGAGCACGCGCCGGGCCTGGTGTTCTGGCACCCGAAGGGCTGGGCGCTGTGGCAGCAGGTCGAGCAGTACATGCGCGCCGTCTACCGCGACAACGGCTATCTCGAGGTCAAGGGCCCGCAGATCCTCGACAGGACGCTGTGGGAGAAGACGGGGCACTGGGACAAGTACCGCGAGAACATGTTCACGACGGAGTCGGAGAAGCGCGACTACGCGCTGAAACCGATGAACTGCCCCGGCCACATCCTGATCTTCAAGCAGGGCGTCAAGAGCTACCGCGACCTGCCGCTGCGCTACGGCGAGTTCGGCGCCTGCCACCGCAACGAGCCCAGCGGCGGCCTGCACGGCATCATGCGCGTGCGCGGCTTCACGCAGGACGACGGCCACATCTTCTGCACCGAGGACCACATCCTGCCTGAGTGCGTGGCCTATACGGCGCTGCTGCAGAAGGTCTACGCCGACTTCGGCTTCACCGAGATCCTCTACAAGGTCGCCACGCGCCCCGAGCAGCGCATCGGCAGCGACGAGATCTGGGACAAGGCCGAGCACGCGCTGATGGAGAGCCTGCGCGCGTCGGGCTGCGAGTTCGTCGTCGCGCCCGGCGACGGCGCGTTCTACGGCCCGAAGATCGAGTACACGCTGAAGGACGCCCTCGGCCGCGAGTGGCAGTGCGGCACGATGCAGGTCGACTTCTCGATGGCGCAGCGGCTCGACGCCGAGTACGTCGCCGAGGACGGCAGCCGCAAGCACCCGGTGATGCTGCACCGCGCGATCGTCGGCAGCCTCGAGCGCTTCATCGGCATCCTGATCGAGCAGCACGCCGGCGCGCTGCCGGCGTGGCTCGCGCCGGTGCAGGCCGTCGTCTGCTCGATTTCCGAGCAGCAGGCCGACTACGCCGCCGAAGTAGCGAAAACGCTGCAAAAACAAGGAGTTAGAGTCGAGGCGGATTTGCGTGCCGACAAGATCACGTATAAAATCCGCGCGCATTCGTTGCAGAAGGTGCCGTACATCCTCGTCGTGGGCGACAAGGAGAAGGCAAGCGGCGCCGTCGCGGTGCGCGCCCGGGGCAATCGGGATCTCGGCGTGATGCCGCTGGACGACTTCATCGCGAAGCTCGCCGGCGACATCGCCGCCAAGGCCTGACGGCACGGCGCGCCTTTCGTTTTTCACTGCGGGCCACAACTTGCCGGTGGCCCTGACGAGGCTGGAACCATCGCTACTTTCTTCGACCGTCGTATTCCGAACGACATCCGCAAGCACCGGTTGAACCGGGAGATCACGGCGCCGCAGGTGCGGCTCAACGGGCCGAACAACGAACCGCTGGGCATCGTGCCGATCCAGGAAGCCTTGCGGCTGGCTGGTGAATACGACGTCGATCTGGTCGAGATCGCCCCGCAGGCCGATCCGCCGGTGTGCCGGCTGATGGACTACGGCAAGTTCAAGTACCAGGAGCAGAAGAAGGCGGCCGAAGCGAAAGCGAAGCAGAAGGTCATCGAGGTCAAGGAAGTCAAGTTCCGCCCCGGCACCGACGAGGCCGACTACGCGGTGAAGATGCGCAACCTGCGCCGCTTCATCGCCGAGGACGGCGACAAGGGCAAGGTCACGCTGCGCTTCCGCGGCCGCGAGATCACGCACCAGGAGATCGGCATGCGGCTGCTCGAGCGCATCCGCGACGACCTGGCCGACGTGGCGGTGGTCGAGCACATGCCCAAGCTCGAGGGGCGACAGATGGTGATGGTGCTGGCGCCCAAGCGCAAGTAGCCGGCACCGTGAAGGGTTCGCGTCCGCGGTTGGTCGCCGCGGGTTGCGACGAAGAAGCCGCTGCAGGCCGTCAAGCGCACCGGCCGGTGCCGCCTGCAGGGGCCACTGAAAAGGAGCAGTCATGCCCAAGATGAAGACCAAGAAGAGCGCGGCCAAGCGGTTCCGCGTGCGTCCCGGCGGCACCGTCAAGCGCGGTCAGGCGTTCAAGCGCCACATCCTCACGAAGAAGAGCACGACGCGCAAGCGCCAGCTGCGCGGCAGTGCCAACGTGCACGAGCGCGACGTTGGCCACATCGCGGCGATGATGCCGTTCGCCGGTCTGTGACCGCCTCGGACGAAAGGAGCTGAACCATGCCTCGCGTCAAACGTGGTGTCACCGCCCGCGCGCGTCACAAGAAGGTGCTCGCGCTGGCCAAGGGCTTCCGCGGCCGCCGCAAGAACGTCTTCCGCATCGCCAAGCAGGCGGTGATGAAGGCGGGCCAGTACGCCTACCGCGACCGCCGCGCGCGCAAGCGCGTGTTCCGCCAGCTGTGGATCGCCCGCATCAATGCGGCCAGCCGCGAGCTTGGCGTGACGTACAGCAAGTTCATGGCCGGCCTGAAGAAGGCGCAGATCGACATCGACCGCAAGGTGCTCGCCGATCTGGCCGTCAACGACCCGGCGGCGTTCGGCAGCATCGTCGAGAAGGTGAAGGCCCAGCTCGCTTGATGTCGCCCGCCCGGCCGCCGTGCGGCCGGGGCGCTGCAAGCCTCGAGGCCGTCACCTTCGGTGGCGGCCTTTTTTCGTTCTCCACGCATCCATGAACGACCTCGATTCCCTCGTGGCGGCGGCGCAGTCCGAGTTCGCCGCCGCCGCGACGCCGGCCGAGCTCGAGAACGCCAAGGCGCGCTTCCTCGGCAAGACCGGCCGCATCACCGAGCTGCTGAAGTCGCTCGCCGCGCTGCCGGCCGACGACAAGCGCACGCGCGGCGCCGAGATCAACGCCGCCAAGCAGCGCATCGAGGCCGCGCTGCAGGCGCGCCGCCAGGCGCTGGCCGATGCCGAGCTCGAGGCCCAGCTGCGCGCCGAGGCGCTCGACGTGACGCTGCCCGGACGCCGTCGCGGCAGCGGCGGGCTGCACCCCGTGAGCCGCACGATGGAGCGCATCGAGGCCATCTTCGGCTCGATGGGCTTCGACGTCGCCGACGGCCCCGAGATCGAGAACGACTGGTTCAACTTCACCGCGCTGAACACGCCCGAGGACCACCCGGCGCGTTCGATGCACGACACCTTCTACGTCGAGGGCGGCTACCTGCTGCGCACGCACACCAGCCCGATGCAGGTGCGCCACGCGGTGCAGCACGTCAAGCGCCACGCCGGCGCCGACCCGATGCCCGAGATCCGCGTCATCGCGCCCGGGCGCACGTACCGCGTCGACAGCGACGCGACCCACTCGCCGATGTTCCACCAGTGCGAGGGGCTGTGGATCGGCGAGAACATCAGCTTCAAGGACCTGAAGGCGGTGTTCGCCGACTTCTTCCGCCGCTTCTTCGAGACCGACGCGCTCGCGCTGCGCTTCCGGCCGAGCTTCTTCCCGTTCACCGAGCCGTCGGCCGAGGTCGATATCGCGTTCACCTCGGGGCCGCTGAAGGGCCGCTGGCTCGAGGTGGCCGGCTCCGGCCAGGTGCACCCGAACGTCGTGCGCAACTTCGGCCTCGACCCCGAGCGCCACATCGGCTTCGCGTTCGGCATGGGTCCCGACCGCCTGACGATGCTGCGCTACGGCGTCGGCGACCTGCGCCTGTTCTTCGACAACGACCTGCGCTTCCTGAGCCAGTTCCAGTAAGGCGCGAGACGAGTCATGCAATTCCCGGAATCCTGGCTGCGCGAGTTCTGCAACCCGCCGCTGTCGACGCGCGAGCTCGCCGACCTGCTGACGATGGCCGGCCTCGAGGTCGAGGAGCTGCGCCCGGTGGCGCCGCCGTTCACCCACGTCGTCGTCGGCGAGATCGTCGAGGCGGTGCCCCACCCCAACGCCGACCGC
The DNA here is from genome assembly GCF_022631395.1 of Calidifontimicrobium sp. SYSU G02091. Taxonomy (NCBI): domain Bacteria; kingdom Pseudomonadati; phylum Pseudomonadota; class Betaproteobacteria; order Burkholderiales; family Sphaerotilaceae; genus Azohydromonas; species Calidifontimicrobium sp. SYSU G02091. Next base: position 54,241 of record NZ_JALBGB010000010.1, read on the forward strand.
CTGCGCGTGTGCAAGGTCACTGCCGGCGAGCACACGCAGGACGGCCTGCTGCAGGTCGTCTGCGGCGCACCGAACGCGCGCGCCGGCCTGAAGGCGCCACTCGCGCTCGTCGGCGCGCAGCTGCCGCCGGCCGAGGAGGGCGGTGCGCCGTTCGAGATCAAGGTCGGCAAGCTGCGCGGCGTCGAGAGCTTCGGCATGCTGTGCTCGGCGCGCGAGCTCAAGCTCAGCGACGACCACGGCGGCCTGCTCGAGCTCGCGCCCGATGCACCGGTGGGCGCCGACCTGCGCGCGGCGCTGAACCTCGACGACACGCTGTTCACGCTCAAGCTGACGCCCAACCTCGCGCACTGCCTGAGCGTCTACGGCATCGCGCGCGAGGTTTCGGCGCTGACCGGCGCGCCGCTGAAGACGCCGGCGATTCCCCCGGTCGCGCCGGTGCACGACGCCAAGCTGCCGGTGCGCATCGAGGCGCCAGACCTGTGCGGGCGCTTCTCGGGGCGCATCGTGCGCCACGTCGACACGAAGGCGAAGACGCCGGCGTGGATGGTCGAGCGCCTCGCGCGCTGCGGGCAGCGCAGCGTCACGGCGCTGGTCGACATCTCGAACTACGTGATGTTCGAATACGGCCGGCCGTCGCACATCTTCGACCTCGACAAGATCCACGAGGGGCTCGTCGTGCGCTGGGCGCGTCCGGGCGAGACGCTGAAGCTGCTCAACGGCCAGACGGTCGAGCTCGACGCGCAGGTCGGCGTGATCGCCGACGCGACGGGTCCCGAGTCGCTGGCCGGCATCATGGGCGGCGACGCGACCGCGGTCAGCGATGCGACGAAGAACGTCTACGTCGAGGCCGCGTTCTGGTGGCCGAAGGCGGTCGCCGGGCGCTCGCGGCGCTTCAACTTCGCCACCGACGCCGGGCACCGCTTCGAGCGCGGCGTCGACCCGGCGCTGACCGTGCAGCACATCGAGCGCATCACGCAGCTGATCGTCGAGATCTGCGGTGGCGAGCCCGGGCCGATCGACGACCAGGTCGTGAACCTGCCGGCGCCCAAGCCCGTCACGCTGCGCGTCGCGCGCGCGGCGAAGGTGATCGGCATGCCGGTGACGCAGGCGCAGTGTGCCGACGTGTTCCGGCGGCTCGCGCTGCCGTTCACCGAGGGCGACGGCACGCTGACCGTGACGCCGCCGAGCTGGCGCTTCGACCTCGCGATCGAGGAAGACCTGATCGAGGAAGTCATCCGCGTCATCGGCTACGACCGCCTGCCGACGACGCCGCCAATCGCACCGGTGACGGCGCACGTCAAGCCCGAGCACCACCGCAGCGCGCACCGCGTGCGCCACCTGCTGGCCGCGTTGGACTATCAGGAGACGATCGGTTTCTCATTCGTCGAGGAGCGCTGGGAGCGTGAGCTCGCCGGCAACGCCGACCCGATCCGGCTGCTGAACCCGATCGCCGCGCCGCTCGCGGTGATGCGCTCGAGCCTGGTGGGCTCGCTCGTGCAGGTGCTGCGCCACAACCTCGCGCGCAAGCAGCCGCGCGTGCGCGTCTTCGAGATCGGCCGCGTGTTCATGAAGGACGCGTCGGTGCGCGACAGCGACACGACGGTGGCCGGCGTGCACCAGCCGATGCGCATCGCAGCACTGGCCTATGGCGCCGCCGACGAGCTGCAGTGGGGCACGAAGGAGCGCGGCGTCGACTTCTTCGACGTGAAGGGCGACGTCGAGGCGCTGTTCGCGCCGCGCCGACCGCGCTTCGTCGCCGGCACGCACCCCGCACTGCACCCCGGGCGCTGCGCGCGCATCGAAGTCGACGGCGTCGCGGTGGGGTGGATCGGCGAGCTGCACCCGAAGTGGCGCCAGGCCTACGAGCTGCCGCACGCGCCGGTGCTGTTCGAGCTCGAGCTCGAGGCGCTGCTGGTGCGCGACGTGCCGCAGTTCCAGCCGCTGCCGCGCCAGCAGCCGGTGACGCGCGACCTCGCGCTGGTGGTGGCCGACGGCGTCAGCCACGAGGCGCTGATCGACGCGATCGGCCCGGGCGAGGGTCTGGTGCGCTCGGCGCGCCTGTTCGACATCTACAAGCCGGCGCAGCCGGTGGCGGGCATCGGTGTGCACGAGCGCAGCCTCGCGGTGCGGCTGGAGTTGCTCGACGAGGCCGCCACGCTGACCGACGAGCGCATCGACGCCGAGCTCGCGCGCGTGCTGCAGCGCCTGGCGCAGCGGGTCGGCGCGCGGCTGCGCGCGTGAACGCACGACGAGGGAGAACGACCGATGACCGAGGAGCGACCCGACGCCGCGCACGAGCGCGTGATCCTGCCGTCGCTGGAGACGCCGACGCTGACCAAGGCCGAGCTGGCCGAGCTGCTGTTCGAGCGCCTAGGCCTCAACAAGCGCGAGGCCAAGGACATGGTCGAGGCCTTCTTCGACATCCTGCACGAGGCGCTGGTCAGCGGCAAGGACGTCAAGCTGTCGGGGTTCGGCAACTTCAACATCCGCCGCAAGGCGCCGCGCCCGGGGCGCAACCCGCGCACCGGCGAGTCGATCCCGATCAAGGCGCGCCACGTCGTCACGTTCCACGCCAGCCACAAGCTCAAGGGCATCGTGCAAGGCGAGATCCCGACGGCGGGGGAGTTCGAGTAGAGTGCTGACCCCCATCTGCCGCGTTGCCACGCATGGACTCCGGGCTGCCGCCGATTCCCGCCAAGCGCTACTTCACGATCGGTGAAGTCAGCGAGTTGTGCGGCGTCAAGCCGTACGTGCTGCGCTACTGGGAGCAGGAGTTCACGCAGCTGCGGCCGATGAAGCGGCGCGGCAACCGCCGCTACTACCAGCACCACGAGGTGCTGCTCGTGCGCCGCATTCGCGAGCTGCTCTACGAGCAGGGCTTCACGATCAGCGGCGCGCGCAACCGGCTCGCCGAGAGCGCCGGGCGGGCCGCACCGCGCCACGCGGGCACCGTGCCCGCTGGTGCGTTCGACGCGGCGCCGCCCGACGTCGATCCCGCGCCGGTGGCCGGGGCCGGCGACGCCGCGGCGGCGTCGCTGACGCCGGTCCAGCTGCGCGCCGAACTGCTGTCGATCCGCGAGCTGCTGACCGTCTGAGATCGCAGGGGCAGGTATACTTTCAATCTTCGTCGGGGTGTAGCGCAGCCTGGTAGCGCACTTGCATGGGGTGCAAGGGGTCGCGAGTTCGAATCCCGCCACCCCGACCAATGACAGCCCAAGCCCGGAGCCGAAAGGCTCCGGGCTTTTTGTTCGGGTGTCGCGCCCGCTCGAAGCGGCGCGGAGGCCCCCAGCGGCCGCGCGTCATCGGCGCGGGGGCGTCACGCCTGCCGCGCGGGCGCGTCCTTTGGCGGCTTGGGCACGCGCCCCATCAGGTAGAACTCGTCGTTCGGCCGCATGCCGGTGACGTTGGCCATGCGGTTCGACAGGCCGAAGAAGGCCGTGATCGCCGCGATGTCCCAGATGTCCTCGTCGCTGAAGCCGTGCGCGTGCAGCGCGGCGAAGTCGGCGTCGTCGACCTCGTGCGAGCGCAGGCACACCTTCAGCGCGAAGTCGAGCATCGCGCGCTGGCGCGGCGTGATGTCGGCCTTGCGGTGGTTGACCGCGACCTGGTCGGCCACCAGCGGCTTCTTCTCGTAGATGCGCAGGATCGCGCCGTGCGCGACGACGCAGTACAGGCAGTGGTTGGCCGCGCTGGTGGCGGTGACGATCATCTCGCGGTCGCCCTTGGTCAGCGAGCCGCTGTCCTTGAGCATCAGCGCGTCGTGGTAGGCGAAGAACGCGCGCCATTCGGGCGGGCGGTGCGCGAGCGCGAGGAACACGTTGGGCACGAAGCCGGCCTTGTCCTGCACCTCGAGGATGCGCGCGCGGATGTCCTCGGGCAGGTCCTTGAGCTCGGGGACCGGGTAGCGGCTGATCGGTGGCGTCATGCGGGTCTCCTCGGGGCAGTGCCTGCGTGGGCCGAGATTATCGCGACGGCGCCTTCCTACAATGCGTTGCTTCGCGTGGGCCCGGCGACGGCACGCGATGCCGGGTGCGGCTTGCATTGCGTTTCGAATCCGGCAGCGCGGGCGATCGAATGAACCTATAACCTGCGGGCGGATCAGTGAACACCATGTGGCAGAGACGACGACTGCTGGGAGCCTTGGGAGCCGGTGCGGCGATGCCGGCGCTGGCGCAGTTCCGCGTCGAGATCAGTGGTGTCGGCGCGACGCAGATCCCGATCGCGGTTGCGCGCTTCCGCGACGAGGCCGCGGGTGGCCAGCCGATCGCCGCGATCGTGCGCGCGAACCTCGAGCGCAGCGGGCTGTTCCGCGGCGTCGACGCGCCGGGCGTGCTCGACGAGACCTCGCGCCCGGTGATGGCCGAATGGCGCGGCCGCGCCGTCGACGCGCTGGTGCTCGGTTCGGTGACGCGGCTGGCCGACGGGCGTTTCGACGTGCGCTACAAGCTGTGGGACGTCGTCAAGGGCGAGGATCTCGGCGGCCAGAGCCAGGCCGTCGTCGCTGGCGACTTGCGGCTGGCCGCGCACCGCATCTCCGATGCCGTGTACCGCCAGCTCACCGGCGAGCCCGGCGTGTTCGCCACGCGCATCGCCTACGTGACCAAAGGCAACGGGCGTTTCACGCTGAACGTCGCCGACGCCGACGGCGAGGCGGCGCAGACCGCGCTGGCCAGCCCCGAGCCGATCATCTCACCGGCGTGGTCGCCCGACGGCAAGCAGCTGGCCTACGTGTCGTTCGAGACGCAGAAGGCCGTCGTGTGGGTGCAGGAGGTGGCCAGCGGCCGCCGGCGCGTGCTCGCGAACTTCCGCGGCAGCAACAGCGCACCGGCGTGGTCGCCCGACGGCAGCCAGCTCGCGCTGACGCTGTCGCGCGACGGCGGCTCGCAGCTGTACCTGCAGCCGGTCGCAGGCGGTGAGCCGCGGCGGCTGGCCACCGGCGGCAGCGCCGGTGCGATCGACACCGAGCCGGCATTCACCGCCGACGGGCGCACGCTGTACTTCGTCAGCGACCGTGGCGGCGGCCCGCAGATCTACCGCATGCCGGTGGCCGGCGGCAGCGTCGAGCGCGTGACCTTCGACGGCAGCTACAACATCAGCCCGGCGGTCAGTCCCGACGGGCGCTCGCTGGCCTACATCGCGCGCAACGGCAACGCGTTCAAGCTGATGCTGATGGACCTGGCCAGCCGCCGCGTGCAGGCACTGACCGACACCAGCGACGACGAGAGCCCGAGCTTCGCGCCCAACAGCCGTCTCGTCATCTACGCCACGCGCGCCGGCGGGCGCGACGTGCTGATGACGACGACGCTCGACGGGCGCATCAAGACGCGGCTGCTGTCGTCGGGGCTCGACGTGCGCGAACCGGTGTGGGGCCCGTACGGGCGTTGAACCACCGGGCCGCATCAATGATCACTGCATGGTCTCAACTCGTTCGGGAGAACAATCGATGAAGCGTGTGCATGGTGTCCTGGCGTTGTCGCTCGCGGCGCTCGTGTTGGCGGGCTGCTCGTCGCCGGTCAAGCTCGACGACAGTGCGGGCGCGCCGGTCGAGTCGCGCACCCCGCAGCCGGTCGCTGCCGCCGGCGCGGGCGCGGGCGCGGGCGGTGCCGGTACCGGCGCCGCCGGCCAGTCGCAGGTGGCCAGCGTCGACCTCGGCAAGAACGACGCGGCGGCCACCGCGATCGACCGCATCGTCTACTTCGACTTCGACAGCTACATCGTCAAGCCCGAGTTCCGTCCGCTGATCGAGGCGCACGCGAAGCGCCTGGTGGCCAACCGCAACCTGCGCGTCGTCGTCGAGGGCCACACCGACGAGCGCGGTGGGCGCGAGTACAACCTCGCGCTCGGCCAGCGTCGTGCCGAGGCGGTGGTGCGCTCGCTGACGCTGCTCGGCGTCAACGAGGGCCAGCTCGAGGCCGTCAGCTTCGGCGAGGAACGCCCGGCGGTGATGGGCAGCAACGAAGAGGCCTGGGCCAAGAACCGGCGCGCCGAGCTGAAGGACCGCTGACGTGCGCACGACGCTGCGTCGCGTGGCGGGGGCGGCGGCCGCCCTCGTGGCGCTGGGCCTGGCGCTGCCCGCGCAGGCCCAGCTGTTTCCGGACAACGAGGCGCGCAAGGCCATCCTCGATCTGCGCGCCAAGGTCACCGAAGACCACGAGCGCCTGCAGGCGCAGGTGACGCAGCTGAGCAAGGCCAACGCCGAATTGCTCGAGCAGTTGCGGCAGCTGCGCCTGGGGCTCGTCGATCTGAACGCGCAGATCGAGCAGATGCGCAGCGAGACGGCGCGGCTGCGCGGCCAGGACGAGCAGCTGGCGCGGGAAGTGGCCGAGCTGCAGCGCCGCCAGCAGGATCTCGTGCAGGCCACCGACGAGCGGCTGCGCCGCTTCGAGCCGCAGAAGGTCTCGCTCGACGGCCGCGAGTTCCTCGCCGCGCCAGCCGAACAGCGCGAGTACGAGCAGGCGATGGCCACGCTGCGCGGCGGCGACTTCGCCGCCGCCGCGGCGGCGTTCGGCGGCTTCCTGCAGCGCCATCCGTCCAGCGGCTATGCCGACAGCGCGCGCTTCTGGCTCGGCAATGCGCTGTACGGCAAGCGCGACCACGCCGGCGCGATCGCCGTGCTGCGCGATTTCGTCACGAAGGCGCCCGACCACCCGCGCGCACCCGAGGCGATGCTCGCGATCGCCAATGCACAGATCGAGACCAAGGACACGCGCGCAGCACGCACGACGCTGACCGACCTGCAGAAGGCGTATCCGAAGTCGGAGGCGGCGGCTGCCGCGAAGGACCGCCTGGCCACGCTGCGCTGACGCCCGGCGGAGTGCGCGCCCGACACGGTCGACCGCGCGCCGCTCGGTGCGGCGCCGGCGGGCTTGACCGCCGGCCCCGAGGCCGGCTCGCGCGACGGTGCGAACCTAGAATCCGCCGCCATGGCAACCGCGGACATCGGCGCGCTGACGCAGTACGTGCTGTGGGCCACGTTCGCGCTGTCGGCGGCGTTCGGCGCCATCGCGCAGCGCACCCACTTCTGCACGATGGGTGCCGTGGCCGACATCGTCCACATGGGCGACTGGTCGCGCATGCGCATGTGGGCGCTGGCGATCGGCACGGCGATGATCGGCTTCAACGCGATGGTCGCGCTCGGCTGGGTCGAGGCGAGTCGCAGCGTGTACGCCAGCGAGCGGCTGATCTGGCTGTCGAACCTGGGCGGCGGCGTCGTGTTCGGCGTCGGGATGGTGCTGGCGTCGGGCTGCGGCAGCAAGACGCTGGTGCGCGTGGGCGGCGGCAACCTGAAGGCGCTCGTCGTGCTGCTCGTGCTCGCGGTGACGTCGTACATGACGCTGCGCGGCGTCACGGCGGTGTGGCGCGTCGAGACCGTCGACCGGGTCGCGGTGACGCTGCCGGTGGGGCAGGATCTGCCGTCGCTCGTCGCGTACGCGAGCGGCGCGCCGGTGCCGCTGCTGGCCGGCGTGCTGGGGCTGCTGATCGGCGGCGCGCTCGTCGCGTGGGCGCTGTCGCGCGTCGAGGGGCGCTCGGCCGAGACGCTGCTCGGCGGCGTGGGCATCGGCGCCGTGATCGTCGCGGTGTGGTGGGTGTCGGGGCGGCTGGGCTTCGTCCCCGAGCACCCCGACACGCTCGAGCCGACGTACCTGGCGACGAACACGCGCAGCATGGAGTCGCTGACCTTCGTCGCCCCGGTAGGCTACGCGCTCGACTGGCTGATCCTCTACAGCGACGCGAACAAGCGCCTGACGCTGGGCATCGTATCGGTGTTCGGTGTCATCGCAGGTTCGGCGGCGTGGGCGCTGGCCAGCGGCAACTTCCGCTGGGAGGGCTTCGGCGACGTCGAGGACCTCGCCAACCACCTCGTCGGTGCGGCGCTGATGGGGGTCGGCGGCGTGACGGCCTTCGGCTGCACCGTCGGGCAGGGCCTGGCCGGTGTGTCGACGCTGGCGGTGGGCAGCTTCCTCGCGCTGGGCGGCATCCTCGCCGGCGCCGTGCTGGGGCTGCGCTACCAGGCGTGGCGCCTCGAGCGGCGGGTGTGACGGCGCACCCGCTGACCACCACCGCCGTCGGCGATGCCGCTGCCGACGAGGCCGACCTGGAGCGCCGCTTCGGCGGACTGCGGCGCCTGTACGGCGACGAGGGTTACCGCGTGCTGCGTGCGGCGCGCGTGGCGGTGGTCGGTGTCGGCGGCGTCGGCTCGTGGGCCGCGGAGGCACTGGCGCGCAGCGGCGTCGCCGAGCTGACGCTGATCGACCTCGACCACGTCTCGGAGTCCAACATCCACCGCCAGGTGCAGGCCGTCGGTGCCACCGTCGGGCAGGCCAAGGTGCTCGCGTTGCAGGCCCGGCTGGCCGACATCCACCCCGGCTGCGCGGTGTACACCGTCGAGGAGTTCGTCGACGCGACGAACTGGCCGCAGCTGCTGCCGCGGCCGGTCGACGCCGTCGTCGATGCGTGCGATCAGATCGGGGCCAAGCTCGCGCTCGCGACGTGGGCGCGGCACAGCGGCGTGCCCTTCGTCACCGTCGGGGCGGCCGGCGGCAAGACGCTGGCGCAGGCCGTCGCGGTCGACGACCTCGCGCATGCGACACACGACCCGCTGCTCGCGTCGCTGCGCCAGAAGCTGCGGCGTGCCGGCGCGCCGCGCGGTGGCGTGCCGCTCGGCGTGCGCTGCGTGTATTCGAAGGAGACGGTGCACCGTCCCGAAGGCGCGTGCGACGTCGACGGCAGCCTCAACTGCGCCGGCTACGGCTCGACGGTGACGGTGACGGCGACGTTCGGGCTCGTCGCTGCCGGTGAGGCGATGCGCCAACTGCTCGCCGCAGTGCCGGCGCTGCGCCAAAGGTGGCTATAATGCGCGGCTCTGCCGTCGAGGGTCGTTAGCTCAGCCGGTAGAGCAGCGGACTTTTAATCCGTTGGTCGCAGGTTCGAATCCTGCACGACCCACCACCGGATCGAAGGTCCGGCAAGAACACGGGCTCTTAGCTCAGCTGGTAGAGCAGCGGACTCTTAATCCGTTGGTCGTAGGTTCGAATCCTACAGGGCCCACCACTTCGAAGTGCTTGTCACCGAAGCACCTTCTGGCGCGCGGCATGAAGCGCGCACGCCACGCAGCCGGGCTGCACTGTGCAATCCCGGTGCAGATCCAGGGCACCAGACCGCGCAGGCGCGCGCCAAGACCAACACCCAGTTTATGGTCGAGCGTTGAGCGGCAGCTCCAACACGAATTCCGCGCCACCAGCCGGGTGGTTGCGGGCGGTCAGTCGGCCGCCGTGCTGCTCGACGATGCCGTAGCTGATCGACAAGCCCAGCCCGGTGCCCTTGCCCACCGGCTTCGTGGTGAAGAAGGGGTCGAAGATGCGCGTCAGGTGCTCGGGTGCGATGCCCGGTCCGTTGTCGCGCAAGCTCAGCCGCGCCAGGTCGCCGTCGCGCTGCAGCGACACCCACAGCGCCGGCGCGGGGTTGTCGCGCGTGGCGGCGGCGTCGTAGGCGTTTTGCACCAGGTTCATCACCACCTGCAGCAGCTGACCGGCGTTGCCGTTGACCACGCAGGGCGCGCCGGGTGTCCAGTGCACCGTGAAGGCCGGCGCCGTGCCCTTGCGCACCCAGTGGATGGCACGCTCGATCACGCCGTTGAGGTCGACCTCGCTGCGCTCGCCGCGGTCCATCGCCGAGAAGCGCTTGAGGCCCTGCACGATGTCGGCGGTGCGCTGCGCGCCTTCGAGCGTGCCCTCCATCAGCGAGGGCAGGTCGGCCAGCAGGTGGTCGATGCGCAGCTTCGCGCGCAGCCTCGCCTGCTCGCCGGCATCGGCATGCGCGTGGATCGCGGCGAGGTATTCGCGCAGCCGCTCGGTGTAGCGCTGCAGCGCGTGCACGTTGCCGAGCACGAAGCTGATCGGGTTGTTCAGCTCGTGCGCCACACCGGCGACCAGCCGGCCGAGCGAGGCCATCTTCTCCGAGTGCAGCAGCTGCTGCTGGGTGCGCTTGAGCGCCTCGTGCGCCTCGCGCAGCTGGTGGTACGCACGCTTGAGTTCGCCCAGCGGCCGGCCGACGAACACGTGGCCGACCCGCTGGCCGGCGGCACTGAAGCGCGGCGTGATGTTGAAGTCCACCGGCACCGGCTGGCCCTGCGCGTCGAGCAGGTCGACCTCGATCGTGCTGCCGCGCCGCGGCGCGCTGGCGAGCGTGGCACGCAGTGCCTCGCGCGCCGCCTCGCCGGCCACCAGCTCGGCCAGCGGACGGCCGCGCAGCGCGTCCTCGCTGCGCCCGACCAGCTCGCGCAGCGCCGCGTTGGTCTCCTCGATGCAGCAGCGCTCGTCGCAGGCCACCAGCACGTCGCTCATCGCGGTGAGCAGGCTGAAGATGAACTGCTGCGACTGCTCGAGCTGGGCGTTCTTCTCCTCGAGAGCGATCTCGTCCTGAACCAGCTGCGAGTAGACCTCCTCCATCTTCTCGATCACGTCGAGCCAGGCGGACTCGTCCATGCCGTCGATCTGCGACAGGCCGTGCAGCGGCGGGCGGCGCACCGTGCTCATTGCGTCAGTGCACCGTGCAGACCATGCACGGGTCGAACGAGCGCACGATGTGCTGCACGGCCACCGGCGTGTCCTCGCCCTCGCGCACCGGCGCGCCTTCGAGCGCCGCTTCCAGCGCACCCGGCACACCCGCCGCATCGCGAGGCGAGAAGTTCCAGCTCGTCGGCGCCACGATCTGGTAGCGCTCGATGCGGCCGCCGCGCACGCTTAGCCAGTGGCCGAGCGCGCCACGTGCCGCTTCGGTGAGGCCGACGCCCAGGGCCTCGTCCGGCAGCCGGTCACCGTGGAAGAACGGCTCGCGCGGCGACAGCGCCGTGAGCCAGCGCTCCATCATCGGCAGCACGCGCGCGATCTCGACCAGCCTGGCCAGCACGCGGGTGCGTACGCTGGCGCCGGCACGCGCCACGGCATCGCGGAGCAGCGGCTGCGCGCTGGCCAGTTGCCGCGCGATCGCACCGGTCTCGACCACGCGCCCGCCCAGCCGAGGTGCCTTGTTCCAGGTGTAGGCGCCGGGCTTGTCCGCCCAAGGCTCGGTGAGGCCCTCGCGGGGGTGCAGCGGCGCGTTGCCGGCGAGCCAGGCGTGCGTGGCGTCTTCGCGGATCGACTCCGCGTCCACCGGCTGAAGTTCGTTCAGCGCAACGTCCCACACGCCGCCGGGCAGCTCGAAACCGCCATCCGGCCGGCGGTAGGCGCCATAGCTCAGCGTGAGGCCAGGGCCACGCCCGAGCGCGTCCAGCCGAAGATCGTCGGCCACGGCGAGGAAGAAGCGCAGGTCGCCGCGCAGCGGGTCGCGCGCCTGCCACCGCGCCAGCGCGGCCTCGCTGTCGAGCGCGGCCACCTCTTCGAGCGGCGCGGCGAACGTCGTGGCCTCGAGGAAGGCGCGGAACTCGCGCACCTTGGCCAGCAGCCGGATACGTTCGGCCGCCTCGACGGCGCGCGCGCTGCCGCCGGGCTGGATGCTCTGCGTGTGCGGCCACTTGCCGCCCAGCGTGCCCATGATCTCGAACCAGCGCTGGCGCGCGGATAGCGCGGCGCGGGCATGCGCCCCCGCCAGCGCGGCGAAGCGGCGCTGCGCCTCGGCGTGCCAGGGGCGGTCGGCGTAGACGGGCCGCGCGAAGTCGGGCATGAAGAACAGGTAGAAGTGCGAGAGGTGGTCGGCCAGGTTCTCGCAGGCGAGCATCAGGTTGGTGACGTGCACGCCGTTGGGCGGCACTTCGACGCCGGCTGCGTCGGCCAGCGCGCGCGCCGCCGCCACCGACTGCGACACCGAGCAGATGCCGCAGATGCGCGGCACGATCACCAGCGCGTCGTGCGGGTCGCGCCCCGCGAGCATGGACTCGAAGCCGCGGTACATCGGCGCGTTGACGCGCGCCGACACGACACGGCCGTCGGCGACGTCGAGCTGTACTTCGAGGTCGCCCTCGACGCGGTTGAAGGGGCCGACGACCAGGCGGGTCATTTCAGCCGCGTCTTCCTCACCGCGGGCGCCACCACCACGTGGTCGGCCGTGGCGTTGCTCTTCACGCGCTTGGGCGTCGCGCTCTTGGACAGCGACGCCAGCGCGACGAACCAGGCCTTGGGCATGTCGGTGGGCAGGCCGATCGGGATGCCGGCCAGCTTCGGCGTCTGGTGGTACGGATGGCCCGGGTCCTGGAAGCCCGGCTCGGTGCAGCTGATGCACGCATAGCCGCCGCGGGTGCACGAGCCTTCGCCGTTCCACAGCCGCGTGTTGCAGTCGCCGTGGGCCTGTGTGCCCTTGCAGCCCATGTTTTCCATCATGCAGCCGAGGTCGGACGGCTTTTCCGCGCTGGCCTTGAACTCGTAGTACTCGTTGCGCGTGCAGCCGTGGTGCACCAGCTGATCGGCGTAGAAGCGCGGGCGGTGCAGGGGGTCGAGGTCGTCGGCGCCGAACAGGTTCGCGGCCAGCGCCATCAGCGTGTCGACCACCCAGCCCGGGTGCGTGGGGCAGCCGGCCACGTTGATCACCGGCAGGCCGCCGCGGGCCGTGAAGTTCGCACCGAGCAGGCCGCCCGGGCGGTCGCCGTCGTACTGCAGGCCGCAGGCCTCGGTGACGTTGGGACCGGTCGCCGTGATGCCGCCCCAGGCTGCGCACGAGCCCACTGCCACCACGTGCGTCGCCACCGCCGCGAGATCGCGCACCCACTGGATCATCGGCACGCCGGTGCCGGCCAGCAGATGGAAGCGGCCCGTGCCGTGGGGGCCGCGCAGCAGCGAGCCCTCCACGCACAGCACGTCGAGCTGCTGCCGGCCGCCGCGGCAGTCTTCCAGCAGCGTGATCAGCTCGCGGCCACTGGCCAGCGACAGCGACGGGTGCCACAGCAGATCGATCCCGCCGGCCTTGAGCATGGCCGGAAAGTCGGCCGTGTCGGCGCACAGCAGCGACATGCTGCAGCCGCCGCAGCCGCCGCTCTGCAGCCACAGCACGTTCATCACTTGTCCTCCAGCCCGAAGCGCTGCAGCTTGGCGCGCAGGCCCACGCGCGACAGGCCCAGCTCCTTGGCCGCGTGCGTCTTGTTCCAGCGGTGGCGCAGCAGCGTCTCGCGCAGCACCATCGCCTCGATCGCGTCGAGCCGCTCGGCCAGAGTGCCGGTGGCGGGCAGGGCGTGGCCATTGAGCTTCCCGGCGTGCGCACCGGCCTGGCCTTGCAGCAGCTTGCGCGAGAAGGCGCCAGCCCGCACCGTCGAGCCCTCGCCCAGCGCCAGCGCGCGGGCGATCTCGTTGCGCAGCTCGCGGATGTTGCCGGGCCACGGGTAGCCCACCAGCACCGCGAGGGCGTCGTCGTCGAACTGCGCGGGCGGCAGGCCCAGCTCGGCCGCCACGTCGGCGAGCAGCCGCTGCGCGATCGGCACGATGTCGCCCGGCCGCTCGCGCAGCGGCGGCATCGCGAGCGTGACGCCGGCGATGCGGTAGTACAGATCCTCACGGAAACGACCCGAGCGGACGTCGGCCTCGAGGTCGCGGTGGGTGGCGGCGATCACGCGCACGTCGACGGGAATCGCCCGCGTCGAGCCCACCGGGCGCAGCTCGCCTTCCTGCAGCACGCGCAGCAGCTTGACCTGGAACGCCGCCGAGGTCTCGCCGATCTCGTCGAGGAAGACCGTGCCGCCGTGGGCGCGCTGGAACAGGCCGACGTGGTCGTCCACCGCGCCGGTGAAGGCACCCCGCTTGTGGCCGAAGAGCTCGCTTTCCAGCAGCGTGTCGGGGATGGCGGCGCAGTTCTCCACCACGAAGGGCCCGGCGCTGCGCGGGCTGGCGTAGTGGATCGCGCGCGCCATCAGCTCCTTGCCGGTGCCGGACTCGCCGAGCAGCAGCACCGACAGGTCGTGCCGCGCAATGCGTGCGGCCATCGCGCACAGTGCATCGAGCGGGCTGCCGTCGGCACGCACGATGCGATCGAAGCCGAAGGCGCTGCGCGCCTGTGCGAGCTTCGCCTGGCTTCTGGCGCGCAGCAGGCCGGGGCCGTTGCGCAGCTCGATGTCCAGCCGCGCCAGACCGTGCTGCAGCGTGCGCGCCTCGGCCGCGCTGCGCACCGTCTGCAGCAGGTGGTCGGGCATCCAGGGCTTGAGGATGTACTGCCAGATGCCGGCGTCGTTGATGCCGGCGATGATGTCCTCGCTGTCGGTGTAGCCCGAGATCACGATGCGCACGGCATCGGGCCAGCGTTCGCGCGCCTCGCGCAGGAACTCGACGCCGGTGGTGCCGGGCATGCGCTGGTCGCACAGGATCACGTGCACCTCGCGCCGCGCCATCAGATCGCGCGCCTCGTCGGCGCTGGCGGCGGTGAGCACGTCGAACTCTTCCTCCAGCGTGCGCCGCATCGCGTCGAGCGAGCGCACCTCGTCGTCGACGAGCAGCACGGTGGCCGTCATCGGGCGACCCCCCGCGCCGGGCGCCGCGGGACTCGCGCGTGGCAGCGGCCCGGCGCGATCATGGCCGGTGCACGGCCAGGTGCCGGGGCGTCCAGGCGTGCGGCTTGCGCGTCACGAAGTGGTGGCGCGCCACGTGGTAGCTCGGATCGAAGCCGTAGAAGTTGCGGTGCATCTGCTGCAGTTCCTGCTCGCGGTACGCCGCCAGTGGCCGGCGCGCCTCGTCGTCGGCGCGCTGGCGCTGCTTCGCCGCGATGCGCGCCTCATGATCGCATGCCGCGGCCAGTGCGGCGGCCTCGGCGCCCGCGCGCCGACGCAGCGCTTCACCGTGTTCGGCGAACACCGCGTCGACCAGGCCGAGGGCAGCGCATTCGGACGCCGACATCGGCAGCCGGCCCTGCATCACACGCTTGGCGATGTCTGCCGAGCGCGCCTCGCCCACACGCCGCGGCAGCGTGTAGGTCCAGTACTCCGAGCCGTAGAGGTTGCCCATGTTCTTGTAGTGCGGGTTGAGCACCACGCCGTCGTGCGCCCAGACGAGATCGGCGGCAAAGGCCAGCCAGCAGCCGCCGGCGCCGGCGTTGCCACGCAGCAGCGCGACCGTGAGCCGGTCGGTCATCGTCAGCAACTCCAGCACCACGTCGTCGATGGCGTGGATGTTGCGCCAGGAGGCGTCGGCGGCGCTGTCGCCCGGCGTCTGCGCGGCGGCCTCGATGTCGTGCAGGTGGATGCCGTTACTGAAGAAGTCGGCGCCGCCTTCGAGCACGAGGACGCGCGTGCGGCGCGTGCGGGCGAAGCGCAGCGCGTCGCGAAGCCGCTCGCACTGGCGGGTGGACATCGCACCGTTGTGGAAGTCGAAGGCGAGCCAGCCGATGCGCGCGTCGGGCGCACCGGTCTCCTCGTAGCGCAGCTCGTCCCACTCGTCGGCGTCGCGCATCAGCGGCACGCCGAGCTCGGGCAGGCCGGCGCACTCGGCGGCAAAGACGCGCGTGGCGGCGAGCTTGAGCGCCGGCGCGCCCGGCGACGGCTCGGTGCGTACGTGACCGATCCACACACCGCCGTCCGCCGTGCGGCGCAGCAGCGCCGGACCGCGGCGGGCGAGCACGTCGCCAGGCGCGCCGCGCCCGGCCGCAGCGAGCGCCACGTCCGTGGCCGCGTGCGCGTCGTGCAGCCGGCAGGACCGGCCGAAGATCACGTCGGCCACGCCCGGGTGGCCCTCGGCGCTGCGGATCTTGCGCAGCACGGTGGCGGTGTCGTCGCGCGTCCAGTCGATCGACCGCTGCTCGTTCGGCACCGGCCCCTGCCAGCCACGGCCGCGCAGCGGCGGTGGCGGCAGCGTCGGCGCAGCCGTCGGGCCCGGCGCGCCAGGCTGCCAGCGCGACAGCGCCTCCAGCACCGCCTCGACCGCGGCTTGCGTCACCTCGTGGCGGTACAGGCTGGCCTTGCTGGCGCCGGCGCGTATCGTAAAGCTGCGGAAGGCCCACACCGGCCCGGCGTCGAACTCGCCATTGGCCTGCAGCACGGTGACACCGCCTTGCGTGTCGCCGCGCAGCACCGCCCAGTCCAGTGCCGCCGGTCCGCGGTCGCCCGGCGGCCCCGGGTGCACGACGAGGCAGGGGCGCACCGACCACACCGATTCGGGAATGCGCCGCTTCAGGAAAGGTGCGATCACGAGGTCGGGGGCGGCCAGCGCGACGGCTTCCTCGGTGACCGCGGCGGCAATGTCGAGCTCCACCGTCACCGCGTGCCCGGCCTCGCGCAGCGCGCAGTGCAGGCGCTGCGTCAGGCCATTGAACGCATGGCACAGCAGCAGCAGCTTCACGCGTTCATCCCCGCGCGGCGTGCACCGGGCGCCCCGCTCAGCAGATGCGCGGCAGCGGCTCGCCGCTGAGCCAGTCGACCACGCGCCGGCCGCCGAAAGCCGTGGCCATCTGCACGAAGCGCTGCGGGTCGTCGGTGACGGTGCCGATGCGCGCCGCCTCGCGACCCAGCGGATGCGAGCGCAGCGCCTCCAGCGCACCCTCGGCCACCGCCGCATCGCAGACCACGATGCACTTGCCCTCGTTGGCGACGTACAGCGGATCCAGCCCGAGCAGCTCGCAGGCCGCCTGGACCTGCGGCTTGACCGGAATCGCCGCTTCGTCGAGCAGCATGCCCACGCCCGACTGCTTCGCGATCTCGTTGAGCGTGGTGGCCAGGCCGCCGCGGGTGGGGTCGCGCAGCGTGCGCACGCTGCCTTCGGGCACCGCGGCGAGCAGCCGTGCCACCAGCGTGTGCAGCGCCGCGGTGTCGGACTCGATCGTGGTCTCGAACTCCAGTGAATCGCGCTGCGACAGCACCGCCACGCCGTGGTCGCCGATCGTGCCGCTGACCAGCACCGCATCGCCCGGGCGGGCGTGGCGCCCGCTGATGCTGCGGCCCGCGGGCACCACGCCGACGCCGGTGGTGGCGATGAACACGCCGTCGCCCTTGCCCTGCTCGACCACCTTGGTGTCGCCGGTGACGACGGGCACGCCGGCCTCGCGGGCGGCTGCGGCCATCGACTCGACGATGCGCTTCAGGTCGGCCAGCGGGAAGCCCTCTTCGAGGATGAAGCTCGCGCTCAGGTACAGCGGCGTGGCGCCGAGCATGGCTACGTCGTTGACCGTGCCGTGCACCGCCAGGCAGCCGATGTCGCCGCCGGGGAAGAACAGCGGCGAGATCACGTGGCCGTCGGTGGCCATCACCAGGCGGTGGCCGGCCGGCACCGGCAGCAGCGCGGCATCGTCGCCTTGGCGTAGGTATTCGTTGTCGAAGGCTAGGGCGAACAGCTCCTCGATCAGCTGCGCCGAGGCGCGGCCGCCGGCGCCGTGGTTCATGTCGACGCGGCCGTGCCTGAAGTCGATCGGGCGGACGTAGCCGGGCTTGCTCATGCCGCCACCACCGGAATGTCGCGGAAGCGCCCGTAGGTGTAGTGCGCCGCGCAGGCCCCTTCGGACGAGACCATGCACGAGCCCATCGGTGTCTCGGGCGTGCACACGGTACCGAACAGCTTGCAGTCGGTCGGCCGCTTCACACCGCGCAGGATGGCGCCGCATTCGCACTGCTTGTGGTCGGGCACGCTCTTGTAGACGAGGCCGAATCGCTTCTCGGCGTCGAAGCGCTCGAAGGCCGGGCGGATCTTCAGCGCTGAGTAGGGCACCTCGCCGAGGCCGCGCCACTCGAAGCTGGAACGCAGCTCGAAGACCTGCTGCACGATGGCCTGCGCGGCAAGGTTGCCCTCGCGCGTGACGGCGCGGCTGAATTCGTTCTCGACTTCGGCGCGGCCCTGGTTGACCTGGCGCACCAGCATCCAGATGGCCTGCATCACGTCCAGCGGCTCGAAGCCGGCGATCACCACCGGCTTGCGATACTCCTGCGCGAAGTGCTCGTAGGGCATCGCGCCGATCACGATGCTGACGTGTGCCGGACCGACGAAGCCGTCGATCGGCACCGTGCCGTACTGGCGCACCTCGGGCGATTCGAGGATGTGCGTGATCGCACTGGGCGTCAGCACGTGGTTGCACAGCACGCTGAAGTTCGCGATGCCTTCTGCCTGAGCCTGGCGGATCACCAGCGCGGTGGGCGGCGTGGTGGTCTCGAAGCCGATGGCGAGGAAGACGACCTCACGGTCCGCGTTCTCGCGGGCGAGCTTCAGCGCATCGGCCGCCGAATACACCATGCGGATGTCGGCGCCGCGGGCCTTGGTGCGCATCAGCGAAAGCGACTCGGAGGCGGGGACCCGCATCACGTCGCCGTAGGTGCACAGGATCACGCCGCGCTCGAGCGCCAGCGCGATCGCCTGGTCGATGCGGCCGATCGGCAGCACGCACACCGGGCAGCCGGGGCCATGGATCATGCGCAGGTTGGCCGGCAGCAGCTCGGTGATGCCGTAGCGCGAGATCGCGTGCGTGTGGCCGCCGCAGAACTCCATGAAGTGGTAGCGGCGCTGCGGGTCGACCTCGGCGGCGATGCGGCGCGCCAGCGCCTGCGCCACCTCGCCGCGGCGGAACTCGTCGATGTACCTCATGCGGTGCGCTCCGACGCGGACATTTCTGCGGCCATCTCGGCGAAGAGGGCCAGCGTCTTCTCGGCCTCCTCGGCGTCGAGAAGGCCGATGGCGTGGCCGACGTGCACGATGACGTAGTCGCCGACGCGCGCCTGCGGCGTCAGCGCGACCGAGATGGACTTGCGCACGCCGCCGAGTTCGACCACGGCCTGGTCGGCGGTCTGGAGCTCGACGATGCGGGCGGGGAGGGCGAGGCACATGGTCAGCTTTCCAGCGCGAGCGCGTTCGAAGAAAGGGTGGCGCGCGCGACGCGGCACGCCGCCACCCAGGCCTGGCCGAGCGCAAGGCCGGCGTCGCCGCAGGGGGTCTGGCGCGGGGCGTGCACCGCGAGGCCGGCGGCCTGCAGTTGCCTAGCGAGGCGTTCGCTCAGCACACGGTTCAGGAAGCAGCCGCCGCCGAACACCACCGTGTCGCAGCCGCGCTCGTGCGAGGCACGTACCGCCGCATCGGCGAGACCGTCGGCCAGCGCGTGGTGGAAGCGCAGCGCGGCCCGGGCTCGTGCGGGCTCGGCGTCGCGCGGCACGTCAAACAGCCCGGCGACCACGCCACGCAGGTCCAGCGTCGGCGCGAAGGTCGCGGCCTGCGTGTCGTCGGGCAGGGCCTGCGTGGCCAGCCGCTCCAGCGCGATCGCGGCCTCGGCCTCGAAGGCCTGGCGAATCGACAGGCCCAGCGCACCGGCAGCCGCATCGAACCAGCGGCCGGCGCCGGTGCTGGCCGGACAGTTCAGGCCGCGGTCGAGCATGGTCTTGAGGCCCCGGGCGGTGAGCGCGGGCACCGCGCCGGCGAAGCGCGCCTCGATCTCGTCGCCGCGGCCGAGCGCATGCAGCACCGCGGCGGCCAGCCGCCACGGCTCGCGCGCGGCGACGTCGCCGCCGGGCAGGGCGATGGGGTGCAGATGCCCGATGCGCTCCCAGCGGTGCGCGTGATCGCCGCCATCGACCCACAGCAGCTCGCCGCCCCACGCCGTGCCGTCGGTGCCCAGGCCGACGCCGTCGAGCGCGATGCCGATCACCGGCCGCGCGAGGCCGGCCTCGGCGATCACCGCGGCGATGTGCGCATGGTGGTGCTGCACGCCGATCGCCGGCACGCCGAGGCGCTCCGAGAGTGACTGCGCCAGCCGCGTGCTGTGGAAGTCGGGGTGCAGGTCGTGCGCGATCGCATCGACGCCGCCTTGCGCGAGCAGCGCCTCGGCGGCGTCGTCGAGCGCCCGGCAGGCCTCGGCCGTGCCCAGGTCGCCGTGCAGCGCCGACCAGGCGAGCCGGTCACCCTCCAGCCGCGCGGCGCGGTTCTTCAGGAAGGCGCCGCAGGCCAGCACCCGCGCAGGGGCGGAGCTCGGCAGCGTCGCGGTCTCGTTCATGCCGCCTCGGGATGCAGCAGCCACTCGACCCAGGCATCCAGCCCGGCGCCGGTCTTCGCCGACACCAGCAGCACCTCGATGCCCGGGTTGACGCGCCGCGCGTACTCGATGCACTTCGGCATGTCGAAGTCCAGGTGCGGCAGCAGGTCGGTCTTGTTCAGCACCATCAGCCGCGCCGCGGCGAACATGTCGGGGTACTTCAGCGGCTTGTCCTCGCCCTCGGTCACCGACAGGATCGCGATCTTCGCGGCCTCGCCCAGGTCCCACATCGCCGGACAGACGAGATTGCCGACGTTCTCGATAAAGAGCAGCGACTTCGCGTGGTGATGGTCGTGCGCATGGCCGTCGTGCGCATGATGATGCGCATGCAGATGCAGCCTTGAGAACGCGTCCGCCACCATCGCCGCGTCGAGGTGGCAGCCCTTGCCGGTGTTGACCTGGATCGCCGCAGCGCCGGTGGCGCGGATGCGGTCGGCGTCGTGGCTGGTCTGCTGGTCGCCCTCGATCACCGCCAGCGGCAGCGCGGGCGCATGGCGCTTGAGGTACTCGATCGTCGCGCACAGCAGCGTGGTCTTGCCCGAGCCGGGGCTGGAGACCAGGTTGTAAGCCGTCACGCCATGCGCCGCGAAGTGCGCCCGGTTGGCCGCGGCGATGCGGTTGTTCTCGCCGAGCACGTCGGCCTCGAGCCTGATCGCGCGGGCCTGGCTCATGCCGGGTACCGACACGCGCGCGGCGCCGGCGCCGTAGTGCAGGTCGCCGGTGCGTGCATCCACGGCCACGTGGGCATGCTCGGGATGCGTGGCGGTCGGGTGGGCGCAGCCGCAGACGACGCACATGGCTCGTTCTCCTTCAGTCGTCGTGGACCAGCAGCTCGAGCACGCGCAACTCGGTGCCGCCGGTGGGTTGGATCTGGTGGCCGCCGCAGACCGGGCAGGGGTCGGTGCGCGAGGCGATCTCGACGGTGGCGGCGCAGCGCAGGCACCAGGCCTGGCCCGGCGGCTCCTCGATCTCGATCACGGCGCCCTCGAGGCAGGTGCCGGGCGCAACGGCATCGAGCGCGAAGCGCAGCGCGCGCACCTCCACGCCCGACAGCGCGCCCGCCTCCAGGCGCAGCTGCGAGACACGCTTGAAGTGCTCGCGCACGGCGGCGTCCTCGACGAGCTTGACGATGCCGCCGGCCAGACTCAGCTCATGCATGGGCGGGCTCCGGCATCACCGCCACGTCGAACTCGACGCAGGGGTCGAAGGCCACCGCGGCGCGTGTGGCCTGATCGACGCGCGCATCGCCGTGCAGGCCCGCCAGCGTCTGCGCCAGCACGCCGTGCGGATGGAAGTTCCACTCGGTCGGCGCGAGCACGCGGCAGTCGGCCACGCGCGGGCCCTGCGGGCCATTTTCCAATTGCACCCAGTGCACCAGCAGCCCGCGGGCCATCTCGGTCCAGGCGACCGCCTCGCCCGGCCCGAGCGGCAGCGCGCCTTCGGCCAGCCGGTCGCGCCCGCCCGGTAGCGCGAGCTGCATCAGGTCGACGAGGCGGGCGACGAGGCGCATCCACGCATTGTGAAGCGGTGCGCAGGCCGTGTCGGCGACGCGGGTCCAGGGGCCGGTCTCGGCGGGGGCGCCCTGCCAGTCGGGGCGGGCGCAGAAGTCGGCCTCGTCGGCCATGCGCCGGGCCAGGCGAGGCATCGAGGCGCGCGGGGTGTCGAGCAGGCGCAGCGGCCGCTGCGGTGTCGCGATCGCCTGCATCGCCTCCCGCTGGCTGTGCAGCAGTCGTGCCAGCGGCGTGTCGGCCGCTTTGCACCAGTGCGCGGCCCAGGCCAGCGGATCGACGCGCTGTCCGGCCAGCCACGAGCTCACCGGTTCGGCCAGCCAGTGATGCGCCAGCCACAGGGGCAGGTCGGCCAGCTGGTCGTGCGCGTCGAGGTCGTCGCGCCACAGCGGGCAGCTGCGCAGGCGCAGCGCGGGTTCGGCCGCCGGCGCATCGGGCAGCAGGCGGTGCCAGTCGTGCGCGATGCGCAGCACGTGTTCGCGGGCGGTGCCGGCCTGCAGCGCGAGCCGCTCGGAGGGGGTGGACACCGCCACCTCGCCCCGCGCCGCCGCGACGGCGCGGCGTGCCGTCAGGCGGTGGGCATGCGCGCAGAGAGTGAACAGGGCGCCCAGCGTGCCGGGCAGGTCGTCGGCGCGGCGGCCGCGGGCCACGCGGGCAGCCAGCATCGGCCGGCTGCTGTGGATCGTGGGCAGCGCGGCGCCGGGGCGCAGGCTCATGCGGCCGGCGAGGTTCACGCCGACGCTCCCTCGCGCCGACCGAACAGGAAGCCGCGCCGTGCCGGCTGCGCCACGCGCGGTGGCAGCGGGCCGCGCAGTTGCTTCAGCACTTCCTCGGCCGTGGCCAGCGCGGCTGGCTGGTCGGCAAACTCGGCCATCGGCGAGAACAGCGAAGCCGCCTCGAAGGCGCCGACGCCGCTCTCGCGGGCGCCGATGAAGTCGAAGCGGCGCGCGCCGATGTCGCGGGCGCCGGCCTGCCCGACGGCGAGCGTGGCCACGCCGTCCTGCAGCGGCAGCCGCACCAGGTTCATGCACCAGGGCGTGACCAGCACGCCGAGGGCGACGTCGTCGTCGAGGGGCTGGAAGCCGACCGTCGCGACGGCGAGCCGCGGGTGCACCATCGGCAGGCCGGCCATGCGCGCGGCGGCGATGTGGGCATAGGCTCGTGCCAGTGCCTCGACACGGTCGGCGAGCGACAGGATCATGAGGCGTCCTGCAGCACCATGAACTGGTCGGCCGCGCCGTCGCACTGCGGGCAGCGCCAGTGCGCCGGCAGTTCGGCGAAGGGCGTGCCCGGCGCGATCTGCCAGACCGGGTCGCCCTCGGCGGGGTCGTAGACCCACCAGCAGATCTTGCATTCCAGCCGCGTGTGGGCGGCCAGCTTGGAGGCGTCGCCGAGATAGCTGCCTTCGAACATGTCAGTGGCGCCCGGCCGTTCCGAAGCCACGGACAGCCCCC
This sequence comes from Calidifontimicrobium sp. SYSU G02091, assembly GCF_022631395.1. NCBI lineage: Bacteria > Pseudomonadati > Pseudomonadota > Betaproteobacteria > Burkholderiales > Sphaerotilaceae > Azohydromonas > Calidifontimicrobium sp. SYSU G02091. The sequence goes on from NZ_JALBGB010000010.1 coordinate 77,108, forward strand.
TTGGGGGGCAGCGAACGGAGTGAGCTGGGGGGCTTCATCTCTCAGGCCCCATGTGTGACCCAGCTCAGCACTTCGGCCAGGCGCTCGGCCGTGTCGGCGAGATCCTCCGGCGCGGCGCAGGCCACCTCGGGGATCGCGCTGACCTCGACGGTGTTGAGGATCACCGCGTCCTGCGAGTTGTAGTACACGACGCGCCAGGTGTTGGGCACGCGCGTGTCGGTGATGCGGCAGTTGCCGTAGCCGCGCGAGAGGACCACCACGCGGCCGGTGCCGAGCTGGTGGTCCAGGTGGGCGATGTCCGCTGGCGAGAGCGGCAGCAGCGTCAGGTTGACCACGTGCGCGGCGTCGCCGGGCTGCCAGCGCGCGCGCCGGTCGGCGAGCTCGGTGAGGATGGGCGGCAGGTTCGGCAGCTCGGCGGGCACCGGCGGCAGCGGCTCGCGCGGGCCATGGCCGTCCTCATGCGCGGCGCGCAGCAGCGCGGCCGGGATCGCGCCGACCTCGACGTGGTCGTGCACCGCACCGTCGTCGCCGAGGGTGATCACCCGCCAGACGCCGGCGAATACCGACTCCTGGATGCGCACGCGCACCGCTTCGTCGCCGACCAGCCGGGTCTCCGGCTGCGCGAGCACCTGCGCGCTGACCTCGCCTTCGCCGAGCACCTGGTTGACCAGCGCCAGCTCGCCGGCCGGCAGACCGTCCAGGCGCACCGGCGACGGCACGCGGCCTTCGCAGGCGGCGGTGACGGCGTCCCGCACCGCGGCCAGCACCTCGCGGGCGAGTTCGTGGGCGGCAAGCTCTTCCGGGTCGGGCAGCACCGGCGGCCGGTAGGTGTCCATGCCCTTGGGCATGCTCATGCAGTCGAGCGCCTCGTCGTCGTGGCGGTCCGGCCCGAGATCGGCGACCACGGGAATCGGGAAGGGGCGGGAAGAGGCGGTCATGGCGGTCATCCGGTTCAGTGGCAGCCGGGTGTCGCGTGGGCGCTGACCACCGGGATGCCGATGGTTGGCGCGCGCGACACCGGCATGGCCAGCGCGGCCTCGACGAGCTTCAGGTACTCGGTCCAGTCGTGCATACCCGAGACCGTGGTGACGTACTGGCCGTCGCGCAGGAACACCAGCGAGGGCCAGCGCTGCACGCCGTAGCGGCGCGCCACCGCGTCCTGGCTGCCGGGCGCGACAACGCCGATCGCGAAGTCGGCGGCCAGCGCGCTGCGCAGCTCGGGCAGCACGACGGCCACGTCCAGGCCCTCGGGAAACTGCACCGGGTCGCCGGCCAGCAGAAGCACGCTCGTGCCCGGGCGCTCGAGGAAGGCGGCCAGCGTGTCGGCCTCGATGCGGGTGGCATCGAAGCGGTCGAGCAGGCGCTGCATCACGGCGGGCAGGGTGGTGGCGGTCATGGCGATCTCAGTCGGTGCGGCCGGTGAGGGCGGCCAGCGTGGCGGGGTCCGTGCGCGAGGGCAGCGCGAAGCCGGCCTCGGCGGTGGTGTCGGGCGCGCCGGTCAGCGCGTCTTGCAACAGGTCGAGCACGGCGTTGACTTCCGCGGCGCGCTGCGCATCGATGCGCTCGCGCGCCGTGTCGAGGAAGACGAGCAGCCAGTCGCGTTCGGCGCACTCGCCGACCAGCGCGGTGCCGATTCGCTTGACCTCGCCGCGGCCGGCGACCCAGGCGTGGCCGGGCTCGACGCTGATGACCTGCATGGGGATGCCGATGCACATGGCGTGCGTCCCGTCGTCAGCGCGGCAGGAAACGGTCGTCGCCGACACGGCAGGCCTGCTCGGGCGTTGGCCGGCCCGCCTCGTAAGCGCCGAGCGCCAGCGTGGGCACGGTCACCGCTTCGTCATGGGCAAGGGCGGCATCGCGCGGCACCGGCCTCGCGCCCCAGGCACGCAGGCGGTCGAGGCCGAGCGCGAGGGCGTCTTCCAGCGCCGTCTTCACGACGGGGCGCAGGCTGCCGCCGTAGTCTTCCAGTTCCTGCGGCTGGCAGCCGATCAGCAGCACCTGCTCGGGGTACTGCCCGGTCAGCTGCGCCAGCATCAGCACCTCCTGGAAGCCGGTCTGGTGCAGGCTCATCTTCTTGGCGCCCATGAAGCGCGGCACCTCGTCGTTCTCGATCAGCTTGAGCGTGCCGGGTTCGAGACCGTAGTCGATGGCGTCGAAGATCAGCAGCTTGCCCGCCGCCTGCACGTGCTGGATCAGGTACAGGCCCTGCGTGCCGCCGTCGACCAGGCTCACCGCCTCGCCGCCATCGTCGAAGGCCCAGCGCTGCTGCAGCGCCTCGACGCAGCGCACGCCGAAACCCTCGTCGGCCCACAGCACGTTGCCGATGCCCAGAACGGTGATGCCCACGGCGCCGGCCTCAGTCCTTGAACGTGCGGTAGCCCGAGATCATCGTGCTGACGATGCTCTGCCGGCCCATGATGTCCTCGCGGATCGCGGCGTACACGTGCAACGTCACGAAGATGACCATCGCCCACAGGCCCAGGTGGTGCCAGGTGTGCACGTCCTGCGAGTTCCCGAACAGCGGGATCACCCAGCTGCTGAACGCCGTGTGCGCCCACGAGCCGGGCTGCGTGCCTTCGCCGTACAGTGCGAAGCCGGTGACGAGCATGAACAGCGAGATGAACAGGAAGCCGAAGAACATCGCCGCGCGCGCCAGCGGGTTATGGCCCACGTAGCGGTTCGGCCGTCGGAGCAGGAAGGCGTACCACTTCAGCATCGTGGCCACCTCGCGCCAGTACAGGCGGCTGAACACCGGCAGCGTGAACAGCTCGCGCGCGTGGTGGTTGCCGACGAAGGCCCAGTACAGCCGTCCGATCAGACCGACCGCGAAGACGTAGCCCGCAGCGAAGTGCGCGAAGCGGATGTAGCCCATCAGGTAATTCGCGCTGGCCTCGCCGGGCAGGGTGGGCAGCGGCGAGCCGATGAAGTAGCCGGTGATCGCCAGCACGATCAGCGCCAGCGCGTTGACCCAGTGCCACAGGCGCACCGGTGCTTCGTAGACATAGACCGCCTTGATCGCCGCCGCGCGGGCGACGGCGGTCTCGTCGGTGCCGGTGACGCCGTTGAACGAAGGCGACGGTGTGAGCGACATGCTGACCTCCCCTGTGCTGCGGTGTCAGGCTTGCGCCAGCAGAACGACGCCGGCCAGGCCCAGCAGCGCGCCGGCGCTGCGCCAGATCCACGCGCCGCGATCGCGCAGCATCGCGCCCAGGCCGACGCCGCCGGCGTGCAGCGCGGCGGTGGTGGCGAGGAACCCGAGCGCGTAGCCGGCCACGCTGGCGCCAGCCGGCAACTCGGCCCCGTGCGCCACGCCGTGCAGCGCGGCCGCGGACGCGACCAGGGCGAGGCCGGGAGCAGCCGGCACGCGCTTCGCAAAGGCGAGCATCGCGCCGAACATCGCCACCGACAGCGCGATGCCGTACTCGACGAAGGGCAGTGCGAGGCCAGCCATTGCCAGCAGCGCCGCGGCCGTCATCGCCGCGAGGAAGGTCAGCGGCGCGATCCAGCGGCGTGCGCCGTCGAAGGCGGCAGCCGACCACACGCCCACCGCCACCATCGCCAGCAGGTGGTCCAAGCCCAGCGGATGGGCCAGGCCCTGGAACAGCGACTCGGTGCCGTGGCCGGTGTGGGCCGAGGTGGTGCCGGCCGCCAGCGCGAGGCCGACGGCGGCCGCGCCGCGCAGGAGGTTTGATGCGTGGTTCATGGTGTCTCCGTCGTTCGTCTTCAGCGCACCTTGACGCGGGTGAGCTCGGCGCCGTCCTCGCTCATCACGTGGGTGGAGCAGGCCAGGCAGGGGTCGAAGGAGTGCAGCGTGCGCAGGATCTCGACAGGCTGCTGCGGGTCGACCATCGGCGTGTTCATCAGGCTGGCCTCGAAGGCGCCGATCTGGCCCTTGGCGTCGCGCGGGCTGCCGTTCCAAGTGGTGGGCACCACGCACTGGTAGTTCTCGATGCGGCCGTCCTTGATCTTCACCCAGTGGCCCAGCATGCCGCGCGGCGCGGCCACCGTGCCGACGCCCTTGGCCTCCTTCGGCCAGGTGGCCGGGTCCCACTTGTCGACGTTGGCGGTGGCGGTGTCGCCGGCCTTGACGTTGGCGATCAGCTCGTTCCAGTCGTCGACCATCATCTCGCCGCAGTACTGCCCCTCCAGGCAGCGCGCCAGCGTGCGGCCGATGGTGGTGGGCAGCAGCTGCTTGGGCGTGTACTGCGTCTCCGGCAGGCCCAGCGCCTTGGGGATGGCGCTGTTGATCATCATCGCGGCGTACTCGATCTGCTCCTTCGGCCGCTGGGCGAACCTGTTGCCCTTTCTCGCGTGGGCGTAGGCGAGGATGTAGCGCGACAGCGGCCCGACCTCCATCGCGTGGCCGCGCCAGCGCGGCGCCTTGATCCACGAGTACTTGGCTGCCTCGTCGATCTGCTCGATGGCCGTCTTCGTGCCCTTGGTGTTGGCGCCCAGCGCGTAGTTCGGCTCGGTCACGCCGTCCCAGGGATGCAGGCCCTTGGTCTCGTCGGCGTACTTGTACCAGCTGTGCGTGACGAACTCCTGCACCTGCTCGGGGTCGCGCGGGTCGATCGGCAGGATCTCGTCCCAGTTCCCGTTCAGGATCACGCCGCCGGGCAGCTGGTCGGTGCTCTTGTCGTAGTTGACCTTCGGGTACTCGCCGTAGTCGGCCACGTTGGTGGCCGCGAGGCCGCCGCCGTGCAGCCAGCCGGCGTGCTTGTAGATCGTGCCGATCGCCAGCACGTCGGGCAGGTAGACGTTCTTGTTGAACTCCACCATCTCGTCGATGCGCGCCTTGACGAAGTTCAGCCGCTCCATGTTGATCGGCGCACCGGCCGCGCCGTCGCGGTCGAGGTTGATCGCGCAGGGCACGCCGCCGACCAGGTAGTTCGGGTGCGGGTTCTTGCCGCCGAAGATGGTGTGCACCTTGACCCATTCCTTCTGCAGGTCGAGCGCCTCGAGGTAGTGCGTCACGGCCATCAGGTTGGCCTCGGGCGGCAGCACGTAGGCCTTGTGGCCCCAGTAGCCGTTCATGAAGGGGCCGAGCTGGCCGCTGTCGACGAACTTCTTCAGACGGTTCTGGATGTCGCGGAAGTAGCCGGGCGACGAGAGCGGGTGCGACGGCGAGACGAGCTGCTGCAGCTCGCTGGTCTTTTTCGGGTCGGCCTTCAGCGCCGACACCACGTCGACCCAGTCCAGCGCATGCAGGTGGTAGAAGTGCACCGCGTGGTCGTGCACCTGCAGCGTCTTGGCCATCATCTCGCGGATCAGGTGCGCGTTCTTCGGGATGCGGATCCCGAGCGCATCCTCCACCGCGCGCACCGAGGTCAACGCGTGGCAGCCGGTGCACACGCCGCAGATGCGCTCGACGAAAGCCCAGGCGTCGCGCGGGTCGCGGCCCTTGAGGATCACCTCCAGTCCGCGCCACATCGTGCCGGTGGAGACGGCGTTGCGGATGACGTTGTCCTTGTCGACGTTGACCTCGCAGCGCATGTGGCCCTCGATGCGGGTCACCGGATCGACGACCACGCGCCTGCCGCTGTCGTCGAGCTTGAAGCCTTGCGTTTCGTACGCGCCCATGGGGTTGTGCTCCTCGTTGCTTACGGGTTGCTGCCCGCCGGGGTGCTGACGCGCTTGATCGCGGAGACCGCCGCATGCGCCGCCACCGCCGCGCCGACCACGCCGGCCGCCGTGCCGCCGACCTTGTCGGCGTTGGCCTCGATGCCGAACTGGTGGATGTCGGTCAGGCGGCTGTAGAACGAACCCTTGTCCCAGAAGCCGTCTTCCGAGCAGCCGATGCAGCCGTGGCCGGCCTTGATCGGGAAGCTGGTGCCCTCGTTCCACTGAACAGTGGAGCAGGCGTTGTAAGTCGTCGGGCCCTTGCAGCCGACCTTGTAGAGGCAGTAGCCGCGGCGCGCGCTCTCGTCGTCGAAGGCCTCGACGAACTGGCCGGCGTCGAAGTGCGGTCGGCGGTAGCACTTGTCGTGGATGCGCTGGCTGTAGAACATCTTCGGCCGGCCCTGGCGGTCGAGCTCGGGAATGCGGTCGAAGGTCAGCATGTAGGTGATCACGCCGGTCATCACCTCGGCGATCGGCGGGCAGCCGGGCACCTTGATGATCGGCTTGTCGGTGATCACCTTGTGGATCGGCGTGGCCTGCGTCGGATTCGGCCTGGCGGCCTGCACGCAGCCCCAGCTGGCGCAGGAGCCCCAGGCGATCACCGCCTTGCTGTCCTTGGCCACGCGCTTGAGCTTGTCGACGAAGGGCTTGCCCGATTGGATGCAGAACATGCCGCCTTCGTGCAGCGGCGGGTTGCCCTCCACGGCCAGTATGTAGTTGCCCTTGTATTTGGCCATGATCTCCTCGAGGATGGCCTCGGCCTGGTGGCCGGCGGCGGCCATCAGCGTGTCGTCGTAGTCCAGGCTGATCATCGACAGCACCACGTCCTTGGCCAGCGGGTGCGCCGAGCGGATGAAGCTCTCCGAGCAGCAGGTGCACTCCAGCCCGTGCAGCCACAGCACCGGCGTGCGCGGCTTGGTCTCCATCGCATGGGCGATCTGCGGCACGAACGAGGGTGCAAGGCCGAGCGAGGTGGCCGTGAGCGAGCAGTACTTGAGGAAGCTGCGCCGCGAGATGCCCTGGCGCCGCATCACCTCGTAGAAGGTCTCCATCGTCCCCGTCTCCTGTGTGGATCTGGCCGACACCGTCACAAGAGGCGTGCCGTGTTCCCGTCGACCTCGGGAAAGTCCGGGAGGGGGCTCGTAAGTCCTTGATGTCAGGAGAATTTTCGTCGCCGTCGGGTCGAGCCGGCGGGCGCCACTGCACGACACTGGTAACCGGCTTGTCGGTGGCGCTGGCGAAGTGGAAGCCGCACGTGCAGCGCGCCGCGTCGCCCGCGTCAGGGACTTCATCGGGGCTTGGCGGCGGGTTTGGAGATGGGCCTCGGTGTCCAGGCCTGTCCCGAACCGCCGTGAAGCCCGATCGGGGCCGATGCTTGCCCGAACGCCCGGGTCACGTCATTCTTCGTGGTGTGAGGGCGTCGCCGGCTTCGCCGCAGATCGTGAGTCACCGGCCGGGGCGCTGCGTCGTCGCCGGCGCCTTGGCGACGCTGTGCCTGGCGGCCTGTGCGGCCCTCGCGCCGGTGACGATCACGCCGGGCCAGACCGAGGCCGACGTCGTGCGCGCGCTGGGTCCGGTGACGGCCCGCTATGCGATGCCCGACGGCACGACGCGCGTCGAGATCGCGCGCGGCCCTCTCGGGCGCCAGACCTACATGATCGACGTCGATGCCGCCGGGCGCGTGGTGCGCGGCGAGCAGGTGCTCGACGAGCGGCACTTCGCCGAGATCGTCGACGGCATGGCCGAGGCGCAGGTGCTGCGCCGCATCGGCCGCCCGGCCGAGCGTCAGCCGGTGGGCTTCGTCGGGCGGGTTGTCTGGTCGTGGCGCTACGAAAACAATCTGTGTCTGTGGTTTCGCGTCACGTTCGGCCCCGACGGCCGCACGATCGGCGGTGGAGGCTACCTGCCCGACCCGCTGTGCGAGCCACCGTTCGAACTGTTCTGACCGATCTTCACGATGACCCTGACCGTCTACGGCATTGCCCACTGCGACACCGTCAAGCGCGCGCGCGCGTGGCTCGCCGAGCGCGGCGTCGAGGTGACGTTCCACGACTTCAAGAAGTCCGGTGTGCCCGCCGAGGCCTTGGACGCCTGGATCGCGACGCTCGGCTGGGAGCGGCTGCTCAATCGCCAGGGCACGACGTGGCGCAAGCTCGACGACGCGGCGAAGGCCGCGGTGACCGATGCCGCGTCGGCCCGCGCGCTGATGCTCGCGCAGCCGAGCGTGATCCGCCGGCCCGTGGTGCGCTGGCGCGATGGGTCGCTGACGGTCGGCTTCGACGCCGACGACTGGTTGCGCCGCCTGTAGCGGCGAGGCTCAGCGCACCGTCACCGGCAGCCGCCTGAAACCGCGGAAGCGCACGCGCGCGTCGCGCTCGGGGGCGGCCGCCAGATCGAGGCGCGGGAAGCGCGCCGCCAGGCGCCCGATCGCGATGCGCGCCTCGAGCCGCGCGACGTTCATCCCGGCGCAGGCGTGCGCGCCGTGGCCGAACGCGAGGTGCGGGTTCGGCTTGCGCGCGACGTCGAGCCGCTCGGGCTCGGCGAAGACGGCCGGGTCGCGGTTGGCCGCGCCGATCGCCAGCGTCAGGAACGCGCCCGCGGGCACGGTGCCGCCGGCGAGTTCGATCGGCGCGGTCGCCAGCCGGTTGTTGAGCTGCAGCGGACTCTCGTAGCGCAGCAGCTCCTCGACCGCGCTGCCGATCAGCGCGGGGTCGTCCACGAGCCGCTGCCACTGGTCGCGCCGGGTCAGCAGCGCGTGCACGCCGTTGCCGATCAGGTTCGTCGTCGTCTCGTGTCCGGCGTTGAGCAGGAAGATGCACTGGTGCAGCAGCTCGGTGTCCGACAGCGGCTCGCCGTCGCCGACGATCAGCCGCGTCAGCACGTCGACGTCGGGGTCGCCGGGGTGGCGGCGGCGCTCGGCCACCAGCGTGCGCAGGTAGTCCTTGAACGCCTCGACCGCGGCGTTCCCGCGCGCGAGCACCTCGGCCGACGGCGCCGGCTCGAGCGCCGAGAGGATCGCGAGCGACCAGTCGCGCAGCGGGCCGCGCTCGTCGGCGGGCACGTCGAGCAGGTTGCCGATCACGTCGATGGGGATGCGCGCGGCGAAGTCGTCGATCAGGTCGGGCGCCGGCGCGTCGGCCAGGCGGTCGAGGAGGGCGTCGACGAGCGCGACGAGACCGGGCTCCATGCGCGCGAGCGCGCGCGGGTTCAGCGCAGTAACGATGGGGCGCCGCACGCGGGTGTGCAGCGGCGGGTCGTTGAAGACGAGGCTCGTCGTGTGGTGCTCGAACAGCGGCGTGCCCGCGCCGAACTTCGGCGCGAACTCGCGCCGCTTGTCGGAGCTCGCCGCCGGATGGCGGTAGACGGCGGCGACGTCGTCGTAGCGCGTCAGCAGGAACGAGCCCGGCGCCAGCTCGTGCACCGGGTCGTGCGCGCGCAGCGCGGCGTAGACCGGGTAGGGGTCGTCGACGAAGCCGGGTGGCGGGTCCGTCAGCGTGAAGCGCGTGGCCAGCGTGCGGGCGGTGTCGGGGTCCATCGGCGACAGTGTCCGCTTCCAGCCACGCCGGCGCCAGCGGGCTTGCCCGGGCCGCATGGCTCGAACGCAAAGGGGCGCGGCGCTCGCGCGCCGCGCCCCCTGGCTGAACGGTGCGCCCGGTCAGGCCGCGAGGAGTTGCCGCAGCACGAACGGCAGGATGCCGCCGTGCTTGTAGTAGTCGACCTCGATCGCCGTGTCGATGCGCAGCGTCACCGTCACTTCGCGCTGCGAGCCGTCGGGCTTCGTGATCACGAGCTTGGCGTCGCTCTGCGGCTTGATCTCGTCGCCGAGCACGACATCGACGACTTCGTCGCCGCGGATACCCAGACTCTCCCACGAGTCGCCGGCCTTGAACTGCAGCGGCAGCACGCCCATGCCGATCAGGTTGCTGCGGTGGATGCGCTCGAAGCTCTTCGCGACGACCGCCTTGATCCCCAGCAGCTGCGTGCCCTTGGCGGCCCAGTCGCGGCTCGAGCCGGTGCCGTATTCCTCGCCGGCGAAGATCACGGTGGGCACGCCCGCGGCCATGTACTTCATCGCGGCGTCGTAGATGAACATCTTCTCGCCGCCGGGCTGATAGAGCGTGACGCCGCCTTCCTCGCGCGAGCCGTCCTCGCGCGGCGGGATCATCAGGTTCTTGATGCGCACGTTGGCGAAGGTGCCGCGCATCATCACCTCGTGGTTGCCGCGGCGCGAGCCGTAGCTGTTGAAGTCGGCCTTGGCGACGCCGTTGGCGATCAGGTACTGGCCGGCCGGCGAGTTCTCCTTGATCGAGCCCGCGGGCGAGATGTGGTCGGTCGTGATCGAGTCGCCGAACAGGGCCATGATGCGCGCGCCCTTGACGCCCGACTCGAGCGCCTTCGGCGTCATCTCGAAGCCCTCGAAGAACGGCGGCTGCGCGATGTAGGTGCTCTTCGGCCACGTGTAGACCTGGCCCTTGACGCCCTTGATCTGCTCCCACAGCTTGCCGGGCTTGGCGTGCACCTTGCCGTAGTTCTCCTTGAACGCCTTCGCGTCCATCGCGTACTTCATCAGCTTGTAGACCTCGTCGCTGCTGGGCCAGATGTCGCCGAGGTACACCGGCTTGCCCTTCTTGCCGAAGCCCACCGGCTCGGTCATCAGGTCCTTCGTGACGTTGCCGGCGATCGCGTACGCCACCACGAGCGGCGGGCTGGCGAGGAAGTTGGCCTTGAGGTTCGGGTGGATGCGCGCCTCGAAGTTGCGGTTGCCCGACAGCACCGCGGCGCAGACGAGGTCGTTCTTCGTGATGACGTCGTTGATCTCGGGCGTCAGGTCGCCGGCGTTGCCGATGCAGGTCGTGCAGCCGTAGGCCGCCACCGCGAAGCCGAGCTTCTCGAGGTAGGGCAGCAGGCCCGCCTTGGTCAGGTACTCGGTGACGATGCGCGAGCCCGGCGCGAGCGAGGTCTTGACGTGCGGCTTGACCTTCAGCCCCGCCTCGACGGCCTTCTTCGCGAGCAGGCCGGCGGCGAGCAGCACGCCCGGGTTGCTCGTGTTGGTGCAGCTCGTGATCGCGGCGATCAGCACGTCGCCGTTGCGGATGTCGATGCCGTCGGCGGTCTTGAACACCTGGCCGAGCTTGTCGGCCGGCTGGTTGAAGCCGTTGTCGGCCACCGGCTTGCTGAACAGCTCGGTGAACTTCGATGCGAGGTGCGTGATCTCGATGCGGTCCTGCGGGCGCTTCGGGCCCGCAAGGCTCGGCGCCACCGTCGACAGGTCGAGCGTGACGACGCTCGTGTAGTCGATCTCGCCGGCCTTCGGAATGCCGAACAGCTTCTGCGCCTTGAAGTAGGCCTCGAAGGCTTCGATCTCGGCCTTCGTGCGGCCGGTGCCCCTGAAGTACTCGATCGTCTTGCCGTCGACCGGGAAGAAGCCCATCGTCGCCCCGTACTCGGGCGCCATGTTGGCGATCGTCGCGCGGTCGGGCACCGACAGGCTCTCGGTGCCGGGGCCGAAGAACTCGACGAACTTGCCGACCACCTTGTGCTTGCGCAGGATCTCGGTGACGGTGAGCACGAGGTCGGTGGCGGTGACGCCCTCGCGCAGCTGGCCGGTGAGCTCGAAGCCGACGACGTCAGGCGTCAGGAAGTACACCGGCTGGCCGAGCATGCCGGCCTCGGCCTCGATGCCGCCGACACCCCAGCCGACGACACCGATGCCGTTGATCATCGTCGTGTGGCTGTCGGTACCGACCAGCGTGTCGGGGTAGTGCACCTTGTCCTTGCGCTTGTGCACGCCGCGCGCGAGGTACTCGAGGTTGACCTGGTGCACGATGCCGAAGCCCGGCGGCACGACGCCGAAGGTGTCGAACGCCTGCATGCCCCACTTCATGAACTCGTAGCGCTCGCGGTTGCGCTCGAACTCGAGCTTCATGTTGAGGTCCAGCGCCTTCTTCGTGCCGTAGTGGTCGATCATCACCGAGTGGTCGACAACGAGGTCGACCGGCACCAGCGGCTCGATCGTCTTCGGGTTCTTGCCCATGCGGTCGGCGACGTTGCGCATCGCGGCCAGGTCGGCCAGCAGCGGCACGCCGGTGAAGTCCTGCAGCACGACGCGCGAGACGACGAACGGGATCTCGTCGGTGCGCGGCGCGTTGGGCTGCCAGTTGGCGAGCTGCTCGACGTGCTCCTTCGTGACCTTCTTGCCGTCGCAGTTGCGCAGCACGCTCTCGAGCACGATGCGGATCGACACCGGCAGCCGGTTGACGTTCGGGTAGATCTTCGCGAGCGCGGGCAGCGAGTACAGCAGGCCTTCCTTGCCGGAGGCGGTCTTGAACGACTTCAGGGTCTTGGAGAAGGCGTGGGCGGGGGCGAGCATGGTGCGGTCCTCTTGGCTTCGGAGGGGGTTGCGGTGCGGAATGGGGGCGTTGGGCCGGCGCGTGGCGATCGTCGGTCACGCACCTTGCGGCACGATGACTTTGAGGCCCTTGAAGTAGTCGCGGAAGAAACTGGCGTCGCGCGTGATCAGGCCATTGCACTGCAGCAGCGCGTGCGCGCCGATCAGGAAATCGGGCACGGTGCGCGGGCCGGCGGCGGGCAGTCCGGCGGCCTTGCGGCGCTCCTTGTAGCGGCGCTGCATCTCGCCGGCGCGCACGGCCGCGCGCGCCTCGATCGGCGAGAACGTGATGCCGGCCTGCTCGAGCGTGTCGAGCAGTTCGGCGCCGTAACCGAGGCCGCTGACGACTTCGCTGACGACGACGTCGCACACGACGACGGGGCCGCGCGCGAGCGCGTCGCGCAGGCTCTCCTCGGCCGCCTCGGCGCGGGCGTCGCCGCCGAGCAGGTCGATCAGCACCGGGGAGTCGACGGCGATCATCAGGTGTCGGCCGGGTCGCCGGGGGCGCGGCCGCGCAGCTCGCGCATCACGTCGTCGGTGGTCACGCCCGGCGGCAGCCGGAAGCGACCGCGCAGGCGCGACAGCGCATCGTCGACCTCCTTGCGCAGGATGATGCGGCTGCCGTCGAGCTCGACCTTGAGCTTGGTGCCCTTGGTCAGGCCGAGCGCGTCGCGCACGGCCTTGGGCAGCGTGATCTGGCCGCGTTCGGCGACGGTGGCTTCCATGACGGCATGTGCGGTGAAGTATGTATCCAGTATACATACCCGATCCTGCGGATGCGGATCCACCGTCGAGCCACCGCGGCGGGGCGCGGGCACGAAAAAGCCGCCCGCAGGCGGCTTGCGAACGTCGACGCAGCGCGGCACCCGCGCGCGTCACGGCATCTCACTTCTTCGGCGTCATGTAGTCGCTGACGACCTTCCAGCGCGCGTCCTGCAGCTGCGACAGCCGCGTCGCGTTGCTGCCCAGGCGCTTCGTCGGGCTGAACGTCATCTCGGCACTGCCGAAGATGTCGGGCGGGATCGTCATCGAGTCCATCGCCTTGATGAAGCTGTCGGTCGTCAGGTTCGGGCCGGCCTTGGTCGCGGCGCGGATGAAGGCGTCGACCGCGTTGTAGCCGTAGACCGAGAACACCGTCGGGTCCTCGTTGAACTTGGTCTTGTACTTGTTGGCCCAGAAGCTGATCTCGCGCGACGTGTCGTCGAGGTACGGGTGCTGCACCGTCATCGTCGCGTACAGCCCGTCCATCGCCTTGCCGCCGAGCTTGTGGATCAGGTCGGTGTAGGCGGCGCTCGAGCCGAGGAAGGTCGGGTTGAAGCCGGTCTTGCGCGCCTCGGCGATCGCACCGATCGTCTCGCGGATGATGGTGCCGAGCACGACGAAGTCGCAGCCGGCGGCCTTCATGCGCGCGACCTGGCTCGAGAAGTCGGTCGCGCCGCGCTTGTAGGTCGTCTTCTCGGCGAGCGTGACGCCGATCGTCTTCAGGCCGTCCTCGGCACCGCGCATGACTTCCAGGCCGAACTCGTCGTCCTGGTACATCGTGCAGGCCTTGGTCGCGTTCTTCTGCTTGTACAGCATCGGCGCGGCGATCAGCATCTGGTCGTAGTACGGCGCCGCGAACGAATACTTCAGCCGGTGGAACGGCTCGTACATCTGCCGCGCCGCGGTCACGGGGAAGAAGTTGAGGACGTTCTTCTCGAACTGCACCGGCATCGCCGCCATGTTCTGCGCCGTGCCGATGTGGCCGACGACGGCGAACACCTTGTCCTGGTTGACGAGCTTCTGCGCCGCGAGCACGGCCTTGCGCGGGTCGTAGGCCGAGTCCTCGACGATCAGGCGCAGCTTGCGGCCGTTGACGCCGCCCTGCTCGTTGGCCTCGTCGACGCGCAGCATCATGCCCAGGCGCACCTGCTTGCCGAATCCGGCGATCGGCCCCGACAGGTCCTGGATCGAGCCGATCACGATCTCGTTCTTGCTGACGCCCTGCGTCGCCTGCGCCAGGGCCAGCGGCGCCGCGACGACCAGCGCCAGGGCGGTGAGGGTGTGTTTCATGCGTCGTCTCCTTGAGTGCCGCTAGCTGCGGCCGTTGCCGTACATCGACTCGATCAGCGGGGCGTACTTCTGCTGCACGAACCGCCGTTTGAGCTTCATCGTCGGGGTCAGTTCCTCGTCCTCGGCGGTGAGCTGCGTCTCGATCAGGCGGAACGCCTTGATCTGCTCGACGCGCGCGAACTTGGCGTTGACCTTGTCGATCTCGCGCTGGATCAGCTCCTGCACCTCGCGCGCGCGCGTCAGGCTCGCATAGTTCGAGAACGGCACGTCGTGGTCCTGCGCGTACTTCTCGACGTTCTCCTGGTCGATCATGATCAGTACCGTCAGGTACGGGCGCCGGTCGCCGATCACCACCGCGTCGGTGATGTACGGCGAGAATTTCAGCTCGTTTTCGATCTCGCTGGGCGTGATGTTCTTGCCCCCGGCCGTGATGATGATGTCCTTCATCCGGTCCGTGATGCGGAAGAACCCTTCGTCGTCGACGGTGCCGACGTCACCGGTGTGCAGCCAGCCGTCGGCGTCGATCGTCTCGGCCGTCTTCTCGGGCTGGTTCAGGTAGCCCATGAAGACGTTGGGGCCGCGGATCAGCAGCTCGCCGGTGGCCGGGTCGACCCGCACCTCGTTGTAGCTGCACGCCGGCCCGATCGAGCCGGGCTTGATCTTCCACGCGGGCATCCCGGTCGACGCGCCGCCCGACTCGGTCTGTCCCCACACTTCGAGCATCGGCACGCCGAGCGAGAGGTACCAGCGCACCAGCTCGGGCGAGATCGGCGCCGCGCCGGTGACGAGAAAGCGCGAGCGGTGGATGCCGATCAGCTTGCGCACGTTGTCGAGCACGAGCAGTCGCGCGAGCCGGAACTGCAGCTTCAGCGTCGCCGGCACCGGCCGGCCGGCGAGCACCAGGTCGGCGATGCGCCGCCCGACGCCGATGGCCCAGGCGTAGGCGGCCTGCTGCAGCTTCGTCGACTCCGACAGCGCGATCGTCACCGCCGAGTAGAACTTCTCCCACACGCGCGGCACGGCGACGAACACGGTGGGCGCGATCTCGCGCACGTTCTCGGGCACCGTGTCGGGGTTTTCGACGAAGTTCAGCTTCGAGCCGGTGTACATCGAAAAGTACTCGCCGCCCAGCCGCTCGGCGACGTGGCACAGCGGCAGGAAGCACATGCGCTCGTCGCGCTCGTCCTGCGCGATCAGCGTGTTGTAGCCGCGCATCGTGTAGACCAGGCTCTTGTGCGCATGCATCGCGCCCTTGGGCTTGCCGGTGGTGCCCGAGGTGTAGATCAGGATCGCGAGGTCCTCGGGACGGCGGCTCCTGAGGTGCGCGTCGAACAGCCCCGGGTGCGCGCGGTCGTGCTCGCGGCCCATGCTGCGCAGCACGTCGAAGCTGACGACCATCGGGTCCTCGAAGCGGTGCAGCCCCTCCATGTCGAAGACGACGATCTTCTTCAGCCGCGGCAGCCGCTCGCGCACCTCGAGTGCCTTGTCGAGCTGCTCCTCGTCTTCGACGAAGAGGATCGACGTCGCCGAGTCCTCGCACAGGTACTGCACCTGGCTCGGCGAGTCGGTCGGGTAGATGCCGTTCGAGACGCCGCCGGCGCTGAGGATGCCGAGGTCCGCCAGCACCCACTCGACGACGGTGTTCGACAGGATCGACGCCGTGTCGCCGGGCTCGAAGCCGAGCGCGGCCAGGCCCATCGCGACCTCGCGCACCGCGCGGCCGGTGTCGTTCCACGTCCACGCGCGCCACAGCCCGAGGTGCTTCTCGCGCAGCCACACCGCGTCGCCGCGCTGCCGCACGGCGTTCCAGAACACCTCGGGGATCGTCTCGCCGGGCACGACGATGTCGGTGCGCGGCTGGATGTGGCTCAGGTCCCACAGGTTGCTCATGCGCTCACCGCCACGTCTTCTTCTTCTTCCAGCGCCGCTCGCCGCGCGCGCCGGCCTCCTTCATGCCCAGGTAGAACTCCTTGATGTCCTCCTTCTCGCGCAGGCGCTCGCAGGTGTCTTCCATCACGATGCGGCCGTTCTCGAGCACGTAGCCGTAGTCGGCGGCGTTGAGCGCCATGTTGGCGTTCTGCTCGACGAGCAGCATCGTCGTGCCGCGCTCGCGGTTGATGCGCACGATGATCTCGAAAATCTCCTTCGTCAGCTTCGGACTCAGGCCCAGGCTCGGCTCGTCGAGCAGCATCAGCTCGGGCGCGGCCATCAGCGCGCGGCTGATCGCCAGCATCTGCTGCTGCCCGCCCGACAGCAGCCCGGCGTCCTGCTTCTCGCGCTCCTTGAGGATCGGGAAGTAGCGGTACACCGCCTCCATGTCGCGCGCGACCGCGTCGCGGTCGGTGCGCGTGTAGGCGCCCATCAGCAGGTTGTCGTGTACCGACAGCAGCGGGAACACCTCGCGCCCCTCGGGCACGTGCACGAGGCCCTGCTGCACGATGAACGCCGGGTCCTGCGCGGTGATGTTCATGCCCTTGAACTCGACCGTGCCCTTGCGCGGGTCGATGATGCCGCTGATCGTCTTCAGGATCGTCGTCTTGCCCGCGCCGTTGCTGCCGAGCACGGTCGCGATCTGGCCGCGCTCGACCTGCAGGCTCACGCCGCGGATCGCCTTGATCGGGCCGTAGGCGCTCTCGACGTTGCTGAGCTTGAGGATGACCTCGGCCGTCATCTGACTCTCCGCAGCGACGACGCGTCGTCGGCGGTGCCGAGGTAGGCCTCGACGACGCCCGGGTGCGACTGCACCTCGGCCGGCGTGCCGAGCGCGAGCACCTCGCCCTGGTTCATCGCGAGCACGCGGTCCGACACGCGCGAGACCAGCCCCATGTCGTGCTCGACCATCAGCACCGTGATGCCGAGGTCGTCGACGATGTCCTGGATCCAGAACGCCATGTCGCCGGTCTCCTCGACGTTCAGCCCCGACGACGGCTCGTCGAGCAGCAGCAGCTTCGGCCCAGTGGCCAGTGCGCGCGCGAGCTCGACGACCTTGCGCACGCCGTACGGCAGCCCGGCGACCATCGTGTCGCGGTAGTGCTGCAGGTCGAGGAAGTCGATCACCTCCTCGACCTTCTCGCGCGTCGCGCGCTCGGCGGCGCGCACCTTCGGCAGGAACAGCATCTCGCTCCACAGACCGCTCGTGCGGTGCACGTGGCGCCCGATCAGCAGGTTCTGCAGCACCGTCGCGTGCTCGAACAGCTCGATGTTCTGGAACGTGCGCGCGATGCCCAGCGGCGCGATCTTGTGCGGCGGCACCGCGAGCAGGTCCTGCCCCTCGAACGCGATCGCGCCGGCGGTGGGCGTGTAGATGCGGCTGATCAGGTTGAACACCGTCGTCTTGCCGGCGCCGTTGGGGCCGATCAGCGTGAACACCTCGCCGCGGCGCACGTCGAAGCTGACGTCGTTGACCGCCAGCACGCCGCCGAAGCGCACTTGCAGGTTCTTCGCCGAGAGCAGCACGTCCTGCATCGCTAGCGCAGCCGGTCGGACTTCTGGAACGCCTTCTGCCGCTTGAACAGGCCCTTGCGGTAGAAGGGGAAGAGCTGGAACCACGTGCGGATCTTCAGCCAGCGGCCGTACAGGCCCATCGGCTCGAACAGCACGAACGCGATCAGCACCGCGCCGTAGATCACCGCCTTCAGCCCCGGCGCTTGTGCGATCGTGGCGGGCAGCACGTCCTTGAAGGCGCTGATCGCCTGCGGCATGCCGATCAGGAAGATCGCGCCGAGGAAGGCGCCGTGCACGCTGCCGAGCCCGCCGATGACGACCATCAGCAGCAGGTCGATCGACGCGATGATGTTGAACTGGTCCGGGCTCAGGAAGCGGATCGCGTGCGCGTACAGCGCCCCGCCGATGCCGGCCAGCGCGGCGCTGATCGCGAAGCTCAGCGTCTTGTAGTACGCGAGGTGGATGCCCATGCTTTGCGCCGAGATCTCGCTGTCGCGGATCGCGACGAACGCGCGGCCGGTGGGGCTGCGCAGCAGGTTGAGCACCGCCAGCGTACAGGCCACCGTGATCACGAGGCAGAGGAAATAGAACGTCTCGCCGCTGTCGGCCACCCAGCCGAACATCTGCGGCTGGCCGACCATCAGCCCGGCGTTGCCGCCGGTGACGCTCTCCCAGCGCGCGAGCACCTCCTCGACGATGAAACCGAAGGCCAGCGTCGCGATGCCGAGGTAGATCCCTTTGACGCGCAGCGCCGGCAGCCCGACGACGGCACCGACCGCGGCCGACAGGCCGGCGGCAGCCGCCAGCGACAGCGGGAACGGCCAGCCCTGCGCGGCGAGCACCGCCTGCGTGTACGCGCCGACGCCGAGGAACGCCGCGTGCCCGATCGAGAACAGCCCGGTGAAGCCGGCGAGCAGCATCAGCCCGAGGCCGACGATGCCGTAGATCAGGATGAAGGTCAGCTGCGCGAGGCCGTACGACTCGAGCCACCACGGCGCCGTCACCAGCGCGGCGAGCAGCAGGCCGTACCAGAATCGGTGCCCGCCGTGCTTGGCCAGGCGGATGTCCTGGTCGTAGCTGGTCTTGAAGATGAAGCGCATCGCCCGCTACACCTTCTTTCTGAGGTTCTCGCCGAACAGGCCGTTGGGCTTGATCATCAGCATCAAGAGTACGACGACGTAGGCCGCGACGTCCTTGAAGCCCTCGGGCAGGTAGAAGCCGGCCAGCGACTCGACGACGCCGATGATCAGCCCGCCGACGATTGCACCGGGCAGGCTGCCGAAGCCGCCGACGACTGCCGCCGGGAACGCCTTCAGGCCGATGAAGCCCATGTTGGCGTGCACGAACGTGATCGGCGCCAGCAGCAGCCCGGCCACCGCCGCGACCATCGCCGCGAGCGCCCAGACGACGCCGTTGAGCTTCTTGACCGGGATGCCCATGTAGTACGCGGCGAGCTGGTTCTGCGACGCCGCCTGCATCGCGATGCCGACCTTGCTGCGGCTGAACATCAGGTACAGCACGAGGCACAGCAGCCCGGTGACGGCGATCACGACGAGCTGCTCGACCGCCAGCACGACGCCGCCGACCGGCACGACGGCGTCCTTGTACGGCACCGGCAGCGTGTGCGTGTCGGTGCCGATGCCCGGGATCATCGTGATCGCGCCGCGCGCGACGTAGCCGACGCCGATCGTCAGCATCACGATCGAGAACGTGGGCTGGCCGAGGATGGGCCGGATCACGACGCGCTCGATCGCGAGGCCGAACAGCCCCATCGCAGCGATCACGGCCGGCACCGTGATCCAGAACGGGAAGCCCAGCACCGTCAGCGCCGCCAGGCCGAGGAAGGCACCGAGCATCATCAGGTCGCCCTGCGCGAAGCTCACCGCTTCGGTGGCCTTGTAGATGAGCACGAAGCCCAGCGCGATCAGACCGTAGATGCAGCCTTGCGCGATGCCGCTGACCAGAACCTGCAGGACCTGCAAGACGAACCCCGGGAGACCGATCGACAATGACCTGAACGAAACCGCGCATTTGTAGCGAAAGGCTTGCGCTTGTCGTGCGCGAGGAAACCCGCAAGAACGCCCGAGGAGGTGTCACGATGGAGACAGTGGGCATCACCCGCGACGGCCCCGTGTGGACCGTCACGCTGCAGCGGCCCGCGGCGCGCAATGCCGTCGATGGCCCGACGGCGCGCGCGCTCGCGGCGGCGTTGCGCGCGTTCGACGCCGACGCCGACGCGCGTGTCGCGGTGCTCGCCGGTGCCGGAGGCCACTTCTGTGCCGGGGCCGACCTGAAGGCGGTCGCCGAAGGCGGCGAGCGGATGAACCCGCTCGAGGACGACCTCGACGCCGACGGCCCGATGGGGCCGACGCGGCTCGTGCTGACCAAACCCGTGATCGCCGCCGTCAGCGGCCACGCGGTGGCCGGGGGCTTCGAGCTCGCGCTGTGGTGCGACCTGCGCGTCGTCGACGACAGCGCCGTCTTCGGTGTGTTCTGCCGCCGCTGGGGCGTGCCGCTGATCGACGGCGGCACGGTGCGCCTGCCGCGGCTGATCGGCGAGAGCCGGGCGCTCGACCTGATCCTCACCGGCCGCGCCGTCGACGCCGACGAGGCGATGGCGATCGGGCTGGCCACGCGCCGCGCCGCGCCGGGCCAGACGGCGCTCGACGCCGCGCTCGCGCTCGCGCGCGAACTCGCCGCCCTGCCGCAGACCTGCCTGCGCTCGGATCTGGCGAGCGTCAAGGCGCAGGCCGGCCTGCCGCTGCGCGACGCGCTCGCGCACGAGTTCGCGCTCGGGATGGCGACGCTCGCGTCGGGCGAGAGCCGCGAGGGGGCAGCGCGCTTCGCCGGCGGGGCCGGGCGCCACGGGCGGCCGGCCTGAGTGCGGCGGCTACGCGCTGAAGATGAAGCGCGTGCCGGTCGACGAGCGCACGAAGCGCTCGGGCATCTCGGCCTGCACCATCGCGATGAAGGCTTCGCCCGAGCAGTGCATCGGGATCAGGAAGTCGGGGTTGATCGCCTTGAGCTCGGCCAGCGTCTGGCGCTGGTACTCGGGCGCGTGCGGCGCGAGGTGGAAGCCGCCGAGGATCGCGTGCACCTTGTCGGTGCCCGCGACCTGCATCGCCTTGCGCACCGAGTTGACGATGCCGCGGTGGCCGCACGACGTCATCACGACGAGGCCGCGGCCGCGCAGGTGGTACGCGATCGCCTGCTCGTGCTCGAAGTCGTCGGGCACGGCCGTGGTCAGCGCGCGCTTGGCCTCGGGCAGGCGCTCCGGCGCGCAGCCGAGCGCGCCTTGCATGCCCACCGTCATGCGCGTCGGCGCGAGCACGCGCTCGAACGACGCGCGCGGGATCGTGCCCGTCGTGAAGCCGTGCGAGGCCAGCACCGACGGACGCTCGGCGAAGGTCACCGTCAGCCCGGCGTGGCGGATTGCGTCGCGGTCGAGGGCGCCGAAGCTGCCGGCCTCCCCGGGCACGTTGAGCTCGCGCGTGCAGAAGCACTCCTCGCTGCCGAGATAGAACGGCAGCCCCGCCTTCAGCTTGCCGCGGTTTGCTTCCAAGAAGCCGACCATGCCCCCGAAGTGGTCGAAGTGGCCGTGGCTGAGCGCGATCGCATCGAGCTTCGACGCATCGATGCCGCACAGCAGCAGGTTGTTCAGCAGCGCCTCGGGGGTGTAGCCGAAGTCGAGCAGCACCTGCCGCGTCTCGTCGCCGCGCGCCGACTCGACGTGCAGCGACAGTCCCCACTCGTTTTGCAGCGTGCGCCGCGGCGGCGTGCGCGGCGCGACGGCGAAGCCCAGGCGCTGCACCTGCAGCGAGCCGAGGGTGCGCGGCGGCTCGAACGCGTGGTGGTACGAGTCGGTGACGACGCGGATCGCGACGCGGTCGACGACCGGGATGTCGGCGGGCTTGTCGACCGCCTGCGCGACCGCGACGCGGCCGCCGAACAGGCCGCCGGCGGCCAGCGCCGTCAGCGAGCCGGCGCCGGCGCGCAGCAGTCGCCGCCGACCGGCGCTGGCGAGGTAGTCGTCGTGAGGCAGGGCACGGTCGGTCATCGCAGTCTCCTCGTCTCGTTGGGGTGTGCGACGGATGCTACGGGACACCGGCGCCGGATGTCACGCGCGCCTCGCGCAGGCCTCAGCGGCGCGGTCGCTTCGGTCCCTGCGCCGGTGCCGGTGCCGCGCGACGCTTGCCGGTGACGTCGCGCGACCACGCCGAGCGCGCATTGCGCGCTGCCGGCGGCGCCATGTGCGCGTCGCCGACGTCGCCCGGGGGCAGTTCGGGCAGCGGCCGTCCCGAGTCGCGCCACTCGACCGCGGCCGGGAAGCCGTGGGCCTCGGCATAGCGGCGAAACCACACGCCCTCGGGCGAGTGGCGCGTGATGCCGTCGAACAGCGTCGCCAACACCTGCGTCTGCTCGAGCCCCATCGCCTCGACGGCCTGGTTGATCACGAGTTTCTGCATCATCAGCTGCGCGGTGGGCACACCGGCGATGCGTTCGGCGAGCTGCGTCGTCGCCGCGTCGAGTTCGGCCGCCGGCACCGCGAGCGTTGCCAGCCCCCACTCGGCGGCAGTGCGCCCGTCGATCAGGTCGCCGGTGAACAGCAGCCGCTTGGCGCGCATCGCGCCAAGGCGGTAGACCCACATCGCCGTCGTCGGGCAGCCCCACACGCGCGCCGGCATGTAGCCGATCTTCGCGTCGTCGGCCATCACGAGCAGGTCGCAGGCGAGCGCGATGTCGCTGCCGCCGGCCACCGCGTAGCCGTGCACCTTGCAGATCGTCGGCTTGTGGCTCTTCCACAGGCTCATGAACTGCTCGGTGTTCTTCTTCATCAGCTTGTAGTCGTGCATCGGCTGCCACGGCATCGGCTGGTTCGCCGCGTGCGCGTGCTCGGCGTAGAACTTCAGGTCGTAGCCGGCGCAGAACGCGCTGCCCGCGCCTTGCAGCACGATGGCGTGCACGCGCGCGTCGTCGTTGGCGGCGGCCACGGCCGCCTCGATCTCGCCGGGCATGCGGTCGTCGATTGCGTTGAGCCGCTCGGGGCGGTTCAGCGTGATCGTCGCGATGCGCCCGCGCACCGCGAGCTTCAGCGTCGAGAAGCGTGGCATTCAGACCCCCAGCTGGCGCGCCGCCAGCTCCTTCATGATCTCGTCGGTGCCGCCGCCGATCGTCATCACCTTGACTTCGCGGTAGATGCGCTCGCTCTTCGTGCCGCGCATGTAGCCCATGCCGCCGAGGATCTGCACCGCGGCATCGGCGCAGTGCTGCATCGTGCGCGTGGCGTCGTTCTTCAGCAGGCACAGGTCGGCGACCGTCTCGGCGTCGGGGCGGCTGCCGGCGGCATCGAGCCGGCGCGTGACGTCGGCGAGCAGCGCGCGGCTGGCGACGATGCGCGTGCGCATGTCCATCAGCTTGTGGCGCACCGCCTGGTGCTCGACGAGCGTGCGGCCGAAGGTGCGGCGCTGGCGCGCCCAGTCGAGCGCCTCGTCGTACGCGACCTGCGCGAACGCGACGGCACCGGCGGCGAGCACGAGGCGCTCGCCGTTGAAGTTCTCCATGATCAGGCGAAAGCCGCCGTGCTCGGCGCCGATCAGGTGGTCGGCAGGCACGCGCACGCCGTCGAAGCGCAGGTGCGCCGTGTCGCTGCACCACCAGCCCATCTTCTTCAGCGGCGTGCGGGTCAGTCCCGGCGCGTCGCCCGGCACCGCGAGCAGCGAGATGCCGCCGGCGCCCGGCCCACCGGTGCGCACCGCCACCGTCAGCCAGTCGGCGCGCATCCCCGACGTGATGAACACCTTCTCGCCGTCGATCACGTACGCGTCGCCGTCGCGCCGCGCGGTGGTGCGCAGCTGCGCGACGTCGGAGCCGCCACCCGGCTCGGTGACGGCCAGCGCGGCGATCTCCTCGCCGGCGAGCACCGGCGCGATCACGCGCCGCTGCAGCCCGGCGCTGCCGGCCGCCAGGATCGGCGGCAGCGCGATGTTGTGCGAAAACAGGCTCGCGAGCAGCCCGCCACTGCCGGCGCGCGCGATTTCCTCGACGGCGACCAGCCGCGTCGCGAAGTCGCACGGCGTGCCGCCGAGCGCCTCGGGGTAGCCCAGTCCGAGCAGACCGAGCGCGGCAGCGCGCCGGTACAGCTCGCGCGGGAATTCGCCGGCCTCGTCCCACGCGTCGACGTGCGGCGCCACCTCGCGCTCGACGAAGCGGCGCACGCCGGCGCGAAAGTCGTCGAGGGTCGCGGCGTCCACGCCGGTCAGGCCGAGGCGTCGGGCAGATAGCGCACCGACAGCACGCCGTCGATGCGCCGCAGCTCGGCGAGCACCGCGTCGGTGACGGGGCTGTCGACGTCGACGAGCGTGTAGGCCATCTCGCCGCGCGACTTGTTGACCATGTTGTGGATGTTCAGCCCCGCGCGCGCCATCGCCGTCGAGATCTGGCCGAGCATGTTCGGCACGTTGGCGTTGGCGATCGCCACGCGCCACGGCGACTCGCGCGCCATCGTGACGCTCGGGAAGTTGACCGCGTGCTCGACCTGGCCGTGCTCGAGGTACGCGCGCAGCTGGTCGATCACCATGCGCGCGCAGTTTTCCTCGGCCTCGTGCGTCGAAGCCCCCAGGTGCGGCAGCGCGACGACGCGCTCGCGGCCGTGCAGCGTCGCGTTCGGGAAGTCGCAGACGTAGGCGTGCAGCGCCTTGCGCTCGAGCGCGGCGACGACAGCCGCGTCGTCGACGACGCCCTCGCGCGAAAAGTTCAGCAGCACGGCCCCGCGCTTCATCAGCGCGACGTTGTCGGCATTGACCAGGTGCCGCGTCGACTCCGCGAGCGGCACGTGCAGCGTGACGAAGTGCGCGTGCTTGAGCACGTCGGCGACGCTGGCGGCCTTCCTGACCTGCGACGGCAGGCTCCACGCCGCGTCGACCGTGATGTGCGGGTCGTAGCCCAGCACGTCCATGCCGAGGCGGATCGCGGCGTCGGCGACGAGGCAGCCGATCCGGCCCAGCCCGACGATGCCCAGCGTGCGCCCGGCGAGTTCGAAGCCGGCGAAGGCCTTCTTGCCGTCCTCGACGGTCTTCTCGAGGTCGGGCGCCACAGGGTCGAGTGCGGCGACGAAACGCAGCGCCGGCGCGAGGTTGCGCGCCGCGATCAGCATGCCGGCAAGCACGAGCTCCTTGACCGCGTTGGCGTTGGCGCCCGGCGCGTTGAACACCGGCACGCCGCGCGCGCTCATCGCCGCGACCGGGATGTTGTTGGTGCCAGCGCCGGCGCGCGCGATCGCCTGGACGCTGGCGGGGATCGGCGCGTGGTGCAGGTCGGCCGAGCGCAGCAGGATCGCGTCGGGGTCGGCGAGGTCCCGGCCGACCTCGTAGCGCTCGGGTGGCAGGCGCTCGAGGCCGTGCGCCGAGATCTGGTTGAGCACGCGCACGCGCAGGCGTGCCGCCCGGCCTTCAGCCATGGCGCGCCTCGAACTCCTTCATGTAGTCGACCAGCGCCTGCACGCCCTCGATCGGCATCGCGTTGTAGATCGACGCGCGCATGCCGCCGACCGAGCGGTGGCCCTTGAGCTGCACCATGCCGCGCTCCTGCGCGCCCTTCAGGAACGCCTCGTCGAGCGACTCGTCCTTCAGCCTGAACGGCACGTTCATCCGCGAGCGGTCGGCCTTCGCGACCGGGCTGACGTAGAAGCTGCTCGCGTCGAGGAAGTCGTACAGCAGCGCGGCCTTGCGCTCGTTGTGCGCGGCGATCGCGTCGAGGCCGCCCTGGTCCTTGAGCCACTGGAACACGAGGCCGGCGATGTAGATCGCGTAGGTCGGCGGCGTGTTGAGCATCGAGTCGTTGTCGGCGAGCTGCTTGTAGTCGAACACCGACGGCGTGATCGGCAGCGCCTGGCCGATCAGGTCGTCGCGCACGATCACGATCGTCAGCCCCGCCGGGCCGATGTTCTTCTGTGCGCCGGCATAGATCAGGCCGTAGCGGCTCACGTCGACCGGGCGCGAGAGGATGTTGCTCGACATGTCGGCCACCAGCGGCACGTCGCCGGTGTCGGGCGTCCAGTGGTACTCGACGCCGCCGATCGTCTCGTTCGCGCAGATGTGCACGTAGGCGGCGTTGGGGTCGAGCTGCCACTCGGCGCGCGGCGGCACGTGCGTGAAGCGGCTCGCCTCGGCGGTGGCGGCGATGCGCACCTCGCAGTACTTGCGGGCCTCCTGGATCGACTTCTTCGACCACTCGCCGGTGTGCACGTAGTCGGCGCTCGTGCGCCCGCGCAGCAGGTTCATCGGCACGATCGCGTTCTGCGCGATCGCGCCGCCCTGCATGAACAGCACCTTGTAGTTCGCGGGAATCGCCATCAGCTCGCGCAGGTCGGCCTCGGCCTGCGCGTGGATCGCCATGTACTCCTTGCCGCGGTGGCTCATCTCCATCACCGACATGCCCGAGCCGTGCCAGTCGAGCATCTCGGCAGCGGCACGCTGCAGCACCGGTTCGGGCAGCGCGGCGGGGCCGGCGCTGAAGTTGATCGCGCGGGTCATCGGGGTCTCCGGGGCACGGGAAGGGAGCAGGGCGGCAAGCTTAGCCGAAGCCCCGCAGGCGCTGCGTTATCGTGCACCCGATGGACGCGTTCACCTTCTTCTGGCACGACTACGAGACCTTCGGCCGCGACCCGCGCCGCGACCGCCCCGCGCAGTTCGCCGGCGTGCGCACCGACGCCGAACTCAACGAGATCGCGCCGCCGGTGATGCAGTACTGCCGCCCGGCACCGGACTGCCTGCCCGACCCCGAGAGCTGCCTGCTGACCGGCATCACGCCGCAACACGCGCTCGAGCACGGGGTGAGCGAGCACGACTTCGCCGCCGTCGTCGAGGCCGAGCTCGCGGCGCCGGACACGGTCGGCGTCGGCTACAACTCGATCCGCTTCGACGACGAGGTCACGCGCTTCCTGTTCTGGCGCACGCTGCGCGACCCGTATGCGCGCGAGTGGAAGAACGGCTGCGGGCGCTGGGACCTGCTCGACGTCGTGCGCTGCGCCTACGCGCTGCGCCCCGAGGGCATCGTGTGGCCGACGGGCGACGACGGCCGGCCGAGCTTCCGCCTCGAGAAGCTGACCGCCGCCAACGGCCTCGCGCACGCGTCGGCGCACGATGCACTGAGCGACGTGCGCGCGACGATCGCGCTCGCGCGCCTGCTGCGCACGCGCAAGCGCAGGCTGTGGGACTTCCTGCTCGCGCGCCGCGGCAAGCAGGCGGTGACCGACGAGATCGCCGCCGCGCAGCGCGCCGGCGTGCCGCTGCTGCACGTCTCGGGGCGCTACCCGGTCGAGCGCGGCTGCCTGGCGCTCGTGTGGCCGCTGGCGCCACACCCGACGAACCGCAACGAGGTCATCGTCTGGGACCTCGCCGAAGACCCGCAGCGCCTGGCCGGTCTCGACGCCGGCGAGGTCCGCGCGCGCCTGTTCACGCGCAGCGACGAACTGCCCGACGGCATCGAGCGGCTGCCGCTGAAGACGATCCACCTGAACCGCGCGCCTGTCGTGATCGGCAACCCGAAGGTGCTGACGCCGGCGATGGCCGAGCGCTGGGGCGTCGACGGCACGCGCGTCGAGCGCCACCTGCGCGAGGCGCAGCGGCTCGCACCGTCGCTCGCCGGCCTGTGGCCCGACGTGTTCGCGCGCCCCGAGCGCGGCGAGCCGCTCGACGTCGACGAGGACCTGTACGGTGGCTTCGTCGGCGACGCCGACCGCCGTGCACTCGAGCGGCTGCGCGCGCTGCCGGCCGACGAGCTGGCACACCGTCGCCCGGCGTTCGACGACCCGCGCCTCGACGAACTGGTGTGGCGCTGGCGCGCGCGCAACTTCCCCGCGACGCTCGACGCCGACGAGCGCCGGCGCTGGGAACGGCATTGCGCGCAGCGGCTGTACGACGGGGCGGGCGGCGCGCTGACGCTGGCGGCGTACCAGGAGCGCATCGACGCGCTGGCCGACGATCACGCCGACGACGCGCGCGCGATGGCGATTCTCGAGGCGCTGTCCGACTGGGGCGAGCAGGTGGCACCGCCCGCGTGAGCGGCGCGCTTGTGCATTCGCGCAGCCGGTGCGAGCATTGCGGACCGCACGCCCCCGCCCCGAGGAGATTCGATGAGCAAGCCCGCGTTCGACGCCGACGCCCTGATCACGATGTTCGAGTCGGCGACGGCCAAGCAGTCCGACCAGCTGCGCCAGGCGGTCGGCCAGGCCACGCTGGCGGCGCTGCAGGGGCGCGAGCTGACGCTGAAGAACATCCGCCAGGTGCTCAAGACCGTGACCGATGCGGCCGGCGCCGGGCTGGCGAAGAACCCGCTCGGTGCCGACGTCGCGCCGCTGCTCGACCAGGCCGTGGCCGGCATGGACGACGCGCTGCTGAAGGCCGTCGACGCGAACCGCGTCGCGCTGCAGCAGCTGCTCGCACAAGGCGCCGACCTGCGCGACAAGCACCTGAAGAAGGCGCTCGACGACCTCGACAAGATTGAGGTCACGCTGATCGCCGCGGTGAAGAAGGGTGCCGAGGGCGCCGGCGCGCCGCTGGCCGGACCGTGGCAGCAGGTGCTCGAGAAGATGCAAGCCGGCGGCACGCTGGCCGGCGGCCAGGCCGCCAAGACGGTGGAGGCCATCGAGCAGATGGTCGCGCAGATGCAGGGTGCGGCGCGCGAGTCTCGCCGCGCCGGCCTGCGCGCGGCGCAGGCCCTGGCCGAGAGCTACGCGGCGATGGTCAGCGGCGTGTTGATCGGCATGTCGGACGCGCTGCGCCAGGGGAAGGCATCGGCGCCTACCGAACCGAAGGCCGCTTCGCGTCGCAAGTCCTGAGCACCCGCGTTCGACGGCCGGCGTACAGCGCCTGGCCACGCGTTGCCGCACGCGTCGACCGTCTGGCCAGCAGGACCTCGGCCCGCTCGGGTCGTCATGGCACCGTGGCGGCGCCCCGCCGAAGACGGCAACGGCCGGTCGACGCCGGCTCGAGGGGCGCTCAGGCGCGATGGCGGCGAGCGCGGCGGGTCGTGAAGGTGCTGGCCGCCAGCCCCAGCGCCAGCAACCACGAAGTCGCCGGCAGCGGCACGGTGCCGCCGGGCGGCGACGAGCCTGCGCCATCGTCGTCGACGACGAAGATCTGGTCGAACTGGCCGTAGAAGTAGTCGTTGGCCGCCGGATTCGCGAGCGAGGCGTAGAAGTTGGCCTGCGAGCCGGCGGGGCCGGCGCCGAGGTCGAGCGTCCACAGCTGCACGCCCTGGCCGCCGCCGTAGCTCGCCTGCGTCGTGCCGTAGACCTGGTTGCCGAC